>NZ_KV793071.1:0-165938 GCF_001808385.1 Rothia sp. HMSC08A08
GCGTTCGCTGTATAGTTTTGAAACAACAAACCTGGGCCCCGTTTTTTGTGGGGTGGGTTGTTGTTTGGTGGTTTTGCGGTGGTGATAGCTTGGGGGAAACGCCCAGTATCCTTTTCGAACCTGGTGAGCTAAGCCCTGTGGTGTTGATGGTACTGCATCTTGGTGGGTGTGGGAGAGTAGATGGCTGCCGCAATAAATATTTTGTTTAGAGGTAAGTATGGGTGGGGGTTTCCTGTGAGGGGGAGCTTTCGCTCATGCTTTTTGTGTTTAATTGTGGTTTTTACTCAACAACCCCAACCCGGTAGCCCGCCTTCTACGAGTAGATGCAGAAGAAAAGCTATCTTGTGATCTAGTATCTCTAGGGTATCGGTCTATGCCAACCTGTACTAGAATATAAAAGGTGCATTTAGCACCCTGAGATTATCTTCCATAATTTGTAGCGAAGATTCTGCGTTTGATCCCGCCTTCCCCTTTGAGGAGATTCATGTCTGAGACCCCCCAGTCTAAAAATAAGCAGGGTGCTATTGGTGCTTCCACTGCGAAAAACTCCCAGAAGAGCAACTACCACAGTAACGCTCAACATTCTGATGGGGCTGGGGCAAATCATAAGGATAGCGATGGAGGACGCCGAAACGACTTGAAAAACCCGAATAAATCGCATCGTTTCGGTTTTCGGAGTAAGTCACCTAGGCAGCACGCGTATAAGACAGAGTCTCAGGAGAACGTGCGATCTGTTGACGGTCGAGCGGGTTATCGTCCTGCCAAGCCAAAGGCGCCTGAGATTGACAGTGATGTAACAGGTCGTGAGTTAGACAGTACTACAAGCCGTCAACTTCGCGCGCTTGAGTCTAGGAATGCCGCTACCGTTGCAAAACATCTTGTTATGACTGGACGATATCTGGAGCTTGATCCCCAGTTTGCGCTTGAGCATGCTGTTGCTGCGTCTCGAAGCGCAGGACGTATTTCTGCGGTACGTGAGGCTGTAGGTGTCGCCGCATATGTCGCTGAAGATTACGAACTAGCATTACGTGAATTACGTACGCATCGTCGCATAAGCGGTTCTCTGGATCATCTTGCGCTCCTCGTAGACTGCGAGCGCGCTCTTAACCGTATTTCTAAAGCTCTTGACATGATAGAGGAAGCTAAACGTGAAGAGCTTCCTGCCCCGGTTCGCGTTGAACTCGCCATTGTTGAATCTGGGATATATGCAGATCAGGGCAAAAAATCGCAAGCGATATCGGCCCTTCAAATTCCGCAGCTAAACCCAAAACGGGCTTTCGAATACAGCCCTCGACTCTTCACAGCATATTCCGAGGCTCTAGATAATGCAGGACGAAGCCAGGAAGCAGAACAGTGGGCACGCCTCGCGTTCAGGGCCGAAGCCGCTTTGGGACAGGGTGAGTTCGCCGAGCCTGAGATTTTCGATATTTATGGTGAATCCGAGCTCTTTGAACCTGAGGAACCTGTGCTAGAAGACCTCGAACAACAAAGCAATACTGACGAGGGAACACAGCCAGAGAAGGAAGAGACATATAGTTCTGACAAGTCAAAGAACTTGGCGGTTGCATCTTCTGAATATGAAACGAAGCCTTCCCAAAATGAAACAGAGCAGTAGAAACTATCCGTCCCTCGCCTGAGGCTACTTGCTTTGTCTATAACCAGAAAGAATTGAACATTATGACGAGCGAACCCCTACTAGCTCAGTACGATGCCTTACTTTCAGATCTCGACGGGGTAGTATACGCTGGACCCTACGCTATTGAGGGAGCGCCAGAAGCCTTGAACCGCGCTGAAAGCAGTGGGGTTCCCGTCGTCTTTGTGACTAATAATGCCTCGCGCTCCGTAGAATCTGTAGCGGCTCACCTGCAAGATTTAGGCGTGCGCACGCAGGCGGAACGTGTTGTCAGTTCTGCCCAGGCTGGTGCGGCTTTATTGGCTCAACATGTGCCCGCCGGGTCTAAAATTCTGGTTACCGGTACTGAAGCTTTAGCAGATTGTCTGCGGGCTGTCGCGTTGGAGCCTGTATCATCACAGTCCGACAACCCTGTTGCCGTGGTTCAGGGTTTTAACCCGCAACTCAGCTGGGAAGATTTGGCAGAGGCAGCGTACACTCTCGCTGATCAGAACGTCTTATGGGTTGCCACGAACACAGACCAAACTATTCCTAAGGAACGAGGGCAAGCGCCCGGTAATGGTACTCTAGTAGCGGCGGTAGGCATCGCAGCACGCCGTACTCCGATAGTCGCAGGGAAACCTGAAGCCGCTATTTTTGAGACTGCGGCTCAATCAGTAAAAGCCTCAAAGCCCGTTATTGTAGGGGACCGCCTTGACACCGATATTCTGGGAGCCAACAAAGCTCATATGGCGGGTGCACTTGTGCTGACCGGCGTGCAGACCTATCAGGATGTTATATCGGCGGTCCCTGAACAACGTCCCACATATATTTTGCGCACTCTTGATGACTTTTTCGAACCATATCCACAGATCGAAATTCTCCATGAGGACCACGCGATTACAGCGCATGGACCATCATGGACTGCCAAGGTACAGGGAAACAATATCTATTTAACCGTCCAAGGCTCTTTCGCGCCAGATGACTTTTCCGGCAGCGATGCGGAAGCAGAAGCATGGCGCGTAGCCTGCGCTGCCTGGTGGGCGGCGCATCCGGAGCAGGCAGTGACCCCGAATATTCAAGGCCTTCCCGAGGTTTAACTTATGGGTAAGAAACAACAAAACTCTACAGAAAATGCTGATAGCCATGAGTCCCTTGAAGAAGCTGATTACCAGGAGTTTGAAACACAGCTGCAGGCTGTTTTAGCGATGGATCCTGTAGAGCGTATTCGGGCCTATGGAACCTTAGTTGATAACCTCGAAGATAATGTACGTTTCTCCCGAGAACCCGGGGAGAACTCCTAGGTGCGGCTCGATAAATTTCTTGCCGAGCATGAGCTTGTTGCATCTCGTACTTTAGCGGCAAAACTTATTGATGCCGGGTGCGTGAGTGTTAATGGGAAAATTGTGTATAAGGCATCGCAGCCTGTACATCGTGATGATGATGTACTGGTACAAGAAAGCCCTCTTACAGAATATGTGAGTCGTGCCGGGCATAAACTTGCTGGTGCCTTAGATATTTTTACGCACATAACTGTAGCCGGTCGTCGCTGTCTGGACGCAGGTGCCTCTACCGGAGGATTTACCGACGTACTTTTGCGCCGTGGGGCTTCACATATTGCAGCAGTTGACGTGGGTCACGGTCAACTTGTTGAGTCTTTGCGCATGGACCCCCGAGTTGATGCTTATGAAGGTCTTAACGTGCGTTATCTAACTCCAGAAGATATTGGGGGCTTAGTTTCCCTAGTTGTCTCGGACCTATCCTTTATCTCGTTGACGTTAGTCATAGACGCTCTTGCACAGGTGACTGAAGAAGATGGGGACTTAGTACTCATGGTGAAACCACAATTTGAAGTAGGAAAACACCAAATTGGGCGTGCAGGAGTGGTTAAAGACCCTCAAGCACATGCTTTCGCCGTGCGCAAGGTGCAAGATTCGGCTCAATCATGTGGTCTTCGCGTTATAGATACTGTGCAAAGCCCCTTACTCGGGCAGGATGGTAACGCCGAATTCTTCTTATGGTGCAAGAAGCAGAAGTAACGAAAAAACCTTCTGTCGAAATAATGTTCTAGAAAATATGTTCCAGTGTAGTGGGAAATTCGGCTATACTAAAGAAGTAGTCGTGAGATAATTCGCAAATAACGCCTGCTGTGGGGAGGATAGAACGTGTCAGTAACGGAAAATCGTAAAATTCTAGTCTTTGCGCATACTGGCCGCAAAGAAGCACGGGATGCAGCCCGCCAGGCGTGTAAACAGCTGCATCGCGCAGGTCTAGTGCCCGTGATGAACCGTTCTGATCTGGAAGCCCTGACGGAAAATTGGGACGATCCGGTGCCTGTGCAGGTGGTACATGAGAGTGTTGCGCTTATTGATATTGAGCTTGGTATGGTCCTCGGTGGTGACGGTTCTATCCTGCGTGCCGCAGAAATGGTGCGACATACAAGCATTCCGCTGATCGGCGTGAATCTGGGACACGTAGGATTCTTAGCGGAATCGGAAGAAAGTGATCTGCAAGAAACTGTAGACCGCATCGTCAAGAGCGAGTATGCGGTCGAAGAGCGTATGGCAGTCGACATTGAAGTATGGCACGAGGAGAAACGTGTTCATACGGATTGGGCGCTTAATGAAGTAAGTGTTGAAAAAGGCAACCGCGAGAAGATGATTGAGGTCATCATTGAGGTAGATCGTAAGCCAATAAGCACATTTGGCTGTGATGGTGTGGTGATAGGTACGCCCACGGGGTCCACCGCATACGCATTTTCAGGTGGGGGACCGGTAGTCTGGCCCGAGGTAGAAGCTATATTATTGGTGCCGCTTTCAGCACATGCCCTTTTTGCACGACCGCTAGTAGCATCTCCGTCTTCTATGGTAGCTGTTGAAATGATGGCTCATGGTGCATCCGGTGTGTTGTGGTGCGATGGACGACGTATGAATGATCTGCTGCCCGGTTCCCGCATTGAGGTGCGTAAATCTGAAAAACCAGTGCTTTTGGCACGTATCCACCCCGCCCCGTTCTCTGAACGGCTGGTTCGTAAGTTTGCTCTGCCTATTCGAGGATGGCGAGGCCCAACCTCTGAGGAGGAGCGTGAGGCTTGTGATGCCGGTGAAAAAAACAGTTCGCAAGATCCTCATTAATTTATATCTGGTACCCACGGAAGCCGAATGTTTGTGGGACACTCAAGCAGGAAGTCGGTCAGTGCAATAGAGCCGCACATAGCTTGCGTATGTGGCACGACTCCAGCCCCTATGCGGTAAGGACTTTAAGGTAGACGCATCGTGATTGAAGAAATCCATATTCGGGACTTAGGCATCATTACTGATGCTCGATTACCCTTGCAGCCCGGGCTGTCGGTTCTAACAGGTGAAACTGGTGCCGGTAAAACTATGGTCGTTACGGCGCTTGGTATGCTTCTTGGGGCACGTAGTGATGCTGCAAGTGTGCGTAAAGGGGCAAAGAGCGCCTTAGCGGAAGCTATCGTGCGCCTACCTCAAGAACATAAGGCTTTGACCCTCGCGGAAGAAGTGGGTGGAACAGCTGACCCGGTAGATGAAAAAACAAGCGAACTTCTCTTAGCTCGCACCGTTAATGCTTCTGGGCGTTCTCGGGCACATGTAGGAGGATGCACCGCGCCTGTCGGTAAGCTTTCAGATATTGGGCAAACTCTTGTAGCTGTGCACGGTCAGTCGGATCAATTGCGTCTCAAGTCTGCCAGCGAACAACGTCGTGCACTAGACCTTTATGCGGGCGAAAAGCTTTTTGATCTGTTGGAGAAGTACCAACATACCTATGAGCGGTACCGAGTCGCAGCCGCTGAATATAAAGAGGTTCGTGAGAATTCTCGTGCACGAGCATTAGAGGCGCAAAGCTTGCAGGGGGCGCTTGAAGAAATAGACTCCATAAACCCACAGACGGGCGAGGACGAAGCGCTTAAGAATGAAAGCATCAAACTGATGAATGTTGAGGCGCTTCGTACCGCAACCGGTGTTGCAGCGGCGGCGCTGTCGGGCAGCGAATACACGGAAGGCACAGAGGCAAATGTACTGAGCCTTCTGGACGCGGCACATACATCTCTTTTGGGACAAGCCGATGCCGATAGCGATATAGAGAATTTAGCTCAACGGGTTAACGAACTTTTAGTTCTGGCGACTGATGTTGCCACCGATATTTCTACCTATTCGACCTCGTTAGATTCTGAAGGGCCTGAACGCCTAGCGCAGGTACAGGAGCGTCGTGCGCAGCTGAAAAATTTGACGCGAAAATATGGTGCAGATATTGCGGAAGTCCTTGAGTGGGCCGAAGAATCTCGTGATCGCCTGACTCACCTTGTTGATGATCCAGCGCGACAGGAATCTCTAGAGCAAGAGCTCACCGACCTGCGTCAGGCTTTAGGAGAGCAGGCAGCTCAGCTTATGAAAGCGCGTCAAGAAGCCGCTTCGCGTTTGGCGGATTCTGTTAGTGAAGAACTAACCGCGCTTGCCATGCCGAATGCTTCTCTTGTTGTTGAAGTTGCCGAGGCAGATAAATTTTCAATTCATGGTCGTGACACAGTGACCTTTATGCTTGCTCCGCATCGTGAGGCAACCCCTCGTCCACTTGGGAAAGGCGCCTCTGGAGGTGAGCTTTCGCGCGTAATGCTTGCGTTGGAGGTTGTGTTGGCGGAAGTGGATCCGGTACCTACCTTTATCTTTGACGAAGTAGATTCGGGCGTTGGCGGTAAGGCTGCTATTGAGATTGGTCGCAGGCTTGCAATGCTTGCCCAGCATGTACAAGTTTTGGTGGTAACTCACCTACCACAGGTTGCGGCTTTCGCGGATCAGCATATTCTGGTCCTTAAAAATGATGACGCATCGTTATCGAAAGTACAGGTGCTTTCTGACCAAGAGCGTGTTGTGGAACTCGCTCGTATGCTTGCCGGACACGATCAGTCGGAAGCAGCCCAAGAACACGCGCGAGAACTTTTACGCGCAGGGGGCCAGCTTGAGTAAACAGGTGCTGAAAAGACAACGGTCATAGCTGATATATCTGAGGAGTATTCCAAGGATATTCGGTAGTGTTGGGGCGCAGATATTTCTAGAGGCCGTTGTGGTGCAACACGGTATTCAGCGGTAGGTGAAGCGTTTATTATGGCGTAAAAACTGCGCGAAATACGGGAAAGAGCTCATTAAATCTAGGGAAGAGAAACGCTCTCGTCCGCTAGTGTTCTATTGGATAGGGGAAAAGAAAATGGTAAGCTTGAATTCCGTGGTGAATGAAAATAATAACGCTCTTAACGCGTCCGCTAACGGTAAGGTAACCCGCCAAATCTTTGTTACGGGTGGTGTTGCTTCTTCGCTCGGTAAAGGTCTTTCAGCTTCTTCTCTCGGTCAGATTCTACGTTCTCGTGGTCTATCGGTCACGATGCAGAAATTTGACCCGTACCTTAACGTAGACCCCGGTACCATGAACCCTTTCCAGCACGGCGAAGTCTTTGTAACTGATGATGGTGCTGAAACAGACCTTGATATTGGGCATTACGAACGCTTTCTTGATGAGAACCTTGACCAATCCGCTAACGTTACAACCGGTCAGGTGTACTCGACCGTTATCGCAAAAGAACGTCGCGGAGAATATTTGGGCGATACCGTGCAGGTTATTCCTCATATCACTGATGAAATCAAAGCACGTATGCGTTACGCCGCCGAAATCGAAAACGCGCCCGATATCATCATCACCGAAATCGGCGGTACGGTAGGCGATATTGAATCGCTGCCCTTTATGGAAGCGGCACGCCAAGTACGCCGTGACGTTGGACGTCAGAACGTGTTTTTCCTCCATGTATCTTTGGTACCCTTTATCGGCCCTTCCGGCGAACTCAAAACGAAGCCTACTCAGCATTCCGTTGCAGCATTACGTGGTTTGGGTATCCTGCCTGATGGCTTGATTCTGCGTTGTGAGCGTGATGTTCCGGAATCGCATCGCGCCAAAATCGGTAACGCCTGCGATGTTGATACTGCCGCCGTTATCTCATGTCCCGATGCCCCCAGCATCTACGATATTCCCAAAACCCTTCATTCCCAGAAGCTCGACGATTATATTCTGGATTACTTTGGCATGACTGCCCCTGAGCCAGATTTTACGCAGTGGGATCGTTTGTTGGATGCGGTGCACCGCCCCTCCGCCGACGTTAACATTGCCCTCGTGGGTAAGTATATCGATCTTCCTGATGCATACCTCTCGGTTTCTGAGGCTCTGCGCGCCGGGGGCTTTGCGAATAATGCAAAGGTCAATATCAAATGGGTCGCTGCAGACCTATGCGCCACCGATGAAGACGCAGACCATCAGCTGCACGATATGGATGCCATTTTAGTACCCGGCGGTTTCGGTATTCGCGGTCTGGACGGCAAGATCGGCGCATTGAAATATGCTCGTGAACATAAGATTCCTACTCTGGGCATTTGCCTGGGGCTGCAGTCCATGGTGATTGAGTACGCTCGAAACGTTTTGAATCTTTCTGACGCATCCTCAACCGAGTTTGACCCGGAGACATCGGTTCCGGTCATTGCCACGATTGAAGAACAAAAGCAGTTTGTGGAAGGCGCAGGTGATTTGGGTGGAACCATGCGTTTGGGCCTGTACACAGCTAACCTGGTTCCCGGTTCACAGGTTGCTCAGGCCTATGGCGAGACCGAAGTGGCGGAACGGCATCGTCACCGGTACGAAGTTAATAACGAGTACCGTGAACAGCTTGAGAACGCGGGCTTGGTTATCTCCGGCACTTCGCCGGATTCCTCGCTCGTGGAGTATGTTGAGCTCCCCGCTGATGTGCATCCTTACTATGTGGCGACTCAGGCTCATCCGGAGTACCGTTCGCGTCCTACGCGGCCGCATCCGCTTTTTGCGGGGCTGGTGAAAGCAGCTCTCAATCGTAGCGGTAAAGAGTAAGAACTTTCTTCATAAAAAGTCGCGGACTGCCGATGTAGTCCGCGACTTTGCTCTGCCAAAGGAAAATAGAAACGTCAGCGCTGTCAGCTAATAGCTCTGTCCTTAAGGTTCTGATTCTGGCGACCGTAAGTATGCAAATTAGAATAGGGATATGAACACTTCAGAGAACAAGAATCCGCATCGAATAGACCCTATGTATGCTGATGTGATCGATGCTCCCTCAACGCGAGAAATCCTAAGCCGTGAGGTGCAGTATAGCGGATATGTTCTCCAAGCAGCCGTGGAGCACTATGATCTTGACGGGCAAGGTACCACTTTAACGCGGGATGTTATCGACATGCCCGGTTCCGTTGCGGTTGCTGCGGTGAACAACTGGAATGAGATTCTGCTTCTGCGCCAGTATAGGCATCCCGTGCGTATGAATCTCTGGGAAGTTCCCGCAGGTCTTCTTGACATCACCGGTGAAGACCCTCTTCATGCAGCGCAGCGCGAGCTTGCGGAAGAAGCCGATCTTGGGGCTCATCGCTGGCACAGCCTGGTCGATTATTATACGACTCCGGGAGCCGCTTCGGAAGCGGGTCGTATATACCTCGCCCAAGACCTGTACGAGATTCCTGAAGCAGACCGTATAGTACGCAGGGACGAAGAAGCGGAGATTACCTACCGGTGGGTGCCACTTGAACAAGCCGTACGTCTTGTGCTCGCGGGCCGACTACATAACGGTTTGGCTATTCAGGCTATTCTCGCGTCATATTGCGCAGTCGAGGCTCGGCAAGAGCAACTGCCCTTGCGAGATGCCGCCGATACCTGGGATTTTCATCCTTATGTAGGAGGGCGCCGTATCCGACCCGAAACTTTTAAACACGAGGAATAATTCGCTATGGTTTCTCAGCACCTGAGCGAAGGAATACATCGTATAAGTCCGCTTGAGCGGGATATTGATCAGTATCTTATTCACCTGCGAGTTGAAAAAGGCAGCAGCGAGAATACGATAGCTTCGTATGCACGCGATTTAAAACGATATGTGGAATTTATGGCGTCACGCGGTATCATTGATGCCCACCGAATTCGCACTGCCGATGTGCGTGCCTTTATGCGTGAACTTGCCCAACCTACACTGCCGCGTGCGGGGGAGAACAGAGATTCGGGGCATCCCAGCAAACGTCAGGGAGAAAAACCATCTGAATCTGATACCCGAGCAGAGGAACTCGAAGATACCCTGGAGTCTTTGGCGGTTTCCCTCTACACCTCGGATCAGACAAAGGCTCCTTCAACGAGTACGCGTGATGTCACACTGCCTCTGCCGCTGGGCCCTAATTCAATTGCACGTACCATGGCTGCAGTTCGTGGCGCGCATAGTTTCTGGCATGCTTCGCGCATCCTGGAGACCGATCCTGCCGCTGCCGTGAAACCGCCTAAAAATGTGAAGCGATTGCCCAAAGCCGTATCCGTGGAGCAAATGCAAAAGCTCCTTGCCATTCCCAGTCTTAAGACTCCTACCGGCCTGCGTAATCGAGCGATACTTGAGTTCTTATATGCTACCGGTGCGCGCGTGAGCGAGATGCTGGCAACAGATCTGGACGATATACACCTGGGCGAAAAACCCCGCGATGAAAACGGGGAATCTATTGCCGTGCCTGGGTATGTGCGTCTTTTCGGCAAAGGGGGTAAAGAGCGTTTAGTACCTTTGGGATCCTATGCGCAGAGGGCGCTGGAAGACTACATTGTGCGCGCTCGCCCCAAGTTTGCTTCACACGGTAAAGGCACCGCTGCGCTTTTCCTCAACGGGCGGGGGAGCCGGCTGGGTCGACAGGGAGCATGGCTTATCCTCAAAGAAGCAGCTGAGGAGGCAGGGCTGAGCTCTGATTTTTCGCCCCACTCTATTCGACACTCGTTTGCGACGCATCTTGTACAGGGCGGCGCCGATATTCGCGTGGTTCAGGAACTATTGGGACACGCCTCGATTGCGACTACGCAGGTGTATACCAAGGTTACTCCGGAAGGGATGCTGGAGGTTTACCGGATGGCGCATCCTCGTGCACATGAGCGTACTTAGTAGGTGATTAGTAGAAGTAGACTGTGGGGAATAGCTGCGCGGAAGAACGACGACACTATGTCTGTATAGCTATGCCGACAAATATGCGTTTAAAGAGAAAATACGCCAATAAGATACTATAATTTAGCTTATTTATACGATTTACACTCTAAAGATGTAATATTTATGCTGTTTGTAACAGACATGTAAATATTCTGTTGCAATGGCATATTTTAGTCAGAAAACACCCGCGTTAATGTTGCCGTAGGTGTAGCCTGTATAACATCCTGAATCCGGAACAATAAAGTTCTGGTCGGTATAGACACACAGCACCGTGCGTCCCCGGCGCGAAAGGAAAGAATTAATGAGTACGGAATCCGCAAAGAAACCGTTCTACAAAGACCCAACCCATATGCTCTACCTCTCGGTGATTGCCGCTGTGATCCTTGGGTGTATCTTGGGAATGACCGTTCCCGATTTTGCAAAAGAGCTGCAGCCCATCGGTACTGGTTTTATCGCTCTCATCAAGATGATGATCGCCCCTGTAATTTTCTGTACGATTGTGCTGGGTGTAGGGTCTATTGCTAAGGCAGCAACCGTCGGCAAGGTCGGTGGATTGGCGCTGCTGTACTTCGTACTCATGTCAACCTTTGCCTTAGGAATTGGCCTGGTTGTAGGTAATATTATCGAGCCGGGAAGCTCGCTGCACTATGACCCGGCAACAACGAAATACACGCTTCCGAATTCGTCTGAGGGACATGGCGGTGATAGCACTGTCTCGTTCCTGCTCAACATCGTGCCGACTTCTTTGCTTTCGGCATTGACAAGCGGTAATATTCTGCAAACCCTTTTCGTAGCGCTTTTGACCGGCTTTGCCTTGCAGAAGATGGGACCGGTTGGCGCTCCCATTCTCAAATTTCTGACCTACTGTCAGGCGCTCGTATTCCGTCTGCTCATGATGATTATGTGGTTAGCGCCTGCTGGTGCGCTTGGTGCGATTGCAGCTGTTGTAGGTTCTACGGGTTCCCGTGCGATATCCTCAATGTTTATTTTAATGGTGGCATTCTATATCACTTGTATTCTCTTTGTCGTAATCGTTCTGGGCACTATTCTCAAGCTCGTAACCGGTGTGAATATCTTTACCCTGTTGAAATATCTGGCGCGCGAATATCTCCTCATCTTCTCAACATCCTCGTCGGAGGCGGCGCTGCCGCGTCTTATCGCCAAAATGGAACACTTAGGTGTTTCGAAGCCTGTCGTAGGCGTTGTGGTTCCTACGGGGTATTCCTTTAACCTGGATGGCACCGCAATTTACCTGACGATGAGCGCCCTCTTTGTCGCGGAGGCTATGGGGACTCCACTTGCGTTAGGCGAGCAGATTTCTCTGCTGGTCTTCATGATCATTGCTTCGAAAGGAGCTGCCGGTGTTTCGGGCGCAGGGCTGGCGACCCTGGCAGGCGGTTTGCAGTCACACCGCCCCGACCTTGTTAATGGTGTAGGTTTGATCGTGGGAATCGATCGCTTCATGTCTGAAGCACGTGCGGTCACTAACTTCACAGGCAACGCAGTGGCGACGTTACTCATGGGGAAGATTGTTAAAGAGGTAGATATGGATCGTGTTCATGCGGTGCTGAAAGGGGAGATCCCCTTTGACGAATCCACCATGGGCGGCGAACTACACGGTGACCAATACGTGGATAATGCGGTAAGTCAAAAATCTCCCACCAAACAGATGTCCGTTGTGGCTGAACCAAAGATTAAAAATACTGTAACGCTACCGGAAGATCAATAAGTTAAAAAGTATGCGGGGAGGTGTATCTGTTTCTAGGAGGAAAGCGCCTTCCCGCATATTGCAAGGTCTGATTTAGCATGAGAATTACATAATGCTGTGGCTTATGGTGAGCGGGGCCTCTAGAATTCCCGAATTATTTGTTTTATAGACCTGAACAGAGCGCGATGTAACATAATTCGTACGTAAAGCGAACTCACAAACCTGCTGAGCGGGCGTGTGTGGGGTAACCTTATACATGAAGAGAAAATTCGTTGACGAAGGTGAAGATAAGTTGACCGAAGCACCGGCACAAGAACTCGGACCAACCGGCCGACCCCTACGTGAATATCCCGATCCTGCGCCTATAAGCCAACATGGTCCCGCCCGCATCATCTCAATGGTGAATCAGAAGGGTGGCGTAGGAAAGACGACCTCAACCATAAACCTTGGTGCTGCACTTGCGGAGTGTGGTCGTAAAGTGCTCCTTGTAGACTTTGACCCTCAGGGTGCCCTATCCGCTGGTTTCGGTACAAATCCGCATGAGCTTGAGCTGACCGTGTACAACGTGATGATGGATCGTAAGGTCGATATTAACGACGTTATTCTACCGACCGATATCGAGAACATCGACCTTCTTCCCGCAAACATCGACCTTTCTGCGGCTGAAGTTCAGCTAGTAAACGAAGTTGCTCGCGAGCAGGTACTCGCCTCAGCCCTACGTAAGGTACAGAATGAGTACGATGTTATTCTGATTGACTGTCAGCCCTCGCTCGGCCTGCTAACCGTAAACGCATTGACAGCATCGCATGGCGTTATCATTCCGCTTATATGTGAATTCTTTGCCCTGCGAGCTGTGGCGCTTCTCGTGGACTCTATCGAGAAAGTGCAGGATCGCCTGAACCCGGATCTAGAAATTACCGGCGTTCTTGCGACCATGTTTGACGCCCGCACCATCCATTCTAAAGAAGTGCTTGCACGTATTATTGACGCCTTCGGAGATAAAGTCTTTGACACCGTGATTAAGCGAACCGTTAAATTCCCGGATGCTACAGTATCGGCAGAGCCTATCCTCTCATATGCCAGCAACCACACCGGGGCTCAAGCTTACCGGCAGGTAGCCCGTGAACTTATTTACAAGGGTGGAGCCCGATAAGATCCTGGATCCCATGTGCCTTGACACCACCTATAAACCTTGAAGGTATGGTGTCAAGGCACGTATAATATGGGCGGTACATCCTGTATCTTTCATGATCTCGCAGGTTATCCTGCAATCCCCAGTAAAGGAAATCGGTCACCTATGACCAAAAATGTCGCTGCCGTGAGGGTACCGACACCGCATGAGACGCCTGATGCCTCCAATTCGGTGAACGGTGCCGGATTCACGCTTAATTTACCGAATTTTGAGGGCCCATTCGACCTTCTCCTAACACTGATCACACGTCGTAAGCTCGATATTACAGACATTGCGCTTGCTGAAGTAACCGACGAGTTCCTGGAGTATCTGCATGCCCTATATTCACAGGGCACCGAACGCGCATTAGATGAGGCAAGCGATTTTTTGGTAACGGCCGCGACTCTGCTAGAGCTTAAAGCCGCCCGGCTACTCCCGCAGAATCATGAGCCATTGGATCAGGATGTGGCTCTTCTAGAAGCGCGTGATTTGCTTTTTGCCCGGTTGCTTCAGTACCGCGCCTACCGTGAGGTAGCCGCTATTTTCGCTGATCGTTGGCGCGAAGAGACCCAGCGCTTTCCGCGGACCGTGGCGCTTGAACCTGTATTTGTGAAGGCCCTTCCAGAGCTTGTTTTCAAAGGGGGAGTGGAGGAATTTGCGCGTATTGCAGCGCAAGCATTTGCCCCGAAACCTTCGACTAATCTAGAACCGAACCCGGCTGATGTTGCTGAGGAACTGAATGAGCATCTTCACGGCGCCTCAACAACGATTGCACACGAAGAACAATATATTCTGGATGCGCTTCTTACGTGTAAACCGACGGTATCATCGGTAACATTTTCGGCACTGGTGCATGATGCTCAGGGACTTGACATCGCAGTTGTGCGTTTCTTGGCGCTCTTAGAACTGTATAAAGAGGGTGCGGTAGACGTACATCAGGATGCGCCGCTTGCCGAGATTTCGGTACGTGCTACCGAATATGCGCGTGCTTTTGTTCCTGCTGAACCGGCAGTGTCAGCACATGATACAGGGCAGAGCTACAGCCCAGAACATCGCGATAGCCCGGATGATCTTACCTTTTCAGAGAGCGTTAAAAACGCAGGGGAGGAGACCGCATGAGCGAAGAATCCTTCAACTCCGCTGGTAAGACAGCCGCGCAGCAGCAGGGGAGCCGATTTGAGGATGAATTCACCGAGAATGATTTAGCGATGGTGAACCTAGGCTACTGGGACCCTAGTGCCGATACTGAGACAGACAGTGAATCCGGAGAAGAATCTGATCGCGAAAATGCCTCGGTACCCGAGCAGACTTCTACTGACCAGGAACACAAAGCCGAGACTGAGCGCGATTCTGATAAAAATATAACGTCTTCGGATGCTCGGCATCCCGCGAAGATAACCCGAGCGGTTGCCGCTGATGCAGAGGAATTCTCGCGCGTTGAGCTTATTCCTGGGGGCGTGAAAAGCGCTATTGAAGCTATTCTTGCTGTTGCTGATACTCCTGTAAGCGTGCGCGAACTCTCTGCCGCCCTGATTGTCAATGAACGCAGTATTGAGCATGCTCTTGACGAGCTTTATCGTGAATATAACGGTGACGATTCGGAATATGGTGAAGACACTCCAGCCCACGAGCCGCGTGGTTTTGAGCTTCGCCAAGTTGCCGGTGGCTGGCGGTTGTATTCTCGCACCGATTTTGCTCCCTGGGTAGCGAGGTTTGTGACCCGTTCACAGAGCGCTACCCTGAGCAAAAGCGCATATGAAACCCTGGCAGTTATCGCTTACCGGCAGCCGGTTACGCGTGCCGCAATAGCCGCAGTCCGAGGAACAAACGCAGATGCATCGGTACGTCAGCTGCTACAGCGCCAGCTCGTGCGCGCGGCCGGTAAAGAGGAGGGAACCGGCGCGGTTCTTTACGAGACTACGGAACTTTTCTTGACAAAATTAGGTCTCAACTCTCTGGAAGAGCTTCCCGCGCTTGCGCCTCTTTTACCTGATGAAACCGAGGCAGCAGTGCTCTCTGACAGCCCCTCTGAACACGGTAATCGTAACTAACCTATCCGCCCGCGGACTAAATCTAGGAAGCGGCGGGCACCAAAATCTTGTGAAAACTTCAGGCGAACGACATAAGGAATAAGACTATGACATATGGAAACTCTCGCGGTAAAAACCCCGGGTCGCGGAAACCTCGACCTGGCGTGAAACGTAATGGCGTGGGCGCTAGCTCCTCAACCCGAGGCGGTAAATTTAGCGGCAAAACTTCAGGCGGCGGAAAGCCTAAAGCCGGTACATCAGGGTCTCCACGCGCCGCGCGTAGCCACGGTGCGGGTGCTTCCAAGCGGGATAGGCGGGCGCCGCATCGCCCCTATCGTTCCGGTGAAGCTTTCCCACATGAGCGCGGTGAATACAGGGTAAATAACTACTCTGGGCCACATCGCCCACGCCGTCCCCGTAACGCGCCTGTGGATCATTTTGATTTCTATGATCACGACGGTGTACGCCTGCAAAAATTGATGGCGCAGGCAGGTGTTGCATCGCGTCGTGTATGTGAAGAGATGATCACGGAAGGACGAGTGACCGTTAACGGTGAGGTCGTGACCGAGCTGGGGGTGCGTGTTAATCCTGCCGATGTGATTGTGCAGGTTGATGGTATGACCGTGCAGACTAACGAAAAGCTCATCTACATGGCGTTCAATAAACCTGCTGGCGTCGTTTCCACGATGGAAGACCCCGATGGCCGCCCCTGCATTAAAGATTTTCTACGTGACTCTATGAATGAGCGCGTTTTCCATGTGGGACGATTAGACGTGGAAACCGAGGGGCTGCTGCTTCTTACTAACGACGGCGAGCTTGCAAACCGTTTAACACATCCTTCGTATGAGGTACCCAAAACGTATCTGGTGCAGGTGCGCGGTCCAGTAGAATCAGGTATTGGCGCTGAGCTGAAGAAAGGTATTCGCCTTGAAGACGGCGTATCGAGGGTGGACTCCTTTAAACTTGTGGATTCGGCGCCCGGCCATGTGCTGATTGAAGTGACCATTCACTCGGGCAAGAACCGTATTGTGCGCCGCCTCTTTGAAGCCGTGGGGTATCCTGTGGAGAAACTTGTTCGTGTGCAGATGGGTCCCATTCGTATCGGATCGCAGAAGCAGGGGACTGTTCGTAATCTTTCTAAAGTCGAAATTGGGCATCTGCTTGCTTCGGTGGAGATGTAATGACAGAAACAACTATGACCCCCATGCTGGAAGGACCGGTCCTCGTGGTAGGGGCTGGCCTATTGGGTGCATCTATCGGGCTAGGTTTGCGTGCTGCGGGGCTTGAAGTTTATCTGCAGGATATTTCGCCCACCGTTGAAGCCGTCGCCGAAGATATTGGGGCAGGAACCCGGCTCGATACCCTTGAGCCCGATGAGCGTGAGTCTTTCGCCCCGCAGCTGGTAGTTGTGGCTTCTCCGCCGGATATAGCCGGAAAACTTTGCATACAGGCATTGCGGGAGTATGCGCCTAGCCCCGGATATGCGGGCGCTACCGTGACCGACATTGCCTCCGTTAAAGTACAGCCTTTAGAGCAGGTGCTTGCCTCTGATGCTGATGCTTCACGATACGTTGGTTCGCACCCGATGGCTGGGCGTGAAAAGACCGGCCCGGTTGCGGCGCGTGGGGAGCTTTTTCAGGCGCGTCCCTGGATTATCTGCGAACATGACGATGCACGTATCGAGTGCGTGCGATTAGTGCGCGCCCTTGCGGTAGAGCTTGGCTCTTTCGTGACGACTCTTAGCGCTGAAGAACATGACGAAACGGTTGCGTTGATTTCACATCTGCCGCAGGCTATGAGCTCCCTGCTAGCGACTCGGCTGCAGGAAACTCCCTTATATGCGCTTGGTTTAGCGGGGCAAGGGCTTCGCGATACGGTCCGCATTGCTGCTTCCGACCCCGCACTCTGGGTGCAGATTTTTGCGGCGAACGCAGCGCCTATCGTGAAGAGCCTCTATGGTGTGCGAGAAGATTTAAACCGTCTGATTGAAACATTGGAAGATCCTTCGGCATCGGGCGCCAGGCTTGATCTTGCGCAGCTGATGAGCAAAGGCAACGCCGGTGTGGCGCGCATCCCCGGTAAACACGGCGGAGTTCCGACGGCTTTTGCGACCCTCACCGTTTTGGTTGATGATGAGCCCGGAACTTTGGCACGGATGCTGGCAGATATTGGCGACTTGGGGATTAACCTTGAAGATTTGCGGCTGGAGCACTCCACAGGCGCGCCCGTCGGCATGGCTGAGGTCTCGGTAAACCCGGCAAAACACGACTATTTGGTAGACGGGCTTACGGAACGAGGCTGGAAAGTCGTAAAATAGCTGGCGTTCCTCAGCAGTTACCCCTCCCGTAAGCCTGGATATTCAAGATTATTTTGACACTCAACATGCGGGACCCCTCGCAGACAGAAAGTAATGTTATGCATGAGAACCCTAAACTTACGATCGCGATCGATGGACCGTCAGGTTCTGGAAAATCATCGGTCTCAAAAGAAGTCGCACGCCATTTCGGGTTAGCGTATCTAGACACAGGCGCTATGTATCGTGCCGCAACCTATCGTGTACTTCAACTCGATATTGATCTTGCTGACCAAGATGCTATCGGGAAAGCTGTGCAAGAGATGCCGCTCGTCTTCGGAACCAATATCAAAGAAGAAGAAATTTTGATGGGCACCACCGATATTCGCGAGGAAATCCGCACTGAACGAATTTCTGGTGCGGTCTCTGCCGTAGCCTCTGTGCCCGCCGTTCGTGAACACCTCATCGAGCTACAGCGCTGGACGATCAACCACGCGGTCAACGGTATTGTGGCGGAGGGGCGAGATATTACAACCGTGGTGGCACCGGATGCGGATGCACGCATACTGCTAACCGCATCGGAAGAGGTGCGCATGGCACGCCGTGGACTAGAGAACACCGAAAAATCAGGGGAGCCCGGCGACCTTACGCAGCAGATCTCTGAACGCGATACCCAAGATTCTAAAGTGAATAATTTTATGGAAGCCGCTCCCGGTGTAGCCCTGGTAGACAGCTCGGATTTGGATTTTAACGAGACCGTATCAGCAGTTATTAATGCTGTTAATGCGCAGGTGAAGGCAAAACGACAGGCATCACGGGATGCCTCTGCAGGGACCGAGACCGCATAAAATACTTGAAAGACAGCGAACATACTAGTGAGAAATTAAAGCTGCTAGGACAAGCCTTAAGCTGGCGTTCGCGCAGAAGAAAGGACGGCGCATGGCTGAGAACGACGCTACCCGCGATGACTACGAAGACAAATACCTAGGCGGCGGAGAAGATGACCTCACCGAACGTTTAGCCGATATTGACGACGAAACCGCAGAAGCGCGTGCGCAGGCTCTTCTGGAAGGACTCGACGACTATGACCTTGATGAAGAAGACCGTGCCCTTCTTGGTGCTTGGGGTTTCGACTTTGACGAAGAAGACGAACAATTCGCCGATCCTGTAGTAGCTATCGTGGGGCGCCCCAACGTGGGAAAATCCACCATTATTAACCGCATTCTGGGGCGTCGGGAAGCCGTGGTAGAAGATAAGCCGGGCGTGACTCGCGACCGCGTCTCCTATAAGGCTGAATGGGTGGGCAAACGCTTTACCCTCGTCGATACTGGCGGCTGGGAGTCTGACGCACGCGGTATTGATGCTCAGGTAGCGGATCAGGCAGAGATTGCGGTTGAGCAGGCCGATGTTGTCATCCTCGTTGTGGACGCACGCGTGGGAATTACCGCCTCAGACGAACAGATCGTGCGTATGCTTCGCCGTGTCAAGAAGCCTATCATTCTGATGGCAAATAAGATCGATGATTCCCACTTGGAACCGGAAATCTACAGCCTGTGGTCGCTGGGTATGGGACAGCCCTTCCCTGTTTCGGGTTTGCACGGTCGTGGCCTGGCGGATGCCCTCGACGAGCTTCTAGAGGTTATGCCCGAGCACTCCCAGTATGCGCAGCCGGAGGCACCGGGCGGACCGCGCCGTGTGGCACTTATCGGTCGCCCCAATGTGGGCAAATCCTCGCTGCTGAACAAACTAGCGGGTTCCGAACGTGCCGTCGTGAACGATCTCGCGGGTACTACACGCGACCCTATTGATGAGGTTATTGAGTTGGGCGGCTACCCGTGGCGATTCATCGATACGGCGGGCATTCGCCGTCGCCAGCATATGGCGAAAGGCGCCGAATTTTATTCCTCACTTCGCACTCAGACAGCCCTGGAACGCTCCGAAGTCGCAGTCGTACTTCTGGATGTTTCTGAACCGCTGAGCGAGCAGGATGTGCGCATCATTCAGACCACGATCGACTCCGGTCGCGCCATGGTGCTGGCTTTCAACAAATGGGATACCCTCGATGAGGAACGCCGCGATATGCTCGAACGCGAAATTGACCGCGACCTGGCACATGTGAAATGGGCTCCGCGCGTGAATATCTCGGCAAAAACCGGCTGGCATAAAGATAAGCTGGTTCCCGCCCTGGAACGCTCGCTGGAATCCTGGGATTCGCGTATTCCAACCGGGCGACTGAACGCTTTCTTAGGCGAATTGGCGGCGGCGCATCCCCATCCGCTGCGTGGTGGTAAGCAGCCGCGCATTCTGTTCGGTACACAGGTGTCTTCACGCCCGCCGAAGTTTGTGCTCTTTACAACCGGGTTCTTAGACCCGGGATATCGGCGTTTTATCACGCGTCGCCTGCGTGAAACCTTTGAGTTCACAGGTACGCCGATCGAAATTTCGATGCGCGTACGCGAACGTCGCTCCCTCGGGGATCGTCAGGGAGGCAAAGCGAAAAAGGGTGGCAAAGGCTCACGCAAACGCTAACGTGCTACCCAAACGTGAACGAGCATAACTACCCCACCCTTTATATCTTTGGTGGGGTGCTTATGCTTCCCTTGGCTAATTCGTCGCGCTCATCTAAAAAGGTACGTTTGCGAGTAACTGGGCGCGTTGTTCAGCTGTCATTTTGTCTACCCGCGCATAAGGAAGCCAGCGGAAATTTTTGATCCCGGTCTTCCGGAAAATACTCTGTTTGAAAATTCTGACGGCGGGCGCTCGCATGATGTATTTGTATATGGGCAAGGGCATACCGAGCGGGGTTACAAGAACGATTTCGGTATCGTGATTCAGCGTAGTAACAAGCCGGTATTCGCTGGGCTGTGTGTACAGCAGATCTTTGGCGTAGACTTTATCGATAAAGCCCTTGGTCATAGCGGGCATAGAATCCCACCAGATAGGGAAGATAAAGATCAAGCGATCTGCGGATTTTACACGCGCCTGATAGTCCGCTATCTGGTTAGTGATGGGATTACCACGACGCCAGTTAGCAAGATCTTCTGCTCGCATGACCGGGTCGAAACCATCGGCATGTAGATCAAGAAGATCGACCTCGTCGCCGCGTGCCTCAAGTTTATCGGTTATATTCTTGCACAGGGCAGCGCAAAAAGACCGCTGATGGGGGATATTACGCCAAGCCTCGGCAGTGTAGGGATGATCGAAAATAATGAGGTTTTTCATGATGCCCTCTCTAAAAGTCTGTAGCGTCTGTGAAGAGTCAGTGTGTTTTAACACTGTCATCGCAGTAGCCCATATGCAAGCAGGGCTTTGGCAGGAATCCAAGCATTCTGAAGAGACGCTATGTTCTCAAAGTTCCCTTAGTCGTCTGCGTGGAATATATATTGAGCGGCAGCGAAAAATCCAGTATTTTCGCGTTTTCTAAGTTGCACGGGGTGAGAACCTGGGGTATAGTTATTCGAGTGTTCGCAGGGATTTCCTGGAAACACGGTACATAATAGTGTGATGTACATCGGGTTGTGGCGCAGCTTGGTAGCGCACTTGACTGGGGGTCAAGGGGTCGCAGGTTCAAATCCTGTCAACCCGACGTAGAAGACGCTCTAATCGGTAAAACTATCGATTGGAGCGTTTTTATATTGGATTTATCGTATATCGCTGTTTTCTGTCTACAACGCCGTTTTTTGTTAAGCTCTGCCGTGGTACGGGTAATCCCCGTCTTGGTTATTGAGCTGCTACTCTCGTATTTTTTTACCGCATCTGAACATTCTTTAGATCTGTGAGGGCGATGTCGCTGCAAGCTCCTCCTTGGATAGATTATTTCGCGAATCAATATCGTTTTTTGTCTCGATTCGTATGCTTTGCATATTATGGCTTTCACTAGGCAAGAATACGCTTTAGGTGAAAGTACAACTATGATGTTCCTGTCTTTGAGTGGGAATACTTGCGAATTATTCTGTCGATAGTGGTATATTTTGGAGTGGATGAGGTGTCTACAGCTGGTCTGCCAAGGTAAATTCCTTGACACTACAAAGAGGTATTGGTAGCGCAGTGTGGAAGCAACATCCGCACACACTGGCTTTCATAGCCAAAAACCACAGAATCGCAACCGTGGATCTTGGGTAAAAGTTCATGAACCCACGTTAATCCACATTAGCGGTACGCAGTGACCACTAAGAACCGCGTATGTCGCGGAAAGGAAAAACCATGTGGCAGCAGGTATATGACCCGCTCAATTCCACTATGCTCTCAGCACTAGTAGCGGTAATCCCCATTGTCTTCTTCCTCCTTGGACTAACCATTCTCAAACTCAGCGGTATCAAAGCGGCGATTATTTCTCTCGCACTCGCACTCGGTATCGGAATCTTCGTATTTGGGCTGCCAGTAGGCGCTGGAGCGGGCTCAATCCTTTATGGTTTCTTGGCTGGTCTATGGCCTATCGGCTGGATCGTGCTCATGGCGGTGTGGCTATACCGCATTACAGTGCGTTCCGGTCACTTCGACATTGTTCGCTCCTCTATCTCGGCCATCTCCACTGACCAGCGTATCCAGATGCTGCTGATCGCATTCTGTTTCGGTGGATTTCTCGAAGGCGCGGCAGGGTTCGGTATTCCGATCGCAATTTGTGCGGCTTTGCTGGTCAGCCTCGGGTTTAACCCGCTCAAGGCCGCAATGTTCGCGCTGGTTGCTAACGTTTCATCCGGTGCATACGGTGCTATCGGTATTCCGGTCAGCACCGGCGCCGAGAAAGGCAGTATTCCTCTGGCCGAATTATCGGCAAATATGGTTCCTGTGTTGCAGATTTTTGCGATGCTTATCCCAGTGCTCATGGTCGTTATCCAAGACGGGATACGCGGGTTACGCGAAACCGGCTTGGTGGCTCTGATCGTTGGTGCCGTTTACTCTGGCGGACAATCCCTGCTGCTACTGACCTTGGGAAACCCTGAGCTGGTTGATATTATTCCGCCGCTTCTATCATTGATCGTTTTGGCTCTCATCATGCGCGCATGGCAACCCAAGCATATTTTCCGTGAGCCTACTGCTCCCTCCCTGGAGGAAGTGCAAGCACAAGGCGAGACCAAGCATACCTCCGGTGAAATATTCAAGGCTTGGAGCCCATTCATCTACCTGTCCGTCGCAATTCTGCTCTGGTCTACGGTCCTAAAACCGGTATTCGCTAAAGCAGCTAAAGCAGGGGAGAGCGATGGTCCCCTAGGTTTCACTAATATCCTTGTCAATGTTCCTGGTATTCATGGGGCGATCGAGCAGGTGGCTCCTATCGCTAAAAACCCGACCCCTGTGAAAGCCGTCTTCACCTGGAATATTCTGGGAGCCTCGGGTACCGCGATCCTTGTGGCTGTTATTATTACCGTGCTGTTCTCCTCCATCAGCTGGAAGGCCGCTTTCGAAGAGCTGGGCGGTGCTTGGAAACAGCTGCAGACGCCCATCATTATGATTTGCCTCGTGATGTCAGTTGCTAACGTGATGAACTATGCAGGTATGATCTCTTCCATCGCACTGGCCGTTGCGACGGTGGGTACATTCTTCCCATTCTTCTCACCGATTATTGGTTGGATTGGCGTTTTTGTGACCGGTTCGGTGGTTAACAACAATATTCTCTTCGCGGGTCTGCAATCGACTACCGCTCACCAGATCGGCGTGAACCCCACCCTGCTGGTGGCATCAAATACCGCTGGCGGTGTGATGGCGAAGATTGTCTCGCCGCAGTCTATCGCTATTGCGGCTGCATCTGTGGAAAGCTCTGGGCAGGAGTCGAAGATCACCTCAATGGCGATCAAGTACAGCGCCATTTTGCTGGTGCTGACCTGCGTGTGGGTATACCTGCTGTCGCTCGTCGTCCACTAGCACATACCCCCGAATGCGCCAGTCTTGTGCCTCGAACGAGGTATGAGCTGGCGTATTCTGTATGTAAGTGGGAGGAGGTTCCTCTTGTTCATCCTTGAGCCTTGGCTGTCTTACGGATTATGACGATGAGATAGTAGAATTGGTGCTTGATTTACCGACTACCTTCGAGAAAGAGGAAATAACAATGTCTACCTTGGCAAGCGTCGTCACGGTCTTCGCATTCGTGTCCATCGCTATTCACGTGTATATCTGGATTCTTGAGACTTTCCTGTGGACTAAACCTCGGGGTCGGAATACCTTCGGTACCACGGAAGAATTTGCCGAAGCCTCCAAAGAAATGGCTGCAAATCAAGGGCTCTACAATCTCATGCTGGCCTGGATCGCAGCAACCGGCCTGTTAGCGTTCTGGGTTGGTGGTCTGCCTCAAGTTGGCATTGCCCTCATGTTTGCCGGTCTAGGTTCGATGGCCGTCGCGGGAATTTATCTCTTCGCGACCTCACCGGATAAGCGTAAACCCGCGCTGATTCAGTGTGTACCGCCAATCCTATCTCTCGTACTGCTTTTCACGATGGTGTCATAACGCAGAGCTTCACGAAATAAGACCGAGCTTGCAACATGATAGAGGTTTCTGCTTTCGCCTTTCAGTAGGCGGGGCAGGGATCTTTTCGTTTTAACCAAAAACCTTTGTACCTATGAGCTCCGATGCAACTCTCCCTCGGGAGTAAATAAGCCTGATGACCCACGCCGGTGTGAGTCTACTAGGTGCGCATCCACCATACCAATGGCACACATTAAGGCGTAACAGCTGGTTGGACCCAAAAATTTGCCTCCGAGCTTCTTGAATGCTTTCGACATGGTTACAGAGACGTCGTTTTGTGTAGGAACCTCCTCAAGGGTGCTTGGAGTAATAGTGCTTTCGGGAAGGAAAGACCAGATAAAAGCGGGTAAACCAGGTTCAACCCATAACCCGTTTGGGAGGTAAAAACCTGCTAATGACTCGTCTCCAGCAGCTGCACGCTCGCGCAGGTCAAGAGTTAGGCGCGCATTTGAGACCGTGGCGCGAATCTTGAGGTTGTTCCGAATAATACGTTTATCGTGGAGTAGCCGTTCGACATCATCGTCTGTAAAGGCTGCAAGTTTTTCAGGAACAAAATCGGCAAAGACTTCTCGAAACACTGGCCTTTTGACTAAGACTGTATACCACGAAAGCCCGGCCTGGAATCCTTCGAGGCACACCCGTTCAAGCATCCCGGTTTCATGGGTGATAGGTATGCCCCACTCCTTATCGTAGTAGTCGCGTTCAAGGTCATGACGTACCCAAGCAGGATATTTTCGGTCTGCACTCGTTTCGACTTTGCCAGAAGCGACAGCGTTCGCAGAATTATCTGACGCCATGACTACCTCCTAGTATCGTAAATATGTACTAGTATAGTATATAGAAATTCAGCTGGAAGGCAACTATAGAATATTATTTCGATAAAATAGTCGAGAGTCTAAAAGAGTCGACCCTCGCGAATTTCTGCAGGTTCCTCGAGGCCGAGAAGGAATTGTTTGCGGTTGAGCCCGCCTGCGTAGCCGGTGAGCTTGCCATTAGACCCCAAAACACGATGGCAGGGGATGATGATTGAAATTTTATTGTGCCCAACAGCTTGTCCGACCGCCTGTGCGGGTGCTCCCGGTCCCACGGCACGCGAAATGGTTCCGTAGGTTGTGGTGTATCCGTAGGGGACTGAACATAAATATTCCCATACCATGAGCTGAAAATCTGTTCCCTCAGGCGCTAAAGGAATTGTGAAGGTTGTACGTTTGCCGGCGAAATACTCCTGCAGTTCGCGAGTGGTGTGCTTAAGGATGCTCGCTGCAGGCGCTGGCTCGCTGTTTGCAGCGATTGCCGAGGGGTCTGGAATAAACTCACCGAGCTCGTCTGGTATAGGAAAATGTGTCTGTTCCTCATACCAAAGCCCGGTAAGAGCTTTGGTGCTTGCTGCAAGATAAAGGCGTCCTACTGGGCTGTCGATGAGGCTGTGCCAGCGTTTTGCTGTGTTGTTAATGAGTTCTTGTGGTGCTTTAAGTTTCTTCTCGCTCATGACAGCTCCTTTGTGTTTTTACTTCCTTAATCATAAACTCTGCCGCGAAAACATGACGTAGAAAAACTTTACATTGCATATTATTATATAAAAATATGATATAAAATACATAGTTGTTTTTAAATTTTTTAGTTATTTTGGGTAAAATAAAACTTACATACTCACTCTTTCACTTATATGTTCGGGACCCAAAGATGACTTCCTTGACTTACCCGCAAAAAACTGTGGGCGCGCATACCGTACATTCGGTGCCAAACCTAGATTACTGGCGTAATTTAGTTCTTGACTATCTTGATGATAGTGATGACATAAATCTTTATTTCGCTGCGCAAAAACTCAACGTTTTAGCACCTGAAGACCCGGTAGGTTTATATGGACTAGCTTGCGCTCAACGGTATAGAGGGGAACTTAATACCGCATATTTTAATGTTATCCAAGCACGTCGACGATTGGCATACAATTCCGGGTTTCCCGTAACCTACGAGGAAGCTCTAGAACTTGAAGCAGCTATTGCCGTCGATCTGGGACATATTGCAACTGCGATCGATCGTTATGGGGAACTCATTGAGTTGAACCCCTTAGAACCTAACTATGTATCGGCTCGCGCAAAGTTATTCGATACCGCTGAGAACATGACGGTTAGCGCGCATAAGCGACGGCAGGGACAGGACGATTCCTCTCTGGCTGATGCGCAGACCAGCCTGTTTTTGCGCGCTGCTGAGGCACACGCAATTGAGCTTGAGGGTAAGCCGGTTTTCGTTTCCTACGAAGCCGCTCTTGAAGCGTCCAAGGCACTAAGGCGCATTCAGGATATTCAGCGGGCACCGCAAAACCTCAGAATGCGATATACCGAATTGCAATCCGCTGTTACCTATGCTCTCCGTAGAAATTTTGTGCGTTACCAATGGTGGCAATTTTGTCTTTACGTTCTGTGCGGAATGACTCTGCCAGGATCGGTCATGAACAATATTGCAAAAGATATTGCAGAAAAGGGGAGCGCCGGAGTTTTCTCTGGAATATTCACGAGTATTATGATGATTTCTCTCTTTATTCTTGTGGGACTTTATTTTTTCTACCCCGTAGGGCATAAATACAATGCTCGTCGCGTGCGTAAACGTGATGCAAAACTACGTGCAGAGATGCTTGAAGAACCTGAGGGCATCTCTAGTTAACCCTGCGAATCCTGCGATGATAGACTCGTATCCCGTACACTTTCCTGCATATCGTACGCTTTTACCCTACGAAGATGCGGCAAAGTGTACGGGATATTTCTATCCTTCTAGGCGTATCACCTAATCATCTGAGACGCTGACTGCTTTTTCGATAGGTTTGATACCCTAGACATGCGCAGTGCTGAAGGGAGTGCGTAGATGCCCATACGTTTTTCTAGCGAGCAGGAAGCCAGAGACTATTCTCAGAGCGTGCTGGTTCTCCCGCTTTCGACGATGCGCGTGAGTATCAGTCCTGATGCTCGTAAACACAAGCGGCTATTTTTTGCCCCGGTTTATTATATAGATATACAGTTTGAGACCAGCCAAGAGACCGTTGTTATTGGTGGGTATGAGTTCTATGACCGTGCGTTGACCATGTTAGACACTGATCCTGATCACGTGCTTATTGGTGATAATGGGCCACCTTTTCTGATGGGCGGTGGTTTCCCAGGTGTGTATGCAGGAGAACTCAGAGATGCATATCATGTCCCAGAAGATTATTTAGCTTTAACTAGTGCAGATTGTGAACGCATTATCGCAACGGTTGCCCCGAACGAGATTCCTATGCTTCGTACTTGGATGGCTAGAGTTGTCTCTTAAAATTCGAATAGCATTTATCTTGTCTTGGGTCGCCCAACTACTCGACGGCGTAGTCTGCCAACGCTGTAAGAAGAGAGAGCTCAGATTCCGAATAGAGATTGCTGGTTTTCAATCCATATCAAGTGTGAAGGTGCTGAAATTGAACTCTTTTATGATTTCAGATGCACCATGGGTTACGCGAAAATCTATTGGAAGGGTCTGTTATGGAATCGATGCGCCAGATGATGACGGTGCTCCAGCGCGCGATTCCTGATGTGGGTGTGTGGTGGCCAGCCGAAACAAAGTTCGAGATCCTGGTAGGCGCAGTATTGGTGCAAAATACCACGTGGACGAACACCGAAACCGCATTGGCAAACCTGCGTACCCTCAACCTCCTCACTCCTGAAACACTTGCTGCAGCTGATTCGGCTGTGGTGCAAGACGCGATCCGACCCTCAGGATATTGGCGCACTAAAACCGTCTATCTGCAAACCGTCACCGATTGGTTCCTCACTACTGATACCCTTGCTGAATCCATGGGTGATGCACAGTTGAGAGCATCGTTGCTCGGGGTGAAGGGCGTAGGTGAGGAAACCGCTGACGATATTTTGCTGTATGCCTACCACCGAGGTGTGTTTATTTACGATGCTTATGCGCGCAGGCTTCTCGCAGCGGCTGGATGGGGAGATTACACCACCTATGCGCAAGCACGTAAAGCGTGCGATGAACGCATCCGTTCTGAAGTATTGAGCGTTGAAGAGTATGCACTGTTACATGGGTTAATCGTCCAAGCAGGCAAAGCGGCCCGAACCGCGGGAGGATGGCAAACCTATTGGCCTGCTATTGCTGGTAACTAGGGTTCTTCTCATACCTGATATAGACACGTGCTGTAATTACCCCGTACATTTTCCTGCAATTTCGTAGGGTAGAAGCGTACGATATGCGGCAAAATGTACAGGATACAGTAAGAATATAAAGCCCGCACTCTTTTGCATATCTCGAACAGCGGTGCTGTGCGTTTTACGCAAAAGAGTGCGGGCTTTATGTACGAAGAAAATTCTTAGGAAGTCGGTACGTCCTCATCCACCCAGTCGAGGGTACGGGCCACGGCCTTCTTCCAGAGGCGGTACTGGCGGTCTACCTCGGACTGCTCCATGGCAGGCAGCCACCGCTTATCCTCAGCCCAGTTTTCGACAACGTCTTTCTCGCCGTCCCAGAAACCGACCGCAATACCGGCTGCGTAGGCGGCACCCAACGCAGTAGTCTCAATAACCTTCGGACGGATCACCGGAACCCCCAGAATATCTGCCTGGAACTGCATCAGGAACTCGTTTGCGGTCATACCGCCATCCACACGCAGCTCGGAAAGCTTCACACCGGAATCGGCGTTCATCGCGTCCAACACCTCGCGGGTCTGGAAAGCGGTTGCCTCCAACGCCGCGCGCACAATATGGGCCTTGTTTACATAGCGGGTTAAGCCCACGATCACGCCGCGCGCATCTGAACGCCAGTGCGGTGCAAACAGGCCCGAGAATGCAGGAACCACATAGCAACCGCCCGAATCCTCAACCGAGGTTGCTAGTGCTTCGGAATCAGAGGCGTTGGTGAGCATGCCCAGGTTATCGCGGAGCCACTGAATTAGCGAACCGCTCATCGCGACCGAACCCTCTAGGGCATAAACGGGGTCAGCTTCCCCAATCTTATACGCCACGGTCGTCAGAAGACCGTTATCTGAGAACACAGGCTCATTTCCGGTGTTCATCAGCATGAAGTTACCGGTGCCGTAGGTGTTCTTCGCCATGCCCTTCTCAAAGCAAGCCTGTCCGAAGGTTGCCGCCTGCTGATCGCCAAGAATACCGGCAATGGGTGTGCCGCGCATCAGACCGGTGGGGCGACCATAGCCGTAGACCTCAGATGAAGACTTGATTTCGGGGAGCATACTCATGGGAATGCCCATATCTGCAGCGATCTGCGGATCCCACTCAAGAGTACGAATGTTCATGAGTAAAGTGCGGGATGCATTCGTAACGTCGGTTACATGTACACCGCCATCAACGCCGCCGGTCAGGTTCCACACCACCCAGCTGTCGGTGTTGCCAAAAAGTAGATCACCGCGTTCGGCACGTTCACGAGCGCCGGGAACGTTATCAAGAATCCACTTAATCTTGGGCCCTGAGAAATAGGTTGAGAGATTCAAGCCCACGATGTCATGGTACTTACCCACACCGTCATCGCCAGCAAGTTCATCGACAATCTCTTGGGTGCGGGTATCCTGCCAGACAATTGCGTTATAGACCGGCTCACCAGTGTTTTTATCCCACACCACTGTGGTCTCACGCTGATTGGTGATGCCCACTGCAGCAATCTCGTGATGGTTTACCTCACCGTTTGCCATCGCCATTGCAACGGCTTTACGCACGTTATCCCAAATCTCAACGGGGTTGTGCTCAACCCAGCCTGCCTTGGGGAAAATCTGCTCGTGCTCAAGCTGACCCACAGAAACGATCTTGCCCGCCTTATCGAAAAGGATAGCTCGGGAACTGGTGGTGCCCTGGTCGATAGACATAATGTATTTACGTTCAACATCCAAAGTTGCCGAATGCAAGGAAGTAGTCATGAGTAACCTCACTTAAATGGTTGGGGGCGCATGACCGCGCCATAACAAGGAATAATGGGTTATGCCCACTCACCAAAATATCTTTAACCTGTGTAGTGGTTTCTAGAATCCCAAGACTGCAGGCACACTCAAGCCAGCCAATACGCCACCGATGATGGGGCCCAGAATCGGAACCCAGGAATATGCCCAGTTCGAGCCGCCCTTACCGCGAATAGGCAGAACAGCATGGGCCATACGAGGGCCAAGATCACGCGCAGGGTTGATAGCGTACCCAGTAGGTCCACCTAGACTCATACCGACAGCTACCACAATAAGTGCCACAGCCAACGGACCCAAGCCGGAGGGAGTCTGCCCGGAGGCAACGACCCAGCCAACAAGTACGAAGGTACCCAGAATCTCCGTCACCAGGTTCCAGCCATAAGACTTGATCGCGGGACCGGTCGCAAAGATACCCAGACGATTACCGGGCTCTTCATCAAAGTGCTTCTTATAGGCTAAGAACGCGGCAACAGCACCTAGGAAAGCCCCAAGAATCTGCGCCACAATATAGATCACAATGTTTTCTGGAGTTGCTGGAACACCCTTAGCCAAATCTTTACCGGCCGCCGCTAAACCAAGGGTAACCGCCGGGTTAAGATGCGCACCCGAAGGTCCAGAAAGATAAACGGCCGCAAAAACCGCAAACCCCCAAGCAAAAGTAATGACAACCCATCCGGCGTCCTTCGCATATGATTTGGGGAGTGAGACACCGGCGACCACGCCAGCGCCCAGAAGAATCAAAATGAACGTTCCAAAGAGCTCGGAAGCAAAAAGCCCAAGATGGGTAGCAACACCATTATCTCCCACCAGCAGGCTTACCGCCTGTACGGGAATGGTTGCAGCCAAGAGAGACATATTTTTCCTTTCGTCGCCGTACAAGACATCCGCCCTAAGGCACGTTACAGTGTAGCCCGGTCGCGCCATTGCGGATGCGCTATGACGGTGCGTTTGTGAGGTAGAGGAATCCCACGGAATACAACATATCGTAGGATTCCAAAATTATGGGTGGTGTGCCTGCTGGAAAAATACTAAATCAAACAGGCATACCATGCAGGATACGGCAACGATAAAGGCCGTATCCTGCGGCTGTATTGAGCGAAACTCTGAGCTTCGCACAAGTTTTAGTGATGTTGCACGCTGAGTTTCCTGCGGGGAGCCACCGGGTCTACAGCCACAATCTTGGCAGACGCCTCAGCATCGGTAGAAGTGGACTCTGCCTCGCGAATAGCTTTTACCCGTTCGGTGTAGAGTGCAAGTTCGCGCGCGACCTTCGCATCATCCCAGTTGAGTTCGGATCGCATAATCTCAAGGATCTCAGGGGCCGCAGCCAACCCGCGATCACGCTGTTCAAGGTCTAGACGCACGCGGCGAACCAGTACATCCTCGAGGTGCAGGGCCCCTTCGTAGCGAAGAGCGAACACGACATCGGCGCGTAAGAACTGCGGTGCATGTTTAAGAGGTTCGCCAAGATCCGGATCAGCATCAATAAGCGCACCAAGATCTTCAATCTGCGCGCCATAGCGTTCCAGCAGATGGGTAATACGGTCTTCATCCCAACCATAGCGTTGCGCGTAACGGCCACGGCCCGCCTCAATAGCGCGATATCCCTCGGCGCCTACCAGCGCGATAGTCTCTGTCACCGACGGACGTTCCTGAGCACGATCACCGAGTGCAAAATCAACCGCATCCGCCGCCATTACGCGGTAGGTAGTCAGTTTGCCGCCAGCAATGGCACTCATACCGGGGGAAACTTCCGTAACAGTATGCTCACGAGACACCTTGGTGGACTGTGCACCATCACCTTTAACCTTCGGCTGCAAGAGGGGGCGCAGCCCCGAATAGGTACCGATGATGTCGTCGTGGGTCAACGGGTTAGCAATCAGTTTGTTCGCTTGTTCCAGCACGTAATCAATATCCTGGCGTGTTGCCACGGGGCGCTCGCGGTCCTCGGTATATGGTGTGTCGGTCGTGCCAATAATCCAATAGCGTTGCCACGGAATAATGAAAAGCACTGATTTTTCGGTTTTCGTGAAAATACCGCTGGTAGCCTGGATACGATCACGCGGCACGACAATGTGAATACCCTTAGAAGCGAGTACTTCAAGACCGGCATCCGGGTTTGCCAGAGATTCGGATTCTTCGGTCCAGACCCCGGTGGCGTTAATAATGTGCTTGGCTTTGACCGTGAGTTCCTGTCCGCTTTCAAGATCTGCCAGTCGCGCACCTACCACCTTGCCAGAGGTGTCTTTATCAATACCCACCACCTGGGTACGTGAGGCAGCCAGGGCACCATAACCGCTGGCGGTGCGAACAACATCAACGACCAGGCGGGCATCATCTACACGGGCATCGTAGAACTGAATAGCGCCGGTAAAAGCGGAGTCTTTGATATCTGGGAAGACTGTTTTGGTGCCCTTTTTTGTAAAGTGACGCTGCGAAGGAACTCCCTTTTTGCCACGCGAACCGAAGTATGCGAGAGCATCGTACATGCCAATACCGATAGCGGAATAGGAGCGCTCAATGACCGGTGTCTTCAATGGCCACAAAAAGGGCTGCGCGTGTACAAGGTGAGGTGCAATTTTTTCGAGTAACAGACCGCGTTCCTTGAGAGCCTCGGTTACGAGTTTGAAATCTAGGTTATAGAGGTAACGTAGGCCACCGTGAATAAGTTTTGAGGACCAAGCGCTGGTGCCCGCAGCCCAGTCTCCGGCCTCCACAATACCCGTACGTAGGCCGCGAGTCGCCGCATCAAGGGCAATACCGGCACCAGTAATGCCGCCGCCAATTACCAGAACATCAAGTTCAGTACCGCTGCTCATCTCAGCTAGGGCACGTGCACGGGAATCTGTTGTTAGGTGCGAGAGTTGCGCAAATTGTTGAGAGCTCATAGGTATCTTTCTTCTTGTGAGTATGGAGGCCGGACTATATGCCGAACCGAGGACGTATTGCTCTCAAGTAAAACCTAGTGGTGAAATAATTACCAAGTGGAGTGAACGGATTTTCACTTAAGGTTAGGAACGAATGAACGAACGACTCAGCCAAACCTACGAGGTTGCGCAGCTGTATTACATCCAGAATCTCACAATGGATACTATTGCATCCCGCCTAGGAGTTTCACGCGCAACTATCTCGCGTTTACTCAAAAATGCGCGCGAGACAGGCATGGTGCAGATTCGCCTCGACGACTCATATAGAACCCGACATGAGCTCGAAAAACGGTTGGGGGAGCGGTACAAAGTTCGCGTTACTCTTGTGAATACCAAGCAGGATGCTACCCCAATCGCTAGGATGAGCCAGGTTGCGCGTTCTGCCGCGCAAATTCTTGATTCGCTAGTCGATAACGGCACAAGCATCGGGGTGGCCTGGGGCGCAACTCTCACAGAGGTTTCGCGGCATCTTCCTAAACGACCACTAGAGGGGGTGAGCGTGGTGCAATTAAACGGGGCAGGGAATGCGCATCATTCTGGAATACCATATTTAGGCACGCTACTGGGACGCATGGTAAGCGCCTACGATGCTTACATGATTCATTTTCCGGTACCCGCATTCTTTGACTTTGCCGATACCAAAGCTGCGATGTGGCGCGAGCGGAGCATCCAAGCAACACTGCAGGTGCAAAGCCGGGTCGATGTAGCAGTTTTCGGTATTGGTGCTTTCGGAGGGGCTATTCCCTCTCATGTGTACTCGGGTGGGTACTTTGATGCGGCAGAACAGCGCTTACTGCGTGAGCAGGGAGTGGTTGGCGATATATGTACGGTGCTTCTGCGGGAGGACGGAAGCTGGAATGACCTTGAGATTAACCGTCGGGCATCCGGCCCCAGCCCTCAAGAGCTTTCCCGCATTCCTCGTCGTATATGCGTAGCCTCCGGAACGCACCGTGCGGCAGCGCTAAGAGGAGCGTTGCGTACGGGCGCTATTACAGACCTGGTGCTCGACGAAAAACTCGCCCGAGCCGTGATGGAGAAATAGTGTTAAAGAATTCTTGTTATGAGCCGAATGCTTCTTTAACGGCATGCTGAAGCGCATCACGAACCATTACTAGGGCCGGATTCTTCGCGGACTCTGTGCGCACTGCGGTAAAGATCTTGCGTGAAGGCTTACCCGGAAGATCTACTGTGCGAATACCCTTTGTGTTAGATAGGCTTGAGAGTACGAATCCTGGCACTATAGTGGTTGCGCATCCTGAACGCACCAAGTTTGCATTAGTGATCATGTCGTTTGCGCTGTACCGAATATCTGGTTCGAACCCTACAGTGCGGCACTGATTGATAGCCCATTGGCGCGATGTATTCTGCTCCATCTCAAGAACCCAAGGCAATTCATTGGCTTCTTTGAGAGATTTGATGCTGGAATCTTCAGGAACGATAAGACTCAGGGGATCCTCTACCAAAAGCTCAGAGTGCAGGTCTGGATACTCGGGGATGGGATGGTGCGGATAAGCCTCTGAAAGAACCATGTCGTACTCGCGGCTTCGAGTGAGTGAAGTTCCCGTCTCTGGGTCGATCTGTAGAACGTGCAGAATTAGACGCGGTGCATGTTCTTCGAGGTATTTGATAGCGCGGGGCAGAAGTGCAAAGGAAGCGGATTGGAAGATCGCCAAGCGCACGGTTCCTGCTGGTTCTCCTGCAAGGTTTGCTACTGCTGTCTGCATGCGGTCTATCTCGCGCAGTATAGTACGAGCACTATCGACCATGACAAGACCGGCGTTCGTGAGCTGAACGCGCCGCCCAACACGTTGTAATAATGCTGTACCTGTATCTTTTTCGAGGTTTGCAATTTGCTGTGACACAGCAGATGGGGTCAAGCTGAGAGCATCCGCAGCAGCGATAATGGTGCCGCGTTCGTGAATCTCCAGAAGCATTTGCATACGCCGGATATCAGATACAGACATAAAGTCTCCTTAAGTTAGCGCGGTCGTGGTTGGTTTAGTGGAATAAGGGTGCGCTGTTCGCATAGGTCTTGCTGCCCCTCATTTTGTGGAGTACTAGGCTACCTGATGCGGTATCTTAAACCACCTTAAGCTTTTCTTCATGGTATCGAAATAGGTACTTTCTGTGTCGCAGAAACGACGGACGCAACGATAAAGTTTTCATAAACATTTTGGGATGTCATTCTCTTGTAATAAATGAACTCTGTTCGTTTTGTCCAGTACTAAGTACTGTATTTTGATTGCAAACAAGTCTGGTTTAAAGCCGTAAATCTTTAAGGTTTAAAGTGCTTGTTGAATGTTGGATGAGGTGGGGTTGGGTGGTAGTTGTTTGGCTTGTAGTGCGCTCAGGCCCTTCCGCCTATTTCATGGGGTTTAGTGGGGATTTGCGGCCGTCAAAAATATTTAGATATTCTAAAATATTATTGGCAAAAACATTCAGTTTTTCTAATGAGGTATTCAATACCCTTTTGTGGTGAAATAGAGACATCAATACGCTTCGTGTGCTTATAGCACACCGTAGTTAGTTAGGAGTCAAGGATGACGCATCCTTTCGCATCTGAGCATTACCAGAAATTGGCTCAGGACGCTCGTGCACTCGTTCGTCAATGGGTGACTGAGTCTCAGTCCATTAAGCCAACTTATGCTGCCAAGCAACTGGCTGGTGTTTTGAAAGACCCAAAGGGTCTGCCCTTTACCGTTGGATTTGTCGATGGCGTCATTCGCCCTGAGGACGACAACGTTTCGGGTCGTAACCTATCTCGTATTTCTGGTCTAGCTCCTTCCTTCTTGCCGTGGTACATGAAGTCCGCCGTTGGCTTCGGCGGTAAGCTGGCCGGTAAGATGTCGTGGCCTACCGTTCCTGTGGCGCGTCGCGTATTGCGCGAAATGGTAGGTCACCTGATCGTCGATGCTTCCGAAGAGAAACTGGGAGATGCCATCGCAGAACTTACCAAGAGTGGTAACCGTTTGAACGTTAACCTGCTGGGTGAGGCAGTGCTGGGTGATAATGAAGCCGAGCATCGCCTCTCTGAGACTAAGCGTCTGCTCGCTCGTGACGACGTTGATTATGTTTCTATTAAGGTATCTGCTGTCTCTGGTCCTCATCAGCACTGGGCATTTGACGAAGTTGTCGAAGAAGCAGTTCGACGTTTGACTCCGCTGTATGAGCTGGCCGCATCCTCTTCCCCCAAGAAGTTCATTAACCTGGACATGGAAGAGTACAAAGACCTCGATATGACCATTGAGGTCTTTACCAAGATCCTGGATCAGCCTCATCTGAAGGATCTTGAAGCAGGCATCGTGCTTCAGGCATACCTGCCCGATACTCTCGCCGCAATGCAGCGGTTGCAGGCGTGGGCAGCGGAGCGCGTTGCTAACGGCGGTTCTTCCATCAAGGTTCGTCTGGTTAAAGGCGCCAACCTCTCCATGGAAATCGTGGAAGGTGTTATGCATGGTTGGCCTGTTACCACCTGGGACACCAAGCAGGCTGCAGACACCAACTACAAGCGCATCCTCGATTACGCACTGCGTCCCGAGCATGCGAAGAACATCCGCCTAGGCGTTGCCGGGCACAACCTCTTTGACGTTGCGTTTGCGTTGCTTTTGGCTGAAGACCGCGGCGTTAAGGATCGCGTGGAGTTCGAGATGCTGATCGGCATGGCCGAGCAGCAGGCAGAAATCATTCGCCGTCGTGTGGGACACCTGCTTCTGTATGTGCCCGTGGTGAACCCCAAGGAATTCGACGTTGCTATTGCATACCTGATTCGTCGCCTAGAAGAGAACGCATCTTCCGAAAACTTCATGTCGGGTATTTTTGATCTCGCAACTGACGAAGAAATCTTCAAGCGCGAAGAAGACCGCTTTATGCGCTCACTGAACTCGGTCACTGATGAGGTTCCGGAAGGCAAACGCCATCAAAACCGTCAGACTGAGAATGCAGATAACGTGTTCGTACCCGCAGGTCGTTTTGAGAACACACCCGATACCGACCCATCGCTGTCTGGCAACCGTGAGTGGGGCCGAGCAATCCTTGAGCGTTCCAAGACCACTCAAATCGGTATTGCTACTTTGAAGGAAAACGAGCTAACTTCTGCCGCTGAGGCTGAACAGCTTGTTGCTGATGCTGAAGCATCGGGTAAGGTTTGGGGTCGTCTCTCTGGCGCTGAGCGTGCTGCTGTACTGCGTAACGTTGGTAAGGAAATCGCCCTGCACCGTGCCGAGCTTCTGGAAGTTATGGCTGCTGAGGCCGGCAAGACTCTGGATCAGGGTGATACCGAGGTTTCTGAAGCTATCGACTTTGCCTATTACTACGCAATGCTTGCTGAGGACTTGGAAAAGATTGACGGTGCTCAGGTACAGTCGGTTGATTTGACCGTGGTTGTTCCGCCGTGGAACTTCCCGACGGCTATTCCCGCCGGTGGTGTTCTTGCCGGTCTGGCTGCAGGTTCGGCTGTTATCTTCAAGCCTGCAACTATTACCGCACGTACTGGTGCTCTGATTGCTGAGATCATGTGGAAAGCAGGCGTTCCCAAGGACGTTCTGAAGCTCGTCAAGGTTGTTGACCGTGAGGCTGGCAAGGTTTTGATCTCTCACCCCGAGGTTGATCGTCTGATCCTCACCGGTGGTTACGAGACGGCAGAGCTCTTCCGCTCCTGGCGCGATGATCTTCCGCTGTTTGGCGAGACCTCTGGTAAGAACTCTATCATCGTGACCCCCAACGCTGACATCGATCTTGCTGTCAAGGATGTTGTATACTCGGCATTTGGACACGCAGGTCAGAAGTGCTCCGCAGGCTCTACCGTCATCTTGGTAGGCGCTGCCGCACAGTCCGAGCGTTTCCGTCGTCAGCTTCTTGACTCCGTCAACTCTCTGCACGTGGCACATCCGCAGGATATTGAAGCTCAGATGGGGCCTGTTGCACAGAAGCCTGAAGAGAAGCTTCTGCGTGGTTTGACTACTCTAGGGCCGGGGGAGCGCTGGCTCATTCAGCCTAAGGAACTTGACGATACCGGTCGCCTATGGAGTCCCGGTGTTCGTGAAGGCGTTAAGCCTGGATCTGAGTACCATATGACCGAGTATTTTGGTCCGATCCTGGGCATCATGACCGCGGATACTTTGGAAGAAGCTATTGAGCTTCAGAACGCACCGGATTACGGCCTCACCGCTGGTCTGCATTCGCTGGATGCTGAAGAGCTTGAGCTCTGGCTCTCCAAGGTGCAGGCAGGTAACGTCTATGTGAACCGTGGTATTACCGGTGCTATCGTTCGCCGTCAGCCCTTCGGTGGCTGGAAGAAGTCCACTGTTGGTTCTGGTACCAAGGCAGGCGGTCCCAGCTACCTTATTGCATTGTCCGATTGGGAGCGCACCGAGGCTACCGCAACCGCTGTTCCTCAGTCAGTTGCTGTACGTGAAGTTCTGGCAACAGCAGATAACGCCGATTTGTGCACCGCAGAAGATTTCGCCTTCCTGACCCGTTCGGCATCCTCGGATGCTGAGGCTTGGGAGAGCGAGTTTGGTTACGGCTACGATCCCTCGAAGCTTGGCGTTGAGCGTAACATTCTGCGTTACGTTCCCACTCAGGTTCTGGTACGTGCTGACGAATCCGCCTCTGTCGCAGAGGCTGTTCGTGTGGTTCTTGCTGGCTTGGCTGCGGGTGCGCCGATGGCTCTGTCTGTGGGCAAGGATCTGCCAGTCGCTGTACGCGGTATTCTTGAAAACAAAGGCATCAAGTACCTGGTCGAGTCCGATGAAGCATGGCGCACATACTTGGCTTCTAACGCTAAGACTCCGGTTCGCGCTCTGGCTGGTACTCCGCTTGAAGGTACTCGTATCCGTTACATCGGTGATGACGTCAAGTCCGTGTACACGGCCTTGGGTGGTCGTCCCGATGTTGCTGTGTACTTCCACCCCGTGACCGAGGCTGGTCGTATCGAGATGCTCCCCTTCCTGCGTGAACAGGCCGTTTCGATTACCGCACACCGCTTCGGTAACCCGAACCCCTTCTCAGAGAGTGTTATCTCCTCTCGATAAGTGAGGTTCTAGCCTGAGTTGGGCTAAATAGAATGAGATGCCTCGTCTCTGCTATACGTAGAGGCGAGGCATCTCACTATATTCTGTCTGATTTTCAATGTGTGAAATTTGCGAGGCACATCTTAACCTTACGGAAATTACTTCTGAGAACCCATGACACGATTCGGAAAAAACGTGCTCAACATTACGTATCTATGAGATAATTTGTGTATTGCCTCTCGTGTCCCACACCGTGAGAGGTTCGCACAGAACCGTGCGTAGCAAGAACACACTGAAAGGAAATCGCTGCTATGAGCAACGTTCCCGCAGAACTTCTGTACACATCTGATCATGAGTGGGTTTCCCCCCTTTCGGCTGAAGGTACTGTTCGCGTCGGTATTACCGATCATGCGCAGGATGCGCTGGGTGACGTGGTTTATGTAGACCTGCCCTCTGTCGGTGACTCCCTCGATGCTGAGGGTAGCTTTGGCGAGATTGAGTCCACTAAGTCCGTATCCGATCTTCTGTCACCAGTTGCCGGTGAGGTTGTCGCCGTCAATGAGGCGCTGGCTGATGACCCCGCACAGGTGAACTCCGATCCTTACGGTGAGGGCTGGCTTATCGAACTTCGTCCTGAAAATGCTGATGATGTGGCAAAGCTTCTCTCAGCGGAGGCCTATCAGGCTGAGCTGGACTAATTACCGGTACCTAGGCGTAGGATAGATATCCGGTGATTACCGTCGAAAAGACGGTAATCACCGGATAATTTTGTAAAATGTGACGAAAAATAAATACAAATAATTCTAAAAATTTATCAATACCTATACTTATATGTCGCATGGAAAAATAAGGGTTTTTGGATGAATTGGTATTGTTTTACTACTTGATAGTTAAAGTTTTGTAATCTTTCGGCATCGAAAATGCCGTTATTCAGCGGTTTTCTAATGGAATTCTGAGACGGAACACTATAAGATTGACTCAAAGGTTCAGTGTTTATCATTTTGTGATAAATTATCTGAACCTCACTCACTCATAATACAAAAGAACAAGTAACGCCGTCTGCGAAGAAGCCGATTAGGTACTATGCAGCACGCCGAGGCGGTCTGCGCATCGGCGTGGCTTTGACGAGCACAATTTCTCAAAGGAATACTATGAACTCCCGCATTGATGACAATCTCGCTCGGGCAGAGGCTCTAGTAGAGAGCGCTGAACGTGGCAAAGATAGTCGTGACCCCCGAGATATTAAGAGCCGCACTATAGGACAGGTTTTAAGCCAACTGGATCTTGATTTTCCGGGGATCAGCGCCTCTAAGATTCGTTTTTTGGAGGAGCGTGGTTTGGTCCACCCCAAACGTACCGATACTGGGTATCGAAAGTACTCTCAAACCGACATCGAGCGCCTGCGGTATATCTTGACGATGCAACGCGACTACTATATGCCGCTCAAGGTTATTCGTCAGCATCTTGACGATCTTGAGGCGGGTCGCGCCATTAACTCTGTACCTGCACCCGTTTCGGACGAGATGTTGGACCAGGTTTTGGGATCCACCAACGTTGCAGAGGGGCGTACATACAGTATTCGTGAACTCGCAGAGTACTCGGGTGCGCCCGTTGAGCTTATTCGTGAGCTTATTGACTTTGGACTTCTGGATGATGAGGCAGATGCGAAATATACTGAATATGATGTGCTTATTGCCCGAGCTAGCGCTGAGCTTATGGGGCATGGCATTCAGCCCCGCCATCTGAGAGCTTTCAAATCCGCAGCAGACCGTGAAATATCTCTTGTCGAGATCGCGGTAGCTCCTTTAGCCTCGCGTCGTGATGCAGCTTCTCAGACACAGGCCCAAGAGCGAGCTGATAAGATTCGCAAACTTTGTCTGCAGCTGCATGCAACCCTTGTAGAGTCGGCAATGCCGACGTATAACTAGGACTTTCCGTACGCATGTAGTTAGAAACTTGCGCTGGCTTCTGCGTCTGTCTACGAAGTAGGGGCTAGTCCTGCCAAGAAAAATATCACTCAATCTCAGCGTTGGATGCGTGAAAGTTGATCGCTTTTGCGCATCCATTTTTTAAGGTTTGTTGCGGATATAGTGCTCAATATGAGTAGGGTTTACATGTTTCCATGACCGTATTTTAGGCGCGCTTAGACGTTGTATGGGCGGAGAATAATCTACTAAAGCTCGACTCCCACCCTGAAGATGTGCAAGTTTTATGCTAAAGGGAGAGATAGGTTAAACTATAAAGGCTGCCGTAGCTTTCAGAAGGCGCGGTTCCTCTTTTTATCCCGTAATGTATTTGCTCTCTAAACGTGTAAAAACTGCTGGAGCTTAGTGCCCGGTATTTCCGTGCATTTGAACGGGTAACAAGGTAGGATAACAAACAGAAGTAACCCGTTCGGCTACGGACATCGGATAAGAAGGAGGTATTGCCAATGGCGCGATATAGCGTCGGTGACAAGACCACACCAGGGAATACCTCAAAAACTGGATCTCGTTCTTCTGAGGCTTACCATGATATGCATGGTACAGCCGAGCAGTTAGAAGGGTTTGAAGTTCTTCTTCCGATGGCACCACCTCCGCGTGGTGAACAGGGGGTTCTTTTTAAAGATCCTGTATCAATCGTCGACGAGAACCTAGGGTACCGCGGGTCTGTTGCCAGGAAAGCTGCCGGGATTAGCTATCGGCAGCTTGACTACTGGGCTCGTACGGAGCTTGTGGTGCCTACTGTGCGCTCCGCCTCAGGGTCTGGGACTCAACGGCTCTATAGTTTCCGCGATGTATTGGTTCTCAAGATCGTTAAGCGCCTTCTCGATACCGGAGTATCTTTACAACAGATTCGTACCTCTATTGACCATCTTCATACTCGGGGGATCGAGGATCTTGCAGGAATCACCCTGATGAGCGATGGAACCACTGTTTATGAGTGTACGTCGCCGAGCGAAGTTATTGATCTCGTACAGGCTGGCCAAGGTGTCTTCGGAATTGCTATTGGGCGAGTCTGGCGTGAGATCGAAGCGAATCTGAATGGGCAACCTAGTGAAGAGATGCAGACGGTATCGGACGCGGAAGACGAACTTGCCGCACGCCGCGCCCGTAAAGCCTGACGTGCACTAAAACCTCAATACTCTAGTAGAGTGGTTTTAAAGACATACGCTGTGGCACCACATATGCGTGATATACACGAGTGTAAAGATTATTGGGAAAACTTGCGATCGAGAGTTATCGAACGCAAGTAATTTCGATAAAATAAGAGTGCACTCATTCAATTGTTGAACTTATAACTTCGGAGCGCCATGCCTAGAATTGTCAGTGTTAGTAGCCTCAAAGGTGGCGTGGGTAAGACCTCCATTGTGTTAGGTCTTGCATCAGCAGCGTTGCACGGTGGGCTCAAAACCCTTGTCATAGATCTCGATCCCCATGGGGACGCTAGTACCGGACTTGCCGCGGAAGGCGGGTGCCCGGACATTGCCTCTATCCTGCTTACCCATGACACCGATGCGCTCACCCGCCTTGTGAGCCCGTCAGCTTGGAATAGCCTGGTGGGTACACCTACGCTACTCACGAGCACTCCTATAGAGGGCGGCGAAATTCATGTAGCTCGTGGTTCGGCACGTTCGGCTCTTCTCGATACGAAAGAGCCCGCGCCCTTCATTGAACGGTTGCAGAACCTTATCGAAAATACTGGGAGCACATACGACCTAGTCCTCATCGACTGCCCACCGTTTTTAGGGACCCTTACAGCAACTGGATGGGGTGCAAGCCAGCGAGTGCTTTCGATTGCGGAGCCTTCACTTTTCTCCGTGGCGGGTACTGAGCGTACCCTCCGTGCGATTGTTAGGTTCCAGAAGGACGAGAATAGTTCTGTTGAGGCTGCTGCCGTTGTCGTGAATAAATTACGTGCCGACGATCCCGAGCACAGCTATCGGTATGAAGAATTGAAGGCACTCTTCGGGCAGCTTGTTGCTGAGCCTACGTTCAACGAGGAAGCTGTTATTCAACGTGCTCTTGGGGCAGCACATCCGATTCACTTCTGGCCCGACGAAGAAGCTGTGGAGCCCTCCATACGATTTACACGTCTGCTTGCCGGACTCATGGCAGCACTGTAGAACCTAAGTAATTGGTTGCCTGCCTGCACCCCGGAATAAAATCTGGGGTGCAGCGTTGTATTGTTCGTATTAAGACTCAAGTAATTTTTATTGCAGGTGAGGGACTATGAGTATCAAAGAGCTCGAAATTATTGATGGCGTAGCACAGTACGACCTTATCGTCATCGGTTCGGGATCGGGGAACACCCTGATAGGACCGGAATGGGATACCAAAAAAGTAGCGCTTATAGACGGCGGTACTTTTGGCGGAACATGCCTGAACGTTGGGTGCATCCCCACGAAAATGTTTGTGTACCCGGCAACTACTGCGCAGAAAGCACGTGAGCTCAATAAGTTAGGCATTGAGGCTGAAATTACTGCAATTAACTGGGCACAGATACGCGATCGTATTTTCCCTCAGCGCATCGATAAAATTTCTGCTGGTGGGCGTGACTGGCGCGCTGGTCTACCTAATGTGGATTACTACCCCGAATACGCTCATTTTGTTGATGCTCACACAGTGCAGACAGAGTCCGGGCAGAAACTTTACGGTCGCCAGGTTGTAATTGCTGCGGGTTCGCGGGCGGTTCTTCCGGCGGTTCCCGGTATTGACTTACCACAGGTTCATACAAACGACACGATTATGCGTTTGGAGGAGCTCCCTAAACGTCTTGTAGTGCTTGGTGGCGGGGTTGTCGCTGCTGAGTTCTCACACGTATTCTCTGCTTTGGGGGCACAGGTCTATCAGATGGTCCGTTCTAACCGTATTCTCCGTGAGGTAGATGTAGAAGTTGTAGACAGGTTCGTAGAAGCAGCATCTCACCAGTGGAACATTCTCCTGGAACGCTCTCTTGTCGAAATCCGCGAGAATGGCGATGGAACCGTTACCGTTGTGGTTGAACACAATGGTGAGGTAGAGGAGATTGTTGCGGATATTGTACTTGCCGCAACTGGTCGCCGCTCCAATAGCGATACTCTTAAAGCATCCAGTTTCTTTGACGTCGATAGCCACGGGTTTATTGGAACTGATAAATACCAGCGCGTACTGTATAACGGTTCTCCCGTACCTGGAGTATTCGCGCTAGGTGATGTCTCCTCGCCATTCCAACTCAAGCATGTGGCGAACCATGAGGCACGGACCGTTCAACATAACCTCAGCCACTCCGATAGCTTCGTTGCCAGCGATCATCGTTTTGTCCCTGCTGCGGTTTTCAGTAATCCGCAGATAGCAACTGTGGGACTCTCAGAAGAGAACGCCCGGAAGCTGGGAGAGCGTGAGGGCTTCGAAGTTACGGTGAAGAGCCAGAACTACGGCGATACCGCTTATGGATGGGCTATGGAAGATTCCGTGGGATTGGCGAAACTTATTGCCCGCAAAGACACGGGACAGCTCTTAGGCGCTCACCTTGTAGGGGAAGAAGCCTCAGTGTTGATCCAGCCGCTTATTCAAGCCATGAGCTTCGGGTTAGGCGTGAAAGACATGGCCCGTGGTCAGTATTGGATTCACCCTGCTCTGACTGAAGTTATAGAAAATGCTCTTCTTGGGCTAGATGTAGATAACTAGTTTTCATATATAAAGCTGTGGGGCCCCTCCCCAACCTTGGTGAGAACCCCACAGCTTTTAGCCTCTTTTCGCATTCAAGAGCTACGATTCTTCCGAAGAGATTCGTGGAGCTTTTTGTTGTTCTGAATCTCCGTGCACGTGCTCTTTACCATCAGGGTATGTACGCTCTTTATCTGAAGGTGTGGCTCGGACTGGCTGATGCTGAGATAACTTTTCCGCCGCTTGCCCTTTAAACTCTTCAAGACGTTCAGTCGCTTCAACCTTCAGATCATGAAGTTTTTCTGTCTTCTCTGTTTTGAACTCTTGGAGCCTATCAGAAGCTTGCTCGGCGTAGCTTTGCAGACGTTCGAGTTTATTATTAGCGCTTTCCGAAACACGGCTATAGATGTCATCCACATAAGCAGAAAAATCCTGCAGAATCTTAGCCCGTTTGAGCTTTTGAGAAGGTGTTAAATAGCCGTCCGCCTCCGTCAAATCCTTACCCATAATGCGGAATTCACGAATAGCTTCTGCACGAGATACCAGTTGATTAGCCTCATCAATAATACGCTGGATCGCGGCGCGCACGGCAGGATGCACGGCGGCCTCCGGCATAGAAAGGGAACGCGGAAGCCCCAAATGCTCAAGCTGATCGGGGAGAGTATCGGGATCGAGAGTAACCAAAGCCGCGATAAAGGGTTTCTGGTCTCCCACGAGCATAGCCTGAGATACTAAGGGAGAAGTTCGTAGATGGTTCTCCGCAGTGCCGGGAATAACATTCTTGCCCCCGGCCGTCACGATGATTTCTTTTTTGCGCCCCACAATTTTGAGGAGCCCTTGATCATCGAAACGGGCTAGATCACCGCTCTTGAACCATCCATCGTCAGTGAAAGACTGGGCATTTTCAGCGGGATTTTTGTAGTATTCCTTCATCACGCCGATTCCACGCAGTTCAAGCTCGCCATCTTCGGCAAGGCGGCCTTGAGAACCTGGCAGGAGCGGACCAATAGCCCCGATCTGAAAATTGCTGATGCGCCCGGCAGCAATCGGCGCACATGTTTCTGTGAGACCATAACCCTCAACCACTCGGACTCCTACCGCATGGTAGAAATGATTCAACCGTGGGGAGAGAGGCCCGCCTCCGCAGACTGCGTAACGTAATTTACCGCCCATAGCGGCGCGCAATTTTGTGTAAACTAGCTTATCGTAGAGTGCATATTGTGCCGCCAACTTGAGGGGGAGTCGTCCAGAAACTTTAGCCTCAGACCAAGCGATGGCGACCTTAACCGCTCGCTTAAAAAGATTTTCGTTTATGGTTCCGCCACGAGCCGCCTTAGCCAATGCTCCCTCATAAATCTTTTCAAAGACACGCGGTACCACCAGCAACATGGTGGGCTTAAAACTATTCAGATCAGCCGCAAGATTCTTGATGGTAGGGGAGTGCCCAACAACAACCCCGGAATCCAAAGCAAGAACCTGAATAAACCTTGCCAGAACATGCGCTAAAGGTAAGAAAATAAGGGAAGAACTACGCGGATTAGCGATCTCCGGCTCCGCGATGCGCGTGTTAAGACTCAGATTAAGAAAGTTTCCGTGCGTGAGCGCACATCCTTTAGGCTTACCTGTTGTTCCAGACGTGTAGACGATGGTTGCAAGCGAATCGGCATGGGCATGTGTGCGGGCCGCTTCAAGTTCGGCATCGGAGACATCTAGACCTGCCGTGATGAGTGTATCCAGATCTCCATTTTCAATAACCCAACGATTTTTAATATTGAGCGGGTGAAATTTATGCGCCTTATCAGTAATCTGAACCAGTTTATCGTTCTCCACAAAAATTGCTTGTGCCTCAGAATGCGATAAGGCCCAGGCAACTTGTGCGGGTGCGTTCGTCTCGTAGATAGGTACCGATATGGCTCCGGCATACCAGATAGCAAAATCTATTAAAGCCCACTCAAAGCGGGTGCGGCTCATAATACCTATGCGATCACCAGGTTTAACGCCATGCGCAATGAGTCCCTTGGCTACAGAAACCACCATGTCATGAAACTGATGTGCGTGAATGTCCTGCCAATTGCCAGGCGACATCTGCCACCGATACAGCACTGGATTTGAGGTGTCGGAGGCATGGCGTTCCACAATACTGGTGAGATTCAACGCTGGATCTACCATAGCTTCTGCGGGTACGGAGACAATTTGCATACAAGGCCTTTCAACGCTGTAGCTTGGATTATGCTTCACAGTCAACGACAAAATCTTGTATCACGGATAAGACAAGTTCCGCGTCGTAGTCTAGAGTCGGCACATGGTAACTGTGAGTCAACCATTTAAAGTTTACCGGTGCTGAGCAGTGTTCTAGAAAATAGCGGTGCGAACTATCTGAGACAACATGATCATGAAGGGAACGCAGATAAAGCACCGGAGCTCGTAGCAAGGGTATCAGCTCACGAGTCTCTCGGCCCAAAAGGTGAAGCTGCCGTACAGAAACGGTAGGAGTTCGCGGATATGCACCTTCATCAACTCCAGGACGGGCAATGTCAGATCCCACAGATTTGAGCGAAGGAAATATAGGGGCAACTCGGTGTGCCACTTTCATCATGGGGTTTACATCCACAAAATAGGGGTTAATGAGCACCATGCCTAGAACATCATGCCGAGCCGCTAAATTGGCAGCAATGCACCCGCCCATAGAAATACCGATTACGATAACCCGATAGCCTGCATTGAGGAGTTTCCAATATCCTTCTTCGACACCGTCAACCCACTCTTTATACTCGGTCGCCACCATGTCTCGCCAGTGTGTGCCATGCCCAGCAAGACGAGGCATCTCAACAGGGTAGCCGAGCTTAATAAAGTGATCTGCTATAGGTCGCATACTGTGCGGGGATCCTGTGAAGCCATGAATGATGAGAATGCCAACATCACCCTCATAGAGTTCACGGTCAGCCGGATGGGAAATAGGATCGTGGTTGAACTCCGACTCTAAAGAGCTTTGCGCACGCATTATTGAGGGCTGGATGGCAAGCTCACGACGCTGACGTGCCTGACGGCGGATGCGGCGAAACGGTTCACCTGCATTCTCGAAAATACTCATGGCATCCTTTCAACAGTACACTCTCACTTTGAGACTTGGAACCGTTCAAGAGTTGAAATAGGTTCGTGGTCAATTATTACCTACAGCTCTGGGATAACACCGTCTGAGCTACGCTAAGAGCGCGAAAACGATAATATTCACAGATAACTATCAGACAAAAGTCACCTCGGCGTCGGGAAAGAGCGGATTTCGGCACGGTACTGCTAAAACCGTTACAATCTAATCACGTAGAGGTTTCGCATTGTTGCCGTCCTCTCGTGATATGTGCTCGCTAACCACATCCGTCATATACGGGTACGCGTGCCTATCCCGCATTTATTGTTTTATGACGGAAGAGCTATGACCCTCGCCTACAGCACCCTCAAATTTCTTAGTACGCCCATTCTGCATAGTCTCTATCGGCATGAGATTATCGGGCTTGAGAACATACCCCAGGGACCGGTCATTATTGCAAGTAACCACCTAGCATTTTGCGATTCAGTTTTTATACCTCTTGCGCTCGATCGCCCTATTAATTTCTTGGCGAAAAGTGATTACTTCACAACATCCGGTGTCAAAGGTCGCGCTATGGCTAAATTTTTTACAAGCATGGGTCAGCTTCCCATGGATCGTTCCGGTGGGGTCAAAAGTCAAGAATCTCTTGCCAGAGGCCTTCGGGTGCTAGAATCAGGCGGCATACTGGGGATCTATCCCGAAGGCACCCGCAGTCCTGACGGGCGTGGCTACCGTCCCAAAGTTGGAGTAGCAAGATTAGCCCTTGAATCTGGAGTTTCCGTCGTACCAGTAGGGCAGATTGGTACGGACCTGGTGCAGCCGCTGGGAACAAACAGGCCGCACCTGCACAATCGCGGACAAAAGATAACGATTCGTACAATTTTTGGAAAGCCGCTAGATTTCTCCAGCAGAAGTCACGAAGCGCATCTTTTCTCCGTACAGCGTGAGATTGCGGATCGTGTAGGTGTAGCTATTCGTGAGCTTAGCGGGCAAGAATATGTTGATGTGTACGCGGATGCGGTGAAAAAACTCATGGCGTCCGACAGCTTAACCGCCGAACAGGCTGTAAACCGTCTGTGTGCAGAGTGCCCATAAACTTATCTAAGACTGCGCCATATGCTCAGATACGGCATTTTAGGAAGGTACAATAATCTTTATCCTTGTAACGCCGCGTCAGCGTGCTGAACCATACAGAAATTCTGGAGTACACACCCATGAGCAACGCGAACCATAACCACCAGCTTGGCGCAGATTACGGGTTGGATACCTGGCGGAATCTGCATATAGATCAGCAGCCTACATGGGCAAATCACGCTGATTTTGACGCAACTGTTGCCGAGCTGAGCTCTCTGCCCCCGCTAGTTTTTGCTGGTGAGGTAGATTCTATGCGCGAACAGCTGGCGGAAGTAGCCGAAGGACGTGCGTTCTTGCTACAGGGCGGTGACTGTGCCGAAACTTTTGAAGGTGCCACAGCCTACAAAATCTCTGGTCGCATCAAAACTCTTCTCCAGATGGCGGCGGTTCTTACCTACGGCGCTTCGATGCCTGTGGTGAAGATGGGTCGTATGGCTGGCCAGTTCTCAAAGCCACGTTCCTCGGATACGGAAACACGTGGCGATGTTACTTTGCCTTCCTTCCGGGGCGAAACCGTCAACGGTTTTGAGTTCACGCCTGAAGCTCGTGAGCATGATCCTAAACGTATGCTGCGCGGCTACCACACCAGTTCCGCCACCCTTAACCTTGTGCGTGCTTTTACAAAAGGTGGCTTTGCAGATCTACGCGCGGTACATCAATGGAACCGCGGGTTTACTTCAAACCCAGCGCATGAGCGATACGAACAAACAGCTGATGAAATCGGCCGCGCCCTCAAATTCATGGAAGCCTGTGGGGTTGATTTTGATGCGCTCAAAACTACCGATATGTATGTGGGGCATGAGGCTTTAGTCCTTGACTATGAAAGGTCCCTCACTCGCATCGATTCACGAACCGACTTGCCCTATGACACCTCAGCCCATTTCTTGTGGATTGGTGAGCGAACTCGTGGGATTGATGATGCGCACGTGGATTTCCTCTCTAAAGTGCGTAACCCCATCGGTGTAAAACTCGGTCCCACAACCACCGCTGAAGATGCACTGGCCCTTATCGATAAACTTGACCCGAATCGTGAACCCGGTCGCCTCACTTTTATTACCCGTATGGGGGCTAAGAATATTCGAGAGAAGCTGCCTCCTATCGTCGCAGGGGTACAAGCTGCTGGTGCACAGGTTATCTGGGTAACCGATCCTATGCACGGTAATACAATTTCCGTTCCTTCTGGCTATAAGACCCGCCGTTTTGACGATGTACTCGATGAAGTTCGCGGTTTCTTCGAGGTACATGATGCTCTCGGCTCATTCCCTGGCGGTATTCACGTTGAGATGACCGGGGATGACGTTACTGAATGCCTAGGTGGCTCAGACGCTATTGATGAAGAAGCCCTAGCTGATCGTTATGAATCTCTTTGCGATCCCCGGCTGAATCACTCGCAGTCGCTTGAAATCGCGTTCTTGGTATCCGAGTATCTCAGGAACCGATAAGCAATCTAGTTTTAGCTTTATGCTGAAGGTCGCATAGAACTTTACAGAGTTCTATGCGACCTTCGCATATGGGATTACTCTATAATCCGCCGAAAAGCCTGGAAAAATCTTGCCACCAGGCGGCCTGCAGTACTGATGTGGCAAGCATCCAGCCCGTAAAACCAGCCGCCATAAAGAGAACGACCACCACTAATGCGGCGAGGCTCCACGCTGTAGCTGAAGGTGGCTCGGCAAGAGACTCGGTAGGGAATCGAGGATCAAGAATGTGCCGACGTTCGCGCTCCTGCGTTTGAGAAATCCAGCTTTGTTCAGAGTCTAGAGAGGAATTTTGCTCCTGGTTTGCTTGGACAGGAACACTTGAATTCCGGCGATCATATATTTGTTGCGGATCTGCATAGGCAGAGAACGATTCATCATCCAGCTGCTCTTTGGACATAGACTTTTCTTGCTGAGGAACGTGCTGAGTGGAAGGTGAATCTGATCGTGGTACTGGCGATGGCTCTGGTTGTAGCGCGTTATGGAGATTCGCTGGTGCACTAGGGGTTGAAGATGGGGGAGATATTAGGCTCTCGTCGGGACCATGTGGTTCTGGGCCAATACCTATATGCCCTTGTTCATGGACAGCAGGGGAGAGAGGGACACCAAAATCGTCAATTACCGAATTCTCTGCATCTACGTCGAGAATCAAATCTACCGCGCTGCCGTACGCGCTAATAGGAGTATCACGCACCATTTGCGCCATGCCGCTGCGCTCAGCAATATCACCCACCTCATCCCAAAGCGCAAGCTCGGAAGGCTCAAGATGCGGGGAACGCCATGCACGATCTTTAGGATTCATCCGCTGGGCTATCTCGGATAAAGCAGTGAAAAGTTCCGTGGCGTCCTCGGGGCGTGCATCCGCTTGTTTACGTGTGCACCACCTGATAATCCCCGCTATATCGGGGTCGATTCCCGGAGCTACTTCCGTAATTGGAGGCATCTCAATGTTGGCGTTGTGGTAGAGAACCTGTTGATCGTTGTGTAAACCGGTAAACGGTAAACGACCGGAGAAAATACGGTACATCATAACGCCCAGCGCAAAAATATCCGCTGGAGCACCAACACGTCCTTGCGGGTCTAAAATTTCAGGCGCCACATAGGCGGGGGTACCCATAAGAACCCCAGAGTCATATTGGTCATTGCGGCGCGTAAGACCAAAATCTGCTAACTTAATGCGCCGCTGAGTATCTAAAAGAATATTCCCCGGCTTCATATCGAGGTGAACATACCGATGCGCATGCACCTCTGAAAGCCCCTCAACAACGGGAAGCAAAATTTCAAGACCTTCCCCCATAGACAGCGCTTGGCGAGAGCGAAGGAGCTGGCTGAGCGTACACCCATAAACGTACTCCAAAGCGATATACATAATGCGCTGCCCCTGAAGATACTCGGTACCTGAAGACAACACACCTACTGTGTGACCCCCGCCAATTTTACGCAGAGAGCTTTCCTCACGATGGAATTTTTGCCTGTTCTCCGCTTGTTCGGCAAGTTCGGGCGTAAGCACTTTAATAGCTACGGGATTATTCGACCACAAGTCAGAAGCGTAATAGACTTCACTCATGCCTCCGCGGGCTATCATTCGTCCCATGAGGTAGTGCTTTTCGAGCACTTGACCGGTTAACCGCAGCGGCTGCTTATGATTCGTCTGGGGAGCAGGACCGGGTACAGAGGAACCGGAATTAGGCTGTGGAGTATGACTCATAGTGATAAAAATTTTAGGCGATGCATTTGAATGATGCGACCCTATTCGTCATGTCGGAACCTAACCCTCAGCAGATTTTCAGGAAAGGTGTATACCTGTGATTTAGTCGTAGGCTAGATGAGCACGCTACTTGCAACACACCAGCTTGCGGTACGGAATAAGTGGTAATTGATTAGGCTCTCTGGCACTCTTAAAGGGTGACTAACGAAAATATTGCTCAGACCTTTGCCCTTGTAGGCGAGTGGGTCACTATTCCAGAGATCGCTGAGATCCTCGATCTGAAGATCACTCGCATACATAATCTTCTTTCTGACGGGTCTTTGATAGCTTTGCGTGATCCCGAAACCAACGTGCGTAAAGTCCCCGCACTCTTTTTGAACGGGAACCGCGTCTTGGAATCTTTAAAGGGAACTCTAGTCGTACTCAAAGACTCAGGGTTCAGCGATGAAGAAGCAATCGTCTGGCTATACACGGATGATGACTCTCTTCCTGGGCGCCCTATTGATGCTTTGAAAGACGGACGCAAGACAGAGATCCGCCGTCGCGCACAGGCGCTTGCCTGGTAGAACAAAACTAAGAAGAGTTTTTATCAAGATCGAGTTCCAACGGTACCCGAAAAATATATAGTTATGCGGCGCATCTAACAGCTTGGATGCGCCGCATCACCATTCTCTCTAAGCTTTACGGTGCAGCGCCTTAGCCGCTATCGCGCTGAGCGCGCAGCGTATCGGCTCGGATACCGGCAGCGCATGAAGAGCAGTATCTACAGCTTCTGACTTCTGAGCGATAAGCTCTTCGACATACTCTAGAGCCCCAGAATCTATCATAAGCTCTCGGATTTTAGAGATTTGCTGGTTCGTGAGTTCCGGGTTCCCTAAGGCGCTTTCAAGCATCCTGCGGTCTTCAGCAGAGATATTTTGTGTTGTTAGCGCTATGAGAACGGTGCGTTTTCCCTCACGAATATCATCTCCGGCGGGTTTGCCTGTGGCGCTAGGTTCTCCAAAGACACCAAGTTCATCATCACGAAGCTGAAATCCTTCTCCCAGCGGAAGTCCGAAAGCACGATATTTCCCAAGAATCGGGTGGTCTTGATGCGCGATTGCGGTGAGTGCTAAAGCCCCTCCTAAGACGAGTGGGTGCTCACAGGAGTACTTTGCGGATTTGTATTGAATAACACGGTGAGCACGAGCGAGGGCGTTCTCAGGAGTCTCTGCTGGAATAACTTCGGAAAGCACATCAAGGTATTGGCCAGCCATAACTTCGGTACGCATAGTATCGAAGATATTTCGCGCTTCGGTGCCGGATAAAGCACCTTCTCCGATGGATGAGAACATCTGTTCCGACCACGAAAGGCACAGATCACCCGCAATGATTCCACCGGTTAGTCCGTAGTTGAAAGTATCGCCCACCCATGAGTTCTGGATGTGCTGCGTTTCAAACTTTTTATGTACTGAGGGCTTTCCGCGGCGTGTATCAGAGCGATCGATAATATCGTCGTGAATAAGAGCCGCTGATTGAAAGAGCTCAAGGGCAGCCCCTGCTCGAATAATAGGGGCAGGAGCCGATCCTTCGAGTATGGAGTCTCCTCCAGCGCCTCGCCATCCCCAATAGCTCAGAAGAGCCCGGAGACGTTTCCCCCCGGAAGAGAGCGACTCGATAGCTTCAAGAAGGGGCAGTGCATCGTGAGATATAGCGGTCAGCAGAGTGCGTTGTTGTGCGAAAAATTCTGACATAGTAGCTTCGACTGCGCGTAGGTAAGCTTCTTGCTCAGACTTAACGCCGTCGCTGAGATTTTCAGGTTTCGGCTGTTCTGCCATGTTTGTGTTCCTTAGGGGAGTGCGCGCGAATACTCCTCTAGAGTAAAGCACCGGTCGATATTTGCGAATATTATAACCTTCCTAAGGTCTGAGGTTTCTATAATATAGAATACAAGTACTAATTATAGAATATATATGCTATTATATTGTGAATTGGGAAGGAGGGGTATGAACCAGCAGCAGGGGCGCGTTGTTATGCATCTTGATATGGACGCTTTTTTCGTTAATGTGGAGCTTCTGGAGAGCCCCGAATTACAGGGTGCACCTATCATCGTTGCTCCACAGGGGCCTCGCGCCGTGGTGTGTTCTTCCTCGTATGAGGCTCGCATATATGGAGTTCGTTCTGGTATGCCCCTTTCACGAGCTCTTTCTCTATGTCCTGCTGCTGTGGTCATGCCTCTTCGCGGTAACTATAGGTATTATTCGCAGGCTGTTATGGATATTTTGCGTGCAGAAAGCCCGTTGGTAGAACAGGTAAGCGTGGACGAAGCTTTTGTGGATCTCACGGGTGCAGTTATCCATGGAACGAGTCCTGTAGATATCGCTCAGCGTGTGCGTTCACGAATTGCGGAGGAACTTCATCTACCAAGCTCGGCAGGGATTTCCGTCAATAAACTTATTGCCAAGATGGCTTCGACCGGTAGTAAACCTAACGGGCTATGGGTGGTTCCTCCCGCAAAAGTCCGTGAGTTTTTAGATCCACTTCCTGTCTCAAAGCTCTGGGGTGTAGGGTCTAAAAGTGCTGCAGCCCTCGGTAAATACGGTATTACAACAATTGCTGGTTTACGCGAACTCGACATAAGCTGGCTGCGTGCACGGTTCGGACGAGCTGCTGGAGAACACCTTTGGGCTACATCTCGTGGGCTCGATAGCCGTGATGTTGTGCCCTATCGTGAAGAGAAAAGTATAGGCGCTGAGCACACATTCGGGACTGATACTACGTCGGGGTATGAGATTACAGATGCTTTGCGCTCGCTTTCGTTTAAAGTGGGTATACGTTTGCGCCGTGCACGTAAGCTGGCAGGTTCTCTCAGCCTCAAAATTCGGTATGAAGGATTTGAGACTCATACGAAATCTGTGCCGTTGTCAGTTTCTTGCGATTCAGGTATGGAAATTTATCGGGCATCTCATGCTGCACTGCGCGGGATGGGGCTTTTGACCTTTTCTGCTGAGCAGTCTCAGGAGTATGCGACACGCGCTATTCGCCTCATTGGTGTTCGCGCCGAAAAACTTGAACGTAGTGAGCTCGGAGTGCAGTATCCACTCTTCGACGATGCAATACTGTTAGATTTAGAGGCAGGTTCTAAACATCTTGAAGATACTGTGGGTGATGATAGATTCAGGCCTGGTGCTTGGAATGGAATCCGCAATGCTCCTGACTGGAGCGCAGTGGAACATGCTCTCGATAGTATCCGTCAGAAGTTTACTGATGCAGCTGTTTCTAGTGCTTCTGATCTTTCATATATTCACAAGAGCAGCCCAGAAAAACAGAAAACTTCTTAGGGGAGCGCTCTGGAGTATAGGGGAGTAAAAAGTGGAGGGAATCGAAGGATTTGGGGTAGAAAAATCTGTCCTGAGGTGAATCTTCCCATAAAGAGTGTAAACAAGACCATATTTGGTTAGAGAAGAAAATTTTCACGCGAGCGAGCGGTAGGTATCTTAAAAAAGGATTGCGGGGTAGTATAAAAGCAACGGAGTGTTGTAGGTTTAGGATAGACGAATAAGCACTCATGTCACCGGTTCGTTCAAGGAGAATGAAATGGCACTTTCTGAGCGTGAACAGAAGGTTCTCGACCAGCTCGAAGAACTGATGAGCGCTGAGGATCCACATTTTGCGTCATCAATGTCATCAACGGGTAATACAGCTCCCGTATTTAGTGCCCGACACATGGCTCTCGGCATTTTAGGCGTGTTAGCTGGGTTGGGTATTATTATCGGTGCCGTTGCCTCAAAGATGATATGGCTGGGCATTATTGGATTTATTATTGCTGCCGGTGGTGTTTATTTGGCGACAACAAGTAAGAAGACTCCGGTGGATTCGTTCTTAGGAGACAAGGCGCAGGGAGCAACCCAAGCTCGCCAGGAAGGTGCGGGTTCTTCTGAAAAATCTACAAAGCAGTCGAAGTTCATGTCTCGCCTCGAAGAGCGTTGGGACGATCGTAACCGTGGTGAAAACTAACTTTTGATGATTTAAATTTTACTAATAAGTTTAAAGAAACGTCCGAGAGGGCGAGTGGTTTTTGATAAACCACTCGCCCTCTTTGGCGCTTAAAACTAAGGAAAAGCTGTGTTCTTTCTGAGAAAAATCCTCATGAGGTAGGAATAGTGGAGCAAAATGGAGTAAAGTGGAGGGGAAGATAGTTTCAGGGGTAGACATGCCTAATTGGAGTCGCGGGTATTCCGCTTGTCAGGAAAGGGGTGCCGCATGTTTCTTGGAACATATACACCCCGCCTGGACACCAAGGGGCGCATCATCCTGCCAGCGAAATTTCGCGATGAGCTATCAGCTGGTCTCGTGCTAACACGCGGTCAGGAACGCTGCCTATACGTGTTTCCTGTCGCCGAGTTTGAGCGTATCCACGAAACAATGCGAAGCTCTCCGCTTCCTGGGCGGCAAGCACGTGACTTTATGCGCATGTTCCTTTCGGGAGCTTCTGATGAGGTGCCTGATAAGCAGGGACGTGTAACGATCCCGCCTGTGCTGCGTGAGTATGCAGGTCTGTCGCAAGAGCTGACTGTGATTGGTTCAGGAAGCCGTGCGGAAATCTGGGACTCCAAAGCATGGGAAGAATATATGGCACAGACAGAAGCAGAATTTGCGTCGTTGGACGAAGATCCTTTCGCCCCGATTCTGTAATGACTATGTCACCACACAGTTTTGTTGCCCCAAACGTAACCTGTGATCCGCTGTGAACGACCGCTAGAGCTATGGGAAGGAGCATCATGATCGCCGAGTCTCACTCACTTACCGGCGTGGTTACCCCAACGCACGATGTTTCGACATCCCCCAATGCTGTATCTGGCGACCCTGGATATCGGGAAGGGCTTTTGGGGCAGCTTTCACAACGACAGGCACAGGAACGCCATGTTCCGGTTATGCTCGATCGTTGCCTGGAGCTGTTGGAACCCGCTATTTCGCGCCAGGATGCGGTTGTCATTGACGGGACTTTGGGTATGGGGGGTCATACAGAAGCAATGCTTGAAAGGTTCTCCAACCTAACGGTTATCGGCATAGACCGTGATGCACAGGCGCATGCTATTGCTGCCGAACGTCTGGCACGTTTTGGAGATCGCTTCGTGCCTGTGCACACCGTATATGACCATATAGAAGATGCGATGTCCGCGGCGGGAGTCACCTCTATAGATGGCGTTCTTCTGGATCTAGGCGTGTCTTCGATGCAGCTGGACGAACGTTCTCGTGGGTTCGCGTATTCCTATGATGCACCTTTGGACATGCGCATGAACGGTGATGATGAGCTAACTGCCCGCATCGTTGTCAATGAGTACAGCGAGAATCAGCTGCGTCGCATCATCAAAAACTGGGGTGAAGAGAAATTCGCTGCCCGTATTGCCCAGCATATTGTGGAACAGCGAAAGCACACACCCTTCACCACGACTGGGGAACTGGTAGCTGCCATTCAGACGGCTGTACCCGCTGCAGCACAGCGCAAGGGCAGTCATCCGGCTAAGAGAACTTTCCAGGCTCTGCGCATCGAGGTTAATCATGAGCTAGAAGCTCTTGAACGGGCGGTTCCAGCGGCTTTGGATGCTCTGAGACTCGGCGGTCGTTTTGTCGCTATGAGCTATCACAGCCTTGAAGACAAAATCGTCAAACGTGCTTTGACCGAGGCTGCTACGTCGAAGGCCCCTAAAGGCTTTCCTGTGGAGCTCGACGAACATCAGCCGACGATAAGAGTTATCACCCGCGGTGCAGAGCCGCCTACAGAGGCTGAAATCGCCGAAAACCCGCGTGCAGCAAGCGCTAAACTGCGTGCCGGAGAAAAAATCAAAGTATCCAGCTGAATCTCTAAGACAGCTTAATTTAACTCTCCCGGCACATCTACCTAATTGGCATAACAACAGATACAGACTTGAAAGAGCAGGATATGACCCCTCCGCAACACTCTCCGAGCGTTACCACTCCCGAAGCGCCGACTGTAACCGGCGTAGAGGAGACGCCCCGCACTGCCAATCGGCGCAGGGGAACTCGGAACGCTAATTTGCGTATTATCCCTGAGCATAAACCTGCTCAAAAACACCCAACGCGCCGGGGTGTACCGGGGCGGAATAAACCTGCGTCAAATGTGAAAAGCCGTGTTTCTCAAATCCAGGTTCCACGTACTTCTGTAACTTCTGATACGCACGCTCGAATTGCTCATCGTGCGCAGAACCGGTTGTCGGAACATGTAACCGCATACGCTGGTCCGCGCACTGGCGGTGCTCAGCATCCGCGTACTATCGGATACCCGGCGAAATCTGCATACCCAGCTCGTTCGATTGCGGCTAAGAGCTCACGAGTAAAAGCTCAGGCTCGGGAGACTCGTCGTGTACCGCTTGCCCTGTCACTGGTACGTCCGCGAAGCTGGAGTCCTGTGGCGTTGGTGGGTGTATTTGTTGCTATCCCGTTGACCTTGGTCTTTATCTTGATGCTCAATATCTTGATCGCAACCCGTCAATACGACCTTGTGGACTTGCGTACCCAAGAGCAAACACTGACCCAAGAGAACCAAGCCCTGCAACAAGAAATTGGGTACCAACAGGCCCCGCAAAACTTGGCGAACCGTGCAAGCTCACTGGGTATGCATGCGACGGATATTCCGGCAACTTTGGATATCAACAGCGGGCAGATTAACGGCACGGCTACTCCTGTAGCGAAGCCTAAAGATGATGCCCCGGGCGCTCGCAACCTCGTGGATGCCCCCGCCGTTCCCAGTCAGGGGAGCCGCGCTTCGACATCTGCAACACCGAGTGCAGCACCGTCTGCATCGGCAGATAAACAGCAGCCGGCTTCGAGTGCGTCTGCTTCATCGTCAGCGTCTGCAAAACCCTCGGCATCCACTAACCCTTCAGCATCTCAACGATAGTATATTGGTGGAGACTGGAACGAACTGTTTAAGAGTTTGAAAGGACACCTTTGAGCTTTCATGAGAATGCGCCCGTGCCGCCCGAGCCTCAACAGCTTGGGCGTCGCGGGTTTGTAGTGGGTGCTTTGGCCACTGGCGGCTTGGCAGCCGTGGGTGCACGGCTTCTCTATCTACAGGGGTTTGATCCACAGCATACTGCCGAGAAATCGCGTGAGAAACGCATGCGCTCTCAGACTGTTCCAGCGGTTCGAGGTCAGATTCTCGATATTAACGGAGTGGTGCTTGCTCGAAGCGTGCAGCGGTACAACATCATTGCGGATCAGACTATTGTTGCTTCGTATAAGCGCTACGATAATGACCGCGATACTAAGAGTGAAATTACTCCAGAACAGTTGGTGTATGAGCTAACCGACATTCTGCATACCGTTGACCCTACGATTACAGACGAGTTTATCAAGTCTAAGCTTGACGGAGACTCAAAATATGCCGTCGTGAAATCAAATGTCACCCCTGAGATATTTCGCCGTATTGATGCTCTAGGAGCCCCGTTCCTTTATGGGGAAGCCATCTCTGAGCGCCTGTACCCAAACGGACCCGTGGGCGGCTCTGTTGTGGGCCGTTACCGCATTGTTGATGAGGCAACCGGTAACGAGAACGAGACGATCAAGAAGAATTTATCTGTAGGTATTGAGCGCGTCTTTGAAAAAGATCTTGCGGGCGTGGACGGTCAGCGTACCTACGAAATTAGTGCCGATGGTGTGCGTATTCCTGTTACTAAAGAAGAGGCGACCGATGTAGAAAATGGGAAGAACGTACGTTTGACCATTAACCAGGACATCCAGTATTTCGCGCAGCAGATTGTCAAAGCGCGTGTGGACGAGCTCAAAGTGGAATGGGGCACCGTTATCGTTATGGATGTGCGGGATGCCTCGATTTTGGCAATGGCCGATTCTACGATGATGGATCCCGGCGCTGAGAAAGTTAAGAACGAGCAGGATACAAGCCCACGCGCTATTTCCCAGGTTGTTGAGCCTGGCTCGACTGAGAAGATTCTGACTGCATCAGCTTTGATCGAAAGCGGCATTACGACCCCTACCTCGGCGTATGACGTTCCGGAACGTTTGGTGATCAACGGGCAAACATTCACGGACGCTTTTGACCACCCCGCACAGCGCCGAACTTTTTCCGGTATTATTACCGACTCGATGAATACCGGAACGGTACTTGTCGGGCAGAAACTCCCTAAGGAAGACCGCTATAACTGGCTCAAAAAATACGGTATGGGGGATTATACGGGTATTGAGCTGACTGGCGAACAGCAGGGGTTAGTAACTGATTGGCATGAGTGGGACGGTCGTCAGGAATACACAGTTTTCTTCGGGCAGGGTATTGCCCAGACCCCTCTACAAACCGCCATGATTTTTCAGGCACTCGGTAATAACGGTGTGAAACTTAAACCGCGCATCGTTGACGCTTTGATTGATGCCGATGGTACGGTGCATAAACGCGATGTGGAACCCGGCACCAGGATGGTGAGCGAAAAAACTGCTGAACAATGTCGAGAACTAATGGAGAATGTTGTACTTCAAAGCCATGCGAAAACGGCCACGGTCGAAGGGTACCGAGTCGGCGGTAAGACGGGTACAGCTGAAGCTCCCAGCGATAAAGGCGGATATGACGGATACACCACATCCTTTATAGGGCTTGCGCCTATAGACAACCCGCAGTTTCTCGTAAGCGTTACTCTGCAGCGCCCTCAGGGCGATGTGCGTAGTGTGGGAGCAACAAGCCAGTTCTCACAGATTATGGAGAAAGTACTGCACACGTATAATGTGCCTAAATCCACCACAGATCCAGTAAAAATTCCTATTTTTGCGGATGGAAAATCTAACGGGTAAGTCACATGCAGTCACCCGACTGTGCAGAACTTATTACAATAGGAACGTACCTTGGCGTTGATCGAGGACGATAACAATAAAAATCTCGGCGGCAAGAAATGCGTATGACCGTCAGGAAAGAAGGATAATGGACAGCGAAACGCGCTTGGCTCAAGACGCTCGTCGCACCCCGCACTTGGGCGGCGATGCGCAGAGTCTGCGACCTCAGAATTCACGAGGGAGCACGGTTACTGAGCTCGTGGAGCATCTAGAGGCCTTAGGCGCGCATCCTGTTCTAGAACATCAAGGCTCTGAAGAAGATGTGCGAGGGATCAGCATGGATTCTCGCGCGGTTCGTCCTGCAGACCTATATGTTGCTCTTCCAGGCGCGAAAGCTCATGGTGCACAATTCGCGCAAAAAGTGCTGGAGGCCCAGGCTCACGCTATCCTCACGGATACTGCAGGCGTTCGGATGATTCGGGAGGCAAATCTTTCTTTAGATAGGTGCTCCCTGCTGGTCTGTGACTCTTTACGTCCTGTTATAGGATCACTCGCCGCTTTGATCTATGGGTCACAAGATCACAAGGATCTGAATCGCTACGCTGTCACAGGAACCAATGGAAAAACGACGACTACCTACATGCTGGAGTCGGTATTCCGAACTGCTCTCAAGGCTAAGACCGGTCTTATCGGTACTATCCAAATTCTTGTTGATGGTGTGAGCGTTCCTTCAGCTCTAACCACCCCAGAGTCTGTTCACGTTCATTCGCTCCTTGCGATTATGGGGGAGTGCGGTGTGTCTCATGCAGCAATGGAAGTTTCCTCGCATGCTATCGACTATCACCGTGTGGATGGTGTAGTTTATAAGGTCTCTGGGTTTACAAACCTCACCCAGGATCATTTAGATTTGCACGGCACCATGCAGAATTATTTTGATTCTAAAGCACAGCTTTTTACGCCCGAGCGGACTGAGCGCGCTGTCATCACTGCCGATGACGAGTGGGGCGAGAAGATGCTTCGCCACGCCCAGATTCAGCTGGGGACCGGTAATGCTGTTCGGCTTGTTACTGAGCACGGCGTGGGTCTAGCCGAGGTCCCGGCTGAGTTCGGTCCGCTCGATTGGGCGGTAACCAACGTTGAACGTGATGGTTTAGGGCATCGTTTTACGTTGGCTAACGGCGCGGGAGACACTATTCCCTGTTGTACCCATCTTCCGGCAGATTTCAATGTCTCAAACGCCGCGCTCGCCGCGCTGATGGTATATATTGGTGCTTCTGAGGAAGAACGCATTATCCTACGACCTGCCCTAGCTGATGGCACGGCACTAACCCCTATAGTGCCCGGGCGTATGCAGCTGATTTCTCTGGCACCGCATACTATTGTCGATTTTGCCCACAACCCTGACGGGCTCACTCGGGCGCTTGAAGCCATGGACCGACCAGGTGGTGGGCGAGTCATTATTGTTTTCGGGGCAACAGGCGAACGCGATCATCTCAAACGTCCCCTAATGGGAGAAATTGCTGCACAGCACGCCGATATTGTGATTGTGACCGATGACGATCCGCACGGTGAAGATCCCGCCCCAATTCGTGAGGCTGTTGTTGCCGGGGCTGAACGAGCTAATGCCGAAGGTGCGCGAGCATCCCAAATCCTTAATCTTGCTCCGCGAGAAGTGGCGATTGCTCGGGCAATTGAACTCGCAGATGCGAGAGATGCTATTCTTATCGCCGGTCGTGGACATGAAACGGCACAGGATGTTGCCGGTACCGATGTGCAACTTGACGACCGCGTGGAGACCGCGAAAGCGCTTGTCTCCAACGACTTCGAAATTCTTCCGGATTATCGACGCATGCTTGAAGAAGCATAAGGAGCATAGATGATTAAGCTTTCCGCCGCCGAAATTATTACGGCAACAGGCGGCTCACCGCTCGGCTTAGCCGGGCGTGAGAGCGAGCTAGGTGCTACCTTCACGACCACCGATTCGCGTGAGGTTATACCAGGCACCCTATTTGTTGCTAAGCCAGGTGAGGTGACCGACGGACACAACTTCGTGTCGGGAGCCTTCGACAAAGGTGCTGTCTTAGCGCTTGTCGAACGCCCTGTTAAAGATGAGCGGGGTATTCTGTACCCCAGCATCCAGGTTGATGATGTGGTTCTCGCCATGGGTAAGATCGCACAGTACGCTGTTGAAAAGATGCGGTCTCTAGGCGATCTTACGGTTATTGGTATTACCGGTTCTGCGGGGAAGACCACCACAAAAGATTTATTAGCAGCGATCCTAAGTTCTCAGGGCGAAACTATAGCCCCTGTAGGTTCGTTCAACGGCGAAGTTGGCGTACCTTTGACTGTATTCCGTGCTGACGAAAGTACTCGCTACCTTGTGATTGAGATGGGTGCCGATCATGTGGGGAATATCGAATACCTGGCAAATATTGTGCACCCTGACCATGGTGTGATTCTTAAAGTTGGCACCGCACATGCTGGCGAGTTTGGCGGGGTCGACAACATCGAACGTACTAAAGGGGAGCTTGCCGAAGGTATTCGTACTGGCGGAACCTTGGTCCTCAATGCCGATGATGAGCGTGTTGCACGCATGTCAGCTCGTGCAAGTGGGCCGGTAACCTACTTTGGGGTGGGGGAGAAACCGCAGTACGAACGCTATACTGCCGCTTTGGGGCTGCATACTAATGATGCTGGTTGTCCGGAATTTACTCTTCGCCTTCCCGACGCCAGCGAATATGATATTTCCTCCAAACTCATTGGTGAGCATCATGTATGCAATATTCTGGCGGCTGCTACAGTAGCCTATAACGCTGGTGTTCCTGGAGACGCTATTGCGCATGCCCTCAATAACACCGGGGCGCTGTCTAAATGGAGGATGGCTCGCACAGACCGCGCAGACGGCGTGACTGTCATCAACGATGCGTATAATGCTAATCCCGAGTCAATGACAGCCGCTTTACGCACTTTGGCCCAACTGGGACGAGGCGCGAAGCCACGACGGACATGGGCAGTTTTGGGGGCCATGCTCGAACTGGGCGAGGCCTCTTTGGAGGAGCACGATCGACTCGGTCGTCTGGTGGTACGCATGAATATATCAAAGCTTATTGCGGTTGGGAATGAGGCGAAACCAGCCTACAACGCCGCGCATCTTGAAGGTTCATGGGGTAACGAAGCTACCTGGGTAGAGACACCGCAAGAAGCACTAAATATTTTGCGTGCAGAATTACGTTCTGGCGATATTGTGCTGTTTAAATCTTCAAATGGCGCTAAACTAGGTTCTTTGGGCGATGAGGTTGCCTTCTGCACCGAAACCTTTGGCGAGGCTCAAGAACAGGCTCCAGCTTGGCTGAGTGCTGGCGATTTTGTTGAGGTGACGGATTTAACGGGCGCCGCTCTGAGCACGGTATCAACTGGTAGTTCTGCAGCGCAAACCTCGACAACCGCCCTAGACCGTAGCCATCTTCACGAAGGAACACATTAACCATGATTACTGTGCTTATTGCTGGAATCCTAGGGTTTATTATCTCCTTCTCAGCAATACCGCTCTTCATCAAGCAGATGCAGAAGCTCAAGTTGGGGCAGCTGATTCGTGAAGAAGGCCCCGCCGCGCATCAGCATAAGGCGGGGACGCCCACGATGGCAGGTCTTATTTTTATCCCAGCCGCCGTTGTTGCCTACTTGCTTGCGTTGCTGATTAACGCTGCGGTTTTTGGAACCTCGCCGGTTCCTAGTGCGACGGCTTTATTGACCCTCGGGTTTACACTAGGAATGCTCGGAGTCGGTGCCGCCGACGATATTATGAAGTTCCGCAACCAGGGGAACGAAGGACTTACCGAGAACCAGAAGACTATTGGTCTGCTGGCGGTGACTCTTCCTTTTGCGTATTTGGTGTTTCAATTTCCTAATGCGGCGGGAGTGACCCCCGCCTCAACGGCGATTTCGTTTGTGCGTGATCTTCCGTTCGACTTCATGGCTGCAGGGGCTATAGGCGGTACTATCCTCATGATTTTGTGGATCACCCTGATTTCCCTTTCGGGCACTAACGCCGTGAATTTCACTGATGGTCTCGATGGTCTTGCGGGTGGTGCAACAATGACTATCTTTACCGGGTACCTTGCTATGACGGTCTGGCAATATGTTCATGCCTGCACTGGTGGGGCAGGCAACGCGTGCTACGATGTGCGAGATCCAGGCTCACTAGCGCTTATTGCTGCCGCAGTTGTTGGTTCCCTCGCTGGGTTCCTCTGGTGGAACGTATCTAAGGCGCAGATCTTTATGGGTGATTCTGGCTCTCTTGCCTTGGGGGGCGCGCTGGTTTCCTTCGCTATCTTCACCCGTACCGAGCTCCTGCTTCCCATTATCGCGCTTGTGCCGGTTCTGGAAGTGTTTTCGGTGATTGTGCAGAAAGTTGTCTTCAAAGTTAGCCGTAAACGTTCTGTATCTGTTGGCGATAAAATTCCTCATGCCTACCGTTTCTTCCGCATGACTCCTTTCCACCATCATCTTGAGAAAACCGGTGCAAACGGAAGATACTCCATAGATAAGAAGGGTCTTGTCCCCGGCTCTGTCAGCAGTGGTGAAGTGAACTCGGTATTCCGTCTGTGGATTGCAAATGCGCTTTGTGTGCTGGTTGCTCTTGCAATTTTCTTTGGAGATTGGTTCTCACAGACGTCTGGAGTGATTCACTAATGCCTGACGCTAAGAACTCGCAGCGGGCCTCCAAGTATCAGGCACAGCGTGCCCAATATGCAGATGCTATCGCCGTCAATCCAGTCGTCAATAATCCTCGGCTTGCTGAGCTCACTACCTGGGACGGGCCTTGGGCGGGGCTGAAGGTTGTCGTGATAGGCCTCGGTACCAGCGGCGATGCTGCAGTGGATGTGCTGGCCCAGAAGGGGGCCCACATTACCGCTATTGATGCGCAAGATACGCAGGAAAAGCGAGAGCGCATCCGAATTTACCAAGAAGCCTATGGAAACGTGGCGGGTTTATTTGGTGAGGAATACATGGAATGTGTGCCTCGTGTCGATGATCAAGACCCGGATGTTATCGTGACTTCGCCAGGAATCCGTCCAGATAGCCTGGTTATGCTTGATGCTTATGAACGGGGTATCCAAATTTGGAGTGAAATCGAACTGGCATGGCGTCTGAATCAACGTCAAGGTCGGGTTACTCCAAAGTGGCTGTGCCTGACGGGAACCAATGGGAAAACTACGACCGTGGGCATGGTCGATTCGATTCTTAAAGCAGCCGGTAAAAAATCTCTGCAGGTTGGGAACGTGGGCATGCCAGCAGTCTACGCTGTTGCCGACGATGAACCCTATGAATTTTTTGCGGTAGAGCTTTCGAGCTTTCAGCTGCATTGGACTTCTTCACTGTCGCCATACGCTTCCGTGGTGCTTAACGTAGCGGAAGATCACGTTGATTGGCACGGTTCCTTTGAGGCTTACAAGGCCGATAAAGCACGTGTGTACGAAAATACTCAGGCAGCGTGTATCTTCAATACCGATCATGCTGATACTTTGCGTATGGTTGAAGAAGCAGATGTTATAGAAGGTGCCCGTGCCATCGGTATTAGCTCAACCGATATCCCCTCAGTCTCCATGTTGGGCTTGGCGGAAAACATTATTGTTGACCGTGCGTTTTTGAAGAATCGATACAGCGAGGCACTTGAGCTTGGTGTTCTTGAAGATTTAGCGCCCGTTCCCGGTCAAGCTCCCGCACAGCACACCGTGGAGAATGCGCTAGCCGCTGCCGCATTATGTCGTGCTGCAAATATTGCTCCTGAGGCTGTGCGGGATGGACTGCGTTCTTATAAGCCTGGTGCGCATCGTAATCAGACGGTGCTGTACCGCGATGGAATCCAGTGGGTCAACGATTCTAAGGCTACTAACCCACACGCCGCTAACGCTTCAATGAGCGCTTATCCTTCGCTGATTTGGATTGCTGGAGGTCTTTCTAAAGGGGTGGAGTATGATGATCTTATAGCTCAGCATGCTTCACGTTTGAAAGCAGTATTAATCATTGGCACTGATACGGCGGGACTTAAAACATCTTTGGCGAAGTATGCAAGCCATGTTCCTACCTATAATATGACGGCTTCGGCGGATGATCCCTCTGACGGGGTTAATGTTATGGAAGCTGCCGTAGTCAAAGCAGAAGAGCTAGCCGCTGAGGGTGATACAGTACTCATGGCGCCTGCCGCTGCTTCGATGGACCAATTTAACAATTATGCCGTTCGTGGCAACGTTTTTGTGGATGCGGTCAAATCTCATATTGTCGGTAACTGAAGGCATATTGATTGCTCTGAAACGATAAACGCCGTGTAGACTTTTCTGCTGTAGGAAAAATCTATTGAGTTTGTCGTGTTAAGACACAGAAGAGGAGAGCGCATGAGTAATGCACCCGGTCAGACTCACTCGTCGGCCCGTGGAGGCGTAAGTCATGCACAGCGCCAGGGGAGGAACGGCTCAACGAGGCTCGGTTCTTTTCTGCATAACGCTATCTCGTCTCTTTATAAGCGTTCCGCATCGCGTGATTTAGCGGATGTGCCGCGACTGATTCTTTTAGTATGCGCTGGTCTCACAGTTTTTGGCGTGATCATGGTACTGTCTGCATCATCTGTGAGCATGATTTCACAGGGAATGTCCCCTTTCTCACAGGTAACCCGTCAGGTAATGTTTGCCGCTCTAGGCGCCGCTGCATTAGGGGCTATAGCAGTATTGAAAGTACAGCGGTACCGCAAAATGTGGGTCGTTAATATCCTCTTAACCCTGGCGATTCTTGCCCAGATTGCCGTTCTTGCTATTGGTACCGATATTAATGGCAACCGTAACTGGATTAGGTTCAGCGGCATTCAGATTCAGCCTTCGGAGTTTTCTAAACTTGCTATTGTGCTGTGGATGGCGATGGTCATGACTCGGCAGGGCAGTAAACTCAAAGAGAAGACATCTCGTGCAATTTTTCCCGCACTTTTTGGACTCTTGCCCTTGATGCTGCTTATTCTGGCCGGTAAAGATCTCGGTACCGTGATTGTCTATGCCTTTATCTTCTTGGGCATGGTATATATTGCGGGCGCAAACCGTAAGACTATGGTGTGGCTTTCGATTATTCTGATCGTGGGTGCCGTAGCGGGGTCAATTTCGAGTTCAAACCGTCGTGAACGACTGATGAGTGTTTTCGGCGTGTGCACCGGTTCTGTCTGTGATCAATCTCAGGCTGGCGGGGTCGCCTTGGCAACCGGTGGGTTCTGGGGCGTTGGGCTAGGACAATCCCGTCAGAAGTATAACTATTTACCCGAAGCACATAACGATTACATTTTCGCCATTATCGGCGAGGAACTGGGGCTTCTGGGTACGCTTACCGTGGTGCTTTTGTACCTGGGCCTGATCTATTGCGCATTACGCATTATCGCCCGAACAGCAGACCCGTTTATTCGTATTGCAACGGGCGGTATTATTGCATGGATTTCCACCCAAGCTATCGTGAATATGGCGATGGTCTCCGGTATTTTGCCTGTGATCGGTGTGCCGCTTCCCTTTATCTCATACGGCGGTTCATCGTTGATTTCATCGATGCTGGCTGCGGGGATGCTTTATGCTTTTGCACGTCAAACTCCACTTGTAGGCGGGCCTATACCGGCCGCCGATTTAACGAAGCAGACACCTCGCGAAGTGCGACGCGCTAATGAAGACTGGAAGCGACGACTGCCTCTTCAAGCTATCGTTGAAGATGAGCGGCTTCAACTGCAAGAAGCTGGTGGAGCCCTCGGTAAAGATTACTGGGGCGCTGGCTTACTGCGTAGAGTTAAGGAGCTGCCATCGTGGTTAGGCGTAACCCAGCGACAGCGTGAGCATACTCGCAAGACGTATGAGCAGCGCGCTCAAGCACGTGCCGATCGTGCTGCTGAGCGTCGCCGTAAGGCGGAGCATCAGGAAGCTCTCGCTCATGAAGAGCAGCGTATTCAGCGTGAACGGCAGCGACTTCGTGAGCAGCGGTTCCAAGAGGAACATCCAAATGGATTGCATACCCATGAACGGGTTCCCCAATTGCGCCGTAAGGGAGATGTGCAGCCTGCATCTCGTCCCTCGCAGGGCAGGCAACGGTCAACCCCTGCAGACCACGAAGATACAATTCCCCTGCAGAACCTGCAAAAGCGCACAAACGCCAATCGAGCGCGTCACCGCTCTTCGTCATCGGGACGTTTGCCAGCCGGGTTGCGACCTTTGCACCCTCAATCGGGCTCCCAAACATCTTCTTCAGGGCAGCCTTCTGCGGGAACCTCACGTCAGATACGTCGGCAGCAGCCTTCACAGAGTCAGCAGAACCCGCGAGGCCGTAAACCTGGCCAGGGTGGTTCACACTCATAGCCCCTGGAATAGGGAAAGGAGGAATACTAGACTCGGGACGTGGGTATATATCCGACTTATAATATTCTTTCAGTACGGGGTTGGCTCTGCTATGTCGTAAAATGAGGTGAATGTATTTGTTGGGAGTTATTATCTATGTCTAAGGCACCCTCTGTGGTCCTCGCTGGCGGCGGCACCGCTGGTCATATTAACCCGATGCTTGCTATAGCACGCGAAATCCGCCGGATCGAGCCGGAAGCTAATATTCTGACTCTTGGCACCGAGGATAAGATGGAAGCTCAATTAGTTCCTGAAGCTGGATTTGATATTGAGTTTATTCCGCGTGTAGCTTTCCCCCGAAGCCTATCGCTTAACGCATTAACCTTTTTACCAAGATTCGCAAAAGCGATTTCGCAAACCCGTAAAATTCTCAAAGATGCGAATGCAGATGTTGTAGTAGGCGTAGGCGGTTATGTGTGTCCGCCAGCATATCTTGCCGCTTTTTTCTCCCGCATTCCTGTTGTTATTCACGAGGCTAATGCAAAACCAGGTTTAGCAAATAAACTGGGTGGTCCTCTAGCGAAGTTTGTGGGTGTGGCTTTCTCCAACACCCCTTTCCCTCGCGCCAAACTTGTGGGTATGCCCATGAAAGATGAGATCGCGCATCTGAACCGTCGAGCGGCACGAGCACAGGCGAGGCATACTCTAGGTCTTGACCCCGATAAGCCCGTTCTGATCGTGACGGGCGGTTCCTTAGGCGCACAAAGCCTTAATAACGCCGTCGCTGAGAACATTACAAATTTTGAGGACTGGGGTTTTCAGGTTTTGCATATTACTGGTAAAGGCAAAGCTATTGTGGATGATTCAGGCGAGCCCGTTACAGCCCCAAATTATCGTCAGATTGAGTTTAGCCACGGCATGCAGGATGTTTATGCCGCCGCCGATCTTTTGATAGTCCGTGCTGGAGCCGCAACCGTAAGCGAAGTTGCTGCGGTGGGTGTACCCGCAATTTTTGTTCCGCTCCCGTTTGGTAATGGTGAACAAAGTCTCAATGCTCGTTCTCTGGTTATGGCAGAAGCTGCGCTTCTCATCGAAGATAAGAAAATGACCGGGGCGTGGTTTGCCCGTGAAATTCCATCGTTGATGGCTGATGCTCAGAAGTTAAAAGAAATGGGTCGTCGAGCATATAAATTGGGCATTCGTGATGCCGCACATGTTATGGCTGAGGCAACCCTGAAGGTGGTTAAATAAATGTCCGAACTGATGAACCTTAACATGGTGCTTCCTGAGCCCCTGAACCCGCCGTTTCCCGCGCGCGCATCCCTGCAGGAGTTGGGACGTGTGCATTTTGTAGGGATCGGCGGTGCCGGTATGAGTGCTATTGCAACGTTGATGCTGAAAGCTGGTATTCCCGTAAGCGGCTCTGACCGAGCAGAAACGGCGACTATTCAGGCTTTACGCGAAGCGGGTGCTCGTGTTTATACTCCCCAAGATGCTGCGAATATTCACGATATTGATACCGTTGTTATCTCAACGGCCATTCACGAAGATAACCCCGAACTGATTGCGGCTCGTGCTCAGAACCTTCGGGTATTGCACCGCTCTGAGGCTTTGGCTGCTGCTATGGGAGCATCACAGGTTGTAGCGGTTGCTGGCACGCATGGTAAGAGCACAACCAGTTCCATGATTGCCGTCATGCTGGATAAGTTAGGGTTTCACCCGTCTTTCGCGGTAGGAACAGTTATTGCGGGATACGGCAGCAACGCGCGATTGGGGGGCACTGGTGAAGGCTCTTGGTTTGTAGCAGAGGCAGACGAATCCGATGGCTCTTTTGTCCGCTATCGACCCGCAATCGCAGTGGTCACCAACGTCGAACCTGACCACTTGGATTTCTACGAAACTCCCGAACGCGTGTATGAGGCGTTTAACCGTTTTGTTGCCTCTATGACCCCCGGGGGCGTCTTGGTGACATGTTGGGATGATGAAGGCGCTCGTGCGCTTGCGGAACGTGCGCGCGATGCTGGGATTGAAGTGGTAACTTACGGTCAGTCTACTGAGGCTGATCTACGGGTTTCACGCATTACGAGCCACGGCTCGGAGTCTTCGGCAACACTGCGCTGGTCTTTCGAATGCGCGAGTAAGCATTACGAAGGCGAGCAGGATGCTCAGCTGCGTGTACCCGGTATTCACAATCAGTTGAACGCAGCGGCAGCTTTTATTACCGCTCTTCTCGCTGGAGCACAACCTGAGGACGCGGCCGCCGCGTTATACGGCTTCGTAGGAGCAGATCGACGTTTTACTCTGCGTGGTGACGTAGCGGGTATTAAAGTCTTTGACGATTATGCTCATCACCCAACAGAGGTATTCCGTGCGCTTGAGACCGGCCGCACGGTTGCCGATGGGCATAACCTCTATGTGGTTTTCCAGCCGCATCTGTTCTCACGTACCCAAGAATTTGCCGCCGATTTCGCGCAGGCTCTTTCGAAGGCTGATCGTTCGTATGTACTGGATATTTATCCTGCCCGGGAACTTCCGATTGAGGGAGTCACGAGTGAACTTATCACCGGTGCTGGATTCTCTGAGGTACATTATGCGTCGGATGCAGCTGCAGCCATTGAAGATATTGCTATGTGTGCTGTTCCAGGCGATATTATTATGACCGTTGGTGCAGGTGATGTTACCGCATTAGGAGAGCGTATTCTGCATGAGCTACATGCCCGTTACCCTAAGGAGTAATAGTGGCTAAAGGACGTCAAGAGCGAAAACCGGGCACGGAAGCGTTCGCGACTTCACCGGTACGTACTCCGAAGTTACCGGTTGTTCGCGGCAAAAAGAAAGCTAAACCTGCTGAAGATACGTCAAAATCTTCTGACGGTGCGAGCCCTCAGAATCAGACGAATCCTGTTGAGCAAGAAACTCATACCGAAAATAAGAGCCAGACGGGTTCTTCCCGTGCAACGTATTCTGAGTCTTCAGAGCCCAAGGACCGTGATATACGTCTGGATGCAGGGGAATCTGAATCGGATGAGCTGGATTCACAATCGGCGAAATCTACGTCTAGTACCTTTGGCCGATGGCGTCGTGAACGTGAGAAGGAACGCCAAACCGAGATAGCGCGGGAACAGGAGATCCGCGAAGAGCAGGGGCGTATCGCCCAATTACGCGATGACCCCGGGCTCGACGGGCTTTTGGCAGAAGACCAAAGTAAGAGTCAGACTTCGAAGCGCCGACGTCCGCTCACTCGATTGCGGAAACTCCTTTACGGCTTTGGTGCGTTCATGCTTGCTGTGCTTCTATATATCGGTTTGGTCTTTTATTCTCCGCTGCTCTCTGTTCAGACTATTCGAGTTGAAGGCGCTTCGCTATTGGATAGCGTGCAGGTTGAGCAGAAACTGGAACCACTCAAGGGCACGCCGCTGACTCGTATTAATGATCAGAAGGTGCGTGAACTTATCGACCAGGAGCATGTACTGCGCGGCGTGCAGATTGAGGCGCATCCTCCGCATGAACTAGTTGTAACCCTCAAAGAGCGTACCCCTGTTGCCGTCATTCATCAGGACGGGAAATATGTGGTTGTTGATAGTGAGGGAATCAAACTTCGTGAAGTTGAGAATGCTGATGGAATCAATGTTCCGCTTGTCGATGTTGGACAGGAAGTTCCCCAGGATTCTGCGGCCTTCCGCACGGTTGCAAATGTGCTCTCTGCTTTGCCCTCATCAATCCTGACGCAGGTGAAGGAGGCACGGGCAAGCTCAACCTCAAATATTAACTTAACCTTGAAGGATGGGGTTGTCGTGCAGTGGGGTACAGCTGAAGAGAGTGACCTTAAAGCTAAGGTTTTAACTAAGCTGATGGAGGCGGTACGTGAGGACCAGTCAAAAACCGCACAACAAGGACGAGCCGCTAATAAAGTAAACACTTATGATGTTTCTTCGCCGCGTGTTCCGGTTACTCGTTAGCCTTTAACCTTATGGTTAAGCATCGGGTAAAAAGATAGATTTTTTATAAAAATCTATAAATAATGCACGTCAAATACCTCAGGCAACTAGGAACCTGGTGAAACTGTTGGTATCCTTGCAGATAAAGTCACTATGAGGTTAGGAAGACTAAGGTTCTACTTGAACCCTTGGGTTTTTCTAGAGATTTACACGAAATAATCGAGGGATAAATGGACGCTGGAACTCCCCAGAACTACTTGGCAGTCATCAAAGTCGTCGGTATCGGTGGCGGTGGCGTCAATGCAGTCAACCGCATGATCGAGGTTGGCCTGCGAGGCGTAGAATTCATCGCTATTAACACAGATGCTCAGGCACTTTTGATGTCTGACGCTGACGTCAAACTTGATGTTGGTCGTGAACTAACTCGCGGTCTCGGAGCGGGCGCAAACCCCGAGGTCGGTCGTCAGGCTGCTGAAGACCACGCCCAGGAAATCGAAGAGGTTATCAAGGGCGCAGACATGGTCTTCGTGACTGCAGGTGAAGGCGGCGGCACCGGTACCGGCGGTGCTCCCGTTGTAGCACGTATTGCACGCTCTTTAGGTGCCCTCACGATCGGCGTGGTAACTCGTCCCTTTACCTTTGAAGGTCGTCGCCGTTCGAACCAGGCGGAAACCGGCATTGCTGCACTTCGTGATGAAGTAGATACCCTCATTGTGATTCCGAACGATCGTTTGCTCTCTATCTCTGATCGCAACGTTTCGATGCTTGACGCCTTCAAATCGGCAGATCAGGTTCTTCTCTCCGGTGTGCAGGGTATTACCGACCTGATTACTACTCCGGGTCTGATCAACCTTGACTTTGCAGACGTTAAGTCTGTTATGCAGGGGGCTGGTTCGGCTCTGATGGGCATTGGCTCTGCCGCTGGTGAAGACCGCGCTGTTAAAGCCGCCGAGCTTGCTATCGCATCCCCACTTTTGGAAGCATCCATTGATGGGGCACACGGTGTACTCCTCTCCATTCAGGGCGGTTCCGATCTCGGTCTATTTGAGATCAATGAGGCTGCCCGCCTGGTCCAGGAAGTCGCACATCCTGACGCAAATATTATCTTCGGTGCTGTGATTGATGACGCCTTGGGTGATGAAGCACGTGTGACCGTTATTGCCGCTGGATTTGACGCCGTCAACCCTGAGACTAACACCAACGCTAACAGTTCAGCTTCGGCAAATGCTCAGGCGCAGCGTACCCAGCAGGCATTCGGCGGCTCTGCGCAGGCCGCTCCTGCAGCTCCCGCATCAACCGGATATGGTTTCGGCGGTGCGCAGAATGGTACTCAGCAGAATGATGTTCCTGCCGCAGCTGGCTTTGATGTTGATCTACCGCCCGTCGTGGAAGAATCCCCGGCACGGCGCGATACCCTCGATGTGCCCGACTTCTTGAAGTAAGTCGCACACATCCTTTTTAGACATAAGGGAGCCAAGGACATATACGTCCTGGCTCCTTTGTGTATGCTTTGACCTTATGACAGCAGAAAGAACCATGAGTACCCTCAACCCGTTTTACTCCACAGGAACTTATACCAGCGGCCCATATACCGTGCATATCGGATTTACTTCACGGTCGGCCGGTAATTTGGGGCTTCATGTTAATGCGGGCGAGCCCCATACCGCAACGCTGAAAAACCGTGCTGATGTACAAAGTCTCTGTGGTTCAGCTCCTTTCCTCTACCTCAATCAAGTACATGGTGCAGATATTGTATGCGCCGATCATATTCTGACTACTCAGATTTCTCCGAATGACGAGTGTGGGGCATATACGTTGAAACGTGCCGATCAATTACGCGAGCAGGCTCCGCAAGCAGATGCTGCCTACAGTACAACGGGTCAGCCTCTAGCTATTATGGTTGCTGACTGCATTCCACTCGTGTTCGTGGGAGAGAAATCTACCCCACATGACGTGCCCATTATTGCTGTGGCGCATGCAGGGCGTCCTGGGCTACTTGCAGGAGTTATTCAACGCACAGTTGCGACGATGCGAGAGCAGGGCGCAACACAGATTCACGCGTGGTTAGGGCCTAGTATATGCGGAAGCTGCTATGAGGTACCCGAAGATATGCGCGAACATGCGACACAGCAGATTCCCGAAACATACGCTCAGACAAGCCAAGGAACACCAGCTTTAGATTTGCCAGCGGGAGCGATTGCTCTCTTGAATAAGCTGAAGATAGAGGTTTCTACCGACTTGGCAGCCTGCACTTATGAAAGCACCAGCCTCTTTTCGCATCGAGGATTTATGAATCGAGGTGAAGCACCCGGACGTATCGCTGGGCTCGTATGGGTGACGAAACCTTCCTAAGATCTTAAAATCGAAGAAAAGCTGAGTATGAGGGTATATCGGTAAAGGGGACTGATGATGAGCGAAGAACAGACATTGACGTACACCTCGGAACGTGCGCAGCAGCTTGCGGATAACTACGCACGGGTTATGGCGCGCGTCCGTGATGCTGAAGCCGATACCAGTGGTGTGCGCACCGAGCATAGCCCTACAGTTCACCTTGTCACCGTGACCAAGTTTTTCCCTGCCTCTGATGTAGCAGCGCTTTACACCCAGGGGGTACGTATTTTTGGTGAGAACCGTGATCAAGAGGCGGCTCCTAAAGCTCGTGCTCTTCGAGCCATCGAAAAACCTGACGACCCCGCTTACTGGGCGTTTATTGGGCAGTTGCAAACAAATAAGGCAAAGTCCGTCGTAAAATATGCCCATCAGGTACAGTCCGTAGATCGTGCGTCTCTGATTGATTCTTTAGCAAAAGCCTATCGCAACCAAGTAGCTCGCTATGAGGCGGGGGAGCAGGACGCCCCAGGGGCTCTATCCCAAGGAGCTCTAGAATGTCTGATTCAGGTTTCGCTTGAAGCGCAGGCAACGGCCGGGCATGCATCGGAAGGGGCGCGTGGTGGAACGGACCAAGACGAGATTTTAGAGCTTGCTGAGCGTATCGAAGCTCAAGAAGAATTACGCTGTGGGGGTATTATGGCGGTGGCGCCACTGGGTGCGAACCCTGACGAATCCTTTGAAAAACTCTGGGAATTGGCGCAGGGTCTGCGCGCCGAGTTCCCGCATGCAGATCAGATTTCGGCGGGCATGAGTGCAGATTTAGAAGCCGCTATTCGCTGGGGGTCTACGTGTGTGCGGGTAGGAAGCGACATCATGGGGAAGCGAGATTACGCCTAGATTTTTACCAGGTTTTGTTGTGCAAGGTATGCAGCAGATGAGAAATACGCTGATAGGATTTTCAAGCGCTGGTAGAATATACACCTGTGAGGGCTGGTTGACGTCGTCTTTAAGAATATGCATCATCGTCAATAAAGCCCGTGGGAATACCCCCAAAATTCTCTGTGAACATATATAATCGGTGTCGAACCGACAGCATGTGCGGTGCTATTTCCCACGTTAGAATCTCAGGTATCGGTGGAGCGAATCTCCCGCATATATGTGAATGTACGACTGCGAAACGAGAGTAAAGAATGGCGAAACAAGGCGGTGGCAAACTTGCCAATAGCCTCGGTTCTTTCTTCGGCGTGACTCGTTATGGGTCGGAAACTGAAGAATTATCGGAAGGTATGCAGGATGTCCATAGTCATGATTCGACGGATGAGGCATCTATTCCTTCCACTGAAACTCCCGCTCCATCACCTGGAATCCGGCTGAATGCATTACCCACACCAGCATCTGCTAACCCTGATACCGCAGCTATGCCACAGGCAACGGGCGCTGCGGAGCCACTATCTGTAGAATCAGAAGCGATTACGGCATCGTCTGCTTATCAAACTTCAGCTCAGCGGCAAGAAACCAACCAGTTTGCCGCGACTTACACGCCAATCCCACACCGGGAACAGAAAACTAACCGAGAGGAATACCAGGTGCAAAATCACTACGAGACCGACGAGTACCCCTACCCTTCCTCCGGCTACGATCAAGTTCATGAGCTTGATGTGAACTCTTACGGCATTGACGAGGGTCTTGGTGCCGGATACCCCTACGAGGAAGATGAGGACGAATTGCGCCGCATTACAACAATCCACCCCCGCTCATACAACGACGCCAAAATTATTGGTGAAGCGTTTCGTGAGAATATTCCCGTGATTATGAATGTCGCTGAAATGAGCGATTCGGATGCTAAACGTCTTGTGGACTTTGCCTCCGGACTCGCATTCGGGCTCTCAGGTCGCATTGAACGTGTGACCGGGCAGGTATTCTTGCTAACCCCCGAAAACCTAGAGGTACTGGGGGCTGACACGACTCCGGCACCGGGCGCTTTTGAGGCTGAGGGCCCGTTTCCTTTTGACCAGGGGTAATGCATGGGGTACATCTTCGCCATCATTACCATAGCCCTGCACATTCTGTACATTGGGTTGCTCTTGCGGATGCTTCTGGACTGGGTGCGTGTCTTTGTGCCGGGGTGGCGTCCGCGAGGGATTGCCCTGCTGTGCGCCTCTGGAGTATATGCTCTGACGGACTGGCCTATGAACCAGCTTCGCAAGGTTGTACCGCCACTGCGTATTGGTAATTTCGCCCTTGATACTGGGTTTCTGATTCTGATTTTAGGCGTGGGACTTTTATTGTCAGTGATGACCTCTTTGACACTAACTTTTTCACGCTAAATAACAGTTATATTTCCTGGTCAAAGCATAAATTTTTCTGATATGCATAAAGATGTATGAAGCAATAACGGCGAGGCAGACTTTCCGTCAGGAAATACATTTACTATGATGGTAAGAGGTTCTCTGCGCCGAATTCCTGGAAAATCGGGTCTTGAAGTGTAGAGAAGAGTAGAATAATGGGCGGTACCCTAGCCAGCACCGTAAGTTTATTTAATAAATTTATGGGCATCCCAAAACCTATTCACAGATAACTTTATTCCAAAGGAGATAAGCTGTGGCTATCACCCCCGAAGATCTGATTAACAAGAGCTTCAAAATTGTGAGAAACGAATCCGGGTACGACCGCGATGAGGTTGATAATTACCTTGATGAGCTTGTTGTTGAGCTCCGCGCGCTGTACACCGAAAACGAATCCCTCAAGCGTAAGCTTGCAGCCGCCCAGTCTGGTTCGGCAACTCCGGCGACCAACAATACGTCTTCTTCGTCCGCAACGGCTAAGTCCGCTGCACAGGATAAGACCAGCACCCCAGCACCCGTTGCTGCTGGCGGCGCTCAGGATGCAGCAGGTCTGCTTGCCATGGCCCAGAAACTCCATGACGAATACGTCTCTCAGGGTGAAAAAACCCGTGCAGAACTCGTTGCTAAGGGTGAGAAAGAAGCTAAAGATCTGGTGGCAGCTGCACGTTCTCAGCGTGATGAGGTTCTTTCCAAGCTCACCGATGAGCGTGACAGTTTGGAAATCACCGTGGAATCCCTGCGTGGTTTTGAGTCGCGTTACCGTTCGAAGTTGCAGGAACACCTCACCTCTCAGCTTGAAGAGCTGAAGACTCTTAAGTCTTTTGAAGCAGATGCTCGCTAAGCTCTAAGCTTCGATACTTTTTTATAAACACCGTCCGCATCCGTGGCAAGAAGAACTTTGCTACTGGCTTTGCGGGCGGTTGTTTATACCTGGCTTAAGATAAGCTAGAGGAGGGCGAATTCAGGTGCAACATCCGCCGCCCCGCTTATTGCCCTTCACTGAGGAGATACATGGAATCTGAAGAGACCACTGCGTCTGCCGCTGGTTCAACAGCATCGCATAAATCTGTTACGCGCATACTCTCATCACGCGGCGCATGGGTAGTCGGGATTCTAACAGCTCTTACTATTTTTTTCATTGACCAGGGCACAAAACTTCTGGTGGTTACCAAGATGCAGATTGGGGAGCGCATCCCCGTGATCGATGGTCTTCTGTGGTGGTATTCCATCAGGAATTCTGGCGCTGCCTTTTCTCTCGGCGAGAATGCAACCTGGATATTTACGGTTATTATGGCGTTTGCCGCGGCAACCGTCCTTTACCTCTTCCGAAGGACGCGGGCTCTGAACTGGACCCTTGCCCTTGGAGGGCTGCTGGGCGGTGTTCTCGGAAACCTTTTTGATCGTCTTTTCCGTGAGCCAGGATTCGGTATGGGACACGTGGTGGACTTTATTTCGGTGCCTAACTTTGCCATCTTTAATATTGCCGATTCGGCGATCTGCGTTTGTATGGCTTTAATCGTACTGCTTAACTTCCGTGGCATAACGCTGCTTGGTACACGTGCTAAATCCTCTGCGAAGAAGGCTTCCGCACTATCTACCCACGTGAAAACTCAGAAGATCTCCGAAGGGGAATAATTGACCGATAATGTTGCGCCAGCAGGCATAACCGCCGAGTTCGATGTTTCTGAGGCTTTAGTAGGTATGCGATTGGACGCTGCTCTCGCCGGTGCCCTTGAGATACCGCGTACCCGCGCATCCAGCTGGATTCGCGACGGGCATGTGCGTGTGGTTCAGCGTGGAAATGAGCTGAAAATCGGTAAGTCGCATAAACTGTCCGCGGGCGAGACTGTGTTTGTGAATGCGCCTGCTCCGCGTGACCTTGCCGATATTCAGCCCGAAAAGGTAGATGGCTTCGGCATAGTCTATTGCGATGACGATATTGTGGTGGTCGATAAACCTGCTGGTGTTGCCGCGCATCCTTCTCACGGGTGGCATGGGCCTACTGTTCTTTCGGCTCTTCTGGGAGAAGGCGTTACCGTGGCTACCTCCGGGGCGGCGGAGCGTCAGGGGATTGTGCACCGGCTGGACGTCGGCACTAGCGGGCTTATGGTGGTGGCGCGCAGCGAGCGGGCATATACCGAGCTTAAACGTGCCTTTAAGGATCGTACCGTTGAGAAGGTATATCATACCCTGGTACAAGGACTGCCGGATCCTCTCATGGGGACTATTGATGCTCCTATCGGCAGGCACCCCGGACATGAATGGAAATTCGCCGTTATTGAGGATGGACGTTCTTCTATTACCTACTATGAAACTTTGGAATCTTTCGGGTCTGCCTCTCTTGTTGAGGTGCATTTAGAAACGGGACGGACTCACCAGATCCGTGTGCATTTCTCTTCATTACGGCACCCCTGTTGCGGCGACCTCACTTATGGAGCCGACCCCCGGTTTAGCGCCGAACTTGGTCTGACCCGGCAGTGGTTGCATGCACATCGCCTAGGCTTTACCCACCCGGGAACTGGAGAGCACATTAAGTTTGAGAGTCCCTACCCGCAGGATTTAGACTATGCACTTGAGGCGCTTCGCACCGGGAACATTACTAGAGCATAACTAAAACTCAGTCAGCACACTAAGAGACCAACAACCACAGCTAACGAGGAGAAAACGTGGCTAAGAAGGGCTTCGCGCATCTGCACGTGCATACCGAATATTCCATGCTGGACGGCGCTGCCCGCCTAGGCGACCTCTTTCAATACGCACGGGAACTCGGAATGGACTCTATGGCCACCAGCGATCACGGGTTCCTTTTCGGCGCGTTCGACTTTTGGCGTCAAGCGAAGGCCAATGACATTAAACCCATTATCGGTGTGGAAGCGTACCTGACTCCCGGAACCCACCGTACCGACCGTTCACGTGTGCGCTGGGGCGATGGCTCTCGCGACGATGTTTCCGGTGGTGGTGCATACACCCATATGACTATGTGGGCGGAAACCACCGAGGGCATGCACAATCTTTTCCGCGCATCATCTGTCGCCTCACTGGAAGGTCAGCTGTACAAGCCGCGTATGGACCGCGAAGTACTGCAAACCTACTCTAAAGGGCTCATCGCCACGACCGGATGTCCTTCCGGAGAAATTCAGACTCGTCTGCGCTTGGGTCAGTACCAAGAGGCAGTCGCAGCGGCAGCAGAATTCCGTGACATCTTTGGCAAAGATAACTTCTATTGCGAGGTCATGGATCACGGGCTTGATATCGAGCGTAATGTGCAAGCAGATCTGCACCGTCTGGCCAAAGAGCTTAACCTGCCGTTTGTCGCGACGAACGATCTGCACTACACTCGCCAAGAAGATCACACCGCGCACGCTGCACTTCTGTGCGTGCAGTCCGGTTCGACCCTGACCGACCCTAAACGCTTTAAATTCGATGCTGACAACTTCTACCTGCGCTCGCCGGAAGAGATGTATCAGATATTCGGCGATGTTCCGGGTGCCTGCGAAAACACTCTTGAAATCGCCGAACGATGCAACGTCGAGTTCAATACCAAAGCGAACTATATGCCAAACTTCCCTGTACCCGAGGGAGAGAACGAAGAATCCTGGTTCGTGAAGGAAGTTGAACGAGGACTGCACTACCGATTCCCCAATGGCGTGCCCGATAAGGTACGTGAACAAGCGGAATATGAGGTAGGCGTTATTACCTCCATGGGATTCCCCGGATACTTCCTGGTGGTGGCTGACTTTATCAACTGGGCAAAGAACAACGGTATCCGTGTGGGCCCAGGGCGTGGCTCCGGTGCAGGCTCGATGGTCGCCTACGCCATGCGTATTACCGATCTGAACCCGCTCAATCACGATCTGATTTTTGAGCGCTTCCTCAATCCCGACCGCGTGTCAATGCCCGACTTCGACGTGGACTTTGACGATCGCCGCCGTGCCGAAGTGATCGACTATGTGACCGAGAAATATGGCGAAGACAAAGTCGCACAGATCGTCACCTTCGGAACCATTAAAGCGAAGCAGGCGCTCAAAGATGCTTCTCGCGTGATGGATCAGCCCTACTCGGTAGGTGAGCGCCTCACGAAGGCGATGCCGCCGGACGTTATGGGTAAGAACATTGCACTTGCCAATGTGTATAACCCCGAAGATAAGCGCTACTCCGAAGCGGGCGATCTGCGTGCACTTATCGAGGACCCGGTCGATAAGATTTACGGCGAAGTCTTCGAGACCGCAAAAGGTCTGGAAGGTCTGAAACGTCAGTGGGGCGTGCACGCCGCGGGCGTTATCATGTCGAGCAAAAACCTGACTGACGTGATTCCCGTGATGCGCCGCGAGGCTGATGGGCAGGTTATTACCCAGTTTGATTACCCCACCTGTGAAGGTCTGGGTCTTATCAAAATGGACTTCTTGGGTCTTCGCAATTTGACGATTATTTCTGACGCACTAGATAACGTCAAGATGAACCGCGGCATAGAGATAGACCTCGAAAACCTAGAGGTTGATGACAAAGAGTCCTACCGCCTACTGGCGCGTGGTGACACCTTAGGCGTATTCCAGCTTGATGGCGGTCCGATGCGCAGCCTACTCAAACTCATGGAGCCTGAAGAGTTCGAGCATATTTCCGCTGTGCTTGCCCTGTACCGTCCTGGACCTATGGGTGCGAACTCACACACGAACTATGCCCTTCGTAAGAACGGTAAGCAAGAGATTCAGCCGATTCACCCCGAGCTTGAAGAGCCTCTTGCCGAGATTCTTGATACTACCTATGGCCTGATTGTGTATCAGGAGCAGGTGATGGCGATCGCCCAGAAGGTTGCAAATTATACGCTGGGTGAAGCGGATCTGCTGCGTCGCGCGATGGGTAAGAAGAAGAAAGCTGAGCTGGATAAACAATATGAGGCTTTCCACGATGGCATGATTTCTAACGGGTACTCGGAGGGCGCAGTTAAGGCCCTGTGGGATATTCTGCTTCCGTTTTCCGATTACGCATTCAACAAAGCCCATACTGCGGCATACGGTTTGGTATCGTACTGGACCGCCTATTTGAAGGCGCATTATCCGCAGGAATATATGGCGGCTCTGCTAACGAGTGTGGGCGATAACAAGGATAAGCTGGCTCTATACCTCAACGAATGCCGTGCCATGGGTATTACCGTGCTGCCCCCGGATGTGAACGAATCCACCCTGACTTTTGCGCCTGTGGGGAAGGATATCCGTTTCGGCATGGGCGCTATTCGTAACGTGGGCGCAAACGTGGTCGACGGCATGATTGCAGCCCGCGAAGAGAAGGGACACTTTGAGTCTTTCAACGACTTCCTGAAGAAAGTTCCGCTGGTTGTGTGTAATAAACGCACCATAGAATCGCTGATTAAGGCGGGTGCTTTCGACGAGCTGAAACATACTCGCCGTTCGCTTTCGCTGGTACACGAGTCGGCAGTGGACGCGGCGGTCTCCGTAAAGCGCAAAGAAGCAGCAGGCCAGTTTGACCTCTTCGGTTCCCTGGGCATGGATGATGCGCTCGGTGACGATCTTTCGGTGACAGTTCCAGATATTCCCGACTGGGAACGCCGCGAGAAATTGAATTTCGAACGTGAAATGCTGGGCCTGTACGTTTCCGATCATCCGCTGCGCGGTCTGGAACGTGCGCTTTCGGACGCGGCAACCGCATCTGTGCACGATATTATCGACGAGGACTCGCATATTCGCGACGGCGAAGTGGTAACGATCGCGGGCATGCTCACGAGCGTTTCGCGGCGTATTGCCAAGTCGAGCGGTAATCAGTATGCGTCGGTAGAGCTTGAGGACTCATCGGGTGCTACCCTGACCGTCATGTTCTTCTCCCGTGCATATGAGACGATGGGCAATGCCCTGGCGGATGACCTGATTTGTTCTATTAAGGGCCGTATTCAGCGGCGTGATGACGGTAGCGTGAATATGAGCGCTCAGGAAATGCAGATTCTTGAGCTGAGCGATGATGGTCGCGGCGCCCCGATTACGATTTCGGTGCCCGAGTACCATGTGACGGAGGACCGTCTCAAGGAACTGAAGGACGTTCTGCGTGATCATCGCGGGAATGTGGATGTCCGGATGCTCCTGCGCACTCGTGATAAAGAGCAGCTGGTCCTTCTGGATTCGAGTGTGCGAGTTGATCCCAATCCCAGCCTCTTTGGTGAGATTAAGACGATTTTCGGTCCCAGCTGCATTCGCAGGTAGGGGAGAAGCCCTCAATATCTAGCGGTATAGGTAAGGCTTATTCAGGAGGGATAATTCCCCTGGATAATCCTTACCGAACCGTTAGGTCAGCTCTTCAGAGATCTACACAGCGGGCTAATGCTGGGTGTTAAACCATCGTGGGCGTGGCTGGATGAACACAAGCCTCTGACGGTTCTCTTGACGGCATCTGTAAAATAAGAATGATGATGCTCGACGCGGGTGCTGCACAGTGCCCACCTGAGGAGACACCATGTATTGCCCGTACTGCAAACACACAGACTCTCGCGTAGTAGATTCGCGAACTACCGACGACGGTGCGGCCATCCGCCGCCGTCGTCAATGTACCGCGTGCAGTCGGCGTTTTACAACCGTTGAAACAACCACTATTTCCGTTATTAAACGCTCCGGCGTGACCGAGCCATTCGACCGTTCTAAGATTGCTGCCGGTGTGCGTAAAGCCTGCCAGGGGCGTCCGGTGGGCGAAGACGATTTGGCAAAACTCGCCCAAGAAGTCGAAGAACTTATTCGGGCCCGCGGACTCGCCGAAATTAACGCGCACGAAGTGGGACTCACCATCCTTGAACCGCTCTCCAAACTGGATGCTGTAGCCTATCTGCGCTTTGCCAGCGTTTACCAAGCGTTCGAGAACCTTGAAGACTTTGAATCTGCGATCGCTCTTCTGCGTGAGGACCGCGTGGGAGATGCCGAGCCTCCCGAGGACGCGGTAGCCTCTTCGGATAAAACTTCCCAAGACAAACGAAATAAAGACGCGAAGCCCGCGAAGAAAAATACCGCCAAAACTACCAAGGCTCGCTCCGGGAAATCAAACGAGAGCAACCCGCTTCAGGGTACATTCCTCTAAAACTTCAACAGCTACTCCTCGCGAGCAGATAGTATTTTGACGAGCAGATAGCAATCGGCTATCTGCTCGTCAAAATACTATCTGCTCGCGCTTTATGAAGTTTTACAGGCTTTAGAGTTCGCCGCGCCGCTGACGTTCGGAAGGCATTCCGCCAGCCCAAAGCGCAGCGCCCACGATGCCTGCATTATTGCGCAGAGTCGCCATCACCATAGGGGTGCGAATCTCGTCCTCGAAGTAGGGCATAAATTTTTCGGGGTTCTTTGAGATGCCTCCACCAATAATGAAAAGGTCGGGGGAGAACAACGCTTCAACATGCTGGAAATACCGGCGCAGACGCTTTTTAGCGTACTTCTTCCACGAAAGATCATGAACTTCGCGTGCTCGCGCGGATGCGCGGGATTCCGCATCATACCCGTCAATTTCAAGGTGTCCGAGTTCGGTGTTCGGCACCAAAACCCCGTTGTTAATCAGGGCGGAACCAATACCGGTTCCTAAAGTGATAACGGCGATGAGCCCCGTCTTGTCTCGTCCTTGCCCGTAGGTGGCTTCGGCAAGACCTGCGGCATCAGCATCATTAATGCCGTAAACAGTCCTTGAATCCAGAGCGTCGCTGATGAGCTGCTCAAGGTCGGTGTTAATCCAGGCGGGATCAACATTTGCAGCTGAGAAAACCACACCATTCTTCACGACGGCGGGGAAATCGACGCCGATAGCAGAATAAGGCTCTGGCGCTATCTCACGTGATTGAAGCTCATCAACAATCTGGCGTGCCACCTGTGCGATAGCCTGTGGGGTTGCTGGCTGCGGGGTGGGAATGCGAAAACGCTCGGACACCAGATTGCCGGTTCGCAGATCGACGATACCGCCTTTCATACCGGTACCGCCAATATCAATACCGATCATCAGGTCTTTGGGGGTGGGCGCCGGAACATCGACGTATTCTACCGAGTTTTCGACCGGAGGAATTGCAGCAGTAGTCTCGTTCATAGGTCTCTCTTTCGTCGTGTCTGTGTTACTGGGAGGAAACTAAGGCAGGGTGAGAACATCCACGCCGTCTGCTGTGACAACCATGGTGTGCTCAAATTGGGCGGTACGTTTGCGATCGCGGGTGACCACAGTCCAATCATCATCCCACAGATCCCATTCGATCGTGCCGAGGGTCAGCATGGGCTCGATGGTGAAGATCATGCCCTCTTTGATCTCCATATCATAGGCGGGAGCTGCATCGTAGTGAGGAATAATAAGGCCCGAGTGGAATTCGCGCCCCACACCGTGCCCGGTATAGTCACGCACTACACCGTATCCAAAACGCGCCGCGTATTTTTCAATCACGCGACCGATAACGTTGATTTGACGCCCCGGTTTAACCGCCTTCATCGCGCGGTTGAGGGCTTCTTCAGTACGTTCTACCAGCAGACGGGATTCTTCATCGACATTGCCCACCAACAAGGTTTTATTGGTGTCGCCGTGCATTCCATCAAGGTATGCGGTGACGTCAAGGTTCAGAATGTCGCCGTCCTCAAGTACCGTGGAGTCTGGAATGCCGTGGCAAATAACCTCATTCAGTGATGTGCATACCGATTTCGGGTAGCCGCGGTAATCCAGGGTGGAGGGGTAGGCACCGTGATCGCAAATATATTCGTGGATCAGCACATCGATCTGATCGGTTGTCGTGCCCGGGACGGCAATCTTTGCCGCCTCCATAATAGCGCCTGCAGCAACCTTACCCGCTGCACGTACTCTCTCAACCTCTTCAGGGGTGTACATATTTGAATCGTTGCCTTCATTGGGGGTTTTCTTCCCCACGTATTCGGGGCGAACAATATCTGCCGGTACAGTGCGTATGGGTGTAACAACTCCGGGGGTCAGGCACCCTGTGGGCGCGGTACCCGGTTCTGCGGGAAGATTATGAGAAGTATCCATAAAATTATCTTACCGGCAGAACACAGGTGTATCGCTAGGTACCCCATACAAAACCCGAACCTTTTTCCATATACGCAGAATATTTTTCATCATGCGCGCACAAGCTCTAAAACGGCTATAGAGTAGTCCACGAAAAATAGTGAAACGGTACACGAGGATGTAAAAGATGTGTAAATACGTTACTGTAAAGGACATAGAAAACCCGCATAGTTTTCTGCCACCAAAGCGCAAGCGTGGGCATGCTGAAGGAGAATAATGAGCATTACCGAAGACATCACCCCCGGTCCGCACCCTGTGCAATACTGGTACAACACCTTTACTGGGCAGGTAGAAGAAGGGCAGCAGAGTAAGATTACCCACCTGTGGGGTCCTTATGCGACACGCGAAGAGGCCGAAAAGGCCATGGAAACAGCGCAGAAGCGTAATGAAGAATGGGACAATCAGGACTAGCCGATTTCCGCGCAAATCTTAAGAGCCAGACTCACCGTGTGTGAGGCTGGCTCTTGTGCTTTGTAGATTTTCCGCTGCTCCCTAAGACGGCTTTTCTGAGAGGATTTCTACTCAAAAGTGTGTTCTTGGGCGGGGAACTCACCCGAGCGCACCTCGGCGCGGTAGGCACGTGCCGCATCCTCAAGAAGCGAACCGATCTGCGCAAATTGTTTGACGAACTTGGGGAGTTTACCCTCGCGCATTCCCATAGCGTCTTGCCAGACGAGAACCTGACCGGTAGTGACGTTACTTGCGCCGATACCGATAGTAGGGACTGCGCCCACCGCCTGATCAACGCGGCGCGCGGTCTCTGTAGTCACCATTTCGAGAAGCACGCAGAATGCGCCAGCTTCGGCGAGAGCGCGTGCATCCGCAACAACGGCATCGCTTTTTTCGCCGCGGCCCTGCACCCGGAAACCGCCGAGAGCATGCTCCGACTGCGGGGTGAAGCCGATGTGTGCGACAACTGGAATACCTGCACGAACTATGGCACGAACCCACTCGGTCATAGCGGCGTTGGCCTCGATTTTGATAGCGTGTGCCCCGCCTTCTTTCATGAGGCGCGCCGCCGATGCGACCGCTTGTGCGGGAGACTGCTCGTAACTGCCGAAGGGGAGATCGGCGACCACCATAGCACGGGATGCGCCGCGTGCTACCGAGGCTACGAGCGGAATCATCTCGTCAAGAGTAACGGTGAGGGTGGACTCATATCCGTAGACGACATTAGCGGCGGAGTCACCGATAAGAAGCATGTCGATTCCCGCGCGGTCAAAAATCTGGGCTGTTAAGAAGTCATAGCAGGTGAGCATTGAGAACTTTTCGCCCGCAGCTTTAGCTTGCGCGAGGTGGAGGGTACGCACTTTTTTCACCGCTTCAAGGCTGAAAGGCTTATCCCCGGTTCCTGTGGGGGTGGCACTCGTCGCGTTGTGCGGGTGCTGCGTAGATGTGGCAGACGCGGATGGTGCGTAAGGGGCGTTTTCATTCTCGCTCATGGGGTCTATTTTATCGTGGTTGCTCCGGTATTGCTGGGGAACGGTTCGCTGATAGATAACGCCTGACCCTGTGGCTGCGCCAATTCATCGAGAAGTCTAATGTCCTTTAGCGTGAACGAAACATACAACAGCTGAGCTAAGATGCTTACCTGACCCACAGAATTTACATAAACGAAACCTGAACATCGGGCGTTTGCGGGAAGAAACCGATAGTCTAGAAAGAGACATAAAACCGTGCCAGCGCACTCGCGTCTTGCGGCACCAACATATGCGTGAGCACGGCATCACTCACCGCCGAGTCAGCTACCGCCCGGAACACAGGGAGATATCTATGGACCGTCAACAGGAATTTGTACTGCGCACCATCGAAGAGCGCGACATTCGCTTTATTCGGCTGTGGTTTACCGACGTGGTGGGAACCCTCAAATCCGTGGCATTAGCCCCAGCTGAGGTTGAAAGTGCCTTCGAGGAAGGACTCGGCTTTGACGGTTCCTCTATTGAGGGTCTTTCGCGCGTGTACGAATCCGACATGCTGCTTCAGCCCGATCCCTCCACATTCCAGATATTGCCTTGGCGCGGGATTGAAGACCATACCTCCCGCATGTTCTGCGATATTCTTACACCTGATGGTGAGGCGAGCGCATCCGACACTCGCGGCGTACTCAAGCGAACCCTCAACAAAGCTGCTGAAATGGGATTCACTTGCTATACCTCGCCCGAAATTGAGTTTTATCTGCTCAAATCTGCTCAGCTGGGTGATGACGGTTTTCCGGTACCGGTAGACTATGAATCCTATTTTGATCACACTCCCGGCGGGATTGTACAGGATTTCCGTCGCAAGGCGGTGACCATGCTTGAAGAGGTTGGTATCTCGGTGGAGTTCAGCCACCATGAAACTGGTCCCGGGCAGAACGAGATCGACCTGCGCCATGCTGATGCCTTGCAGACCGCCGATAATGTGATGACGTTTCGTACCGTCATCAAAGAGGTTGCGTACACGCGGGATCTTTACGCAACGTTTATGCCTAAGCCTTTCACCAAATATGCTGGCAGCGGTATGCACACCCATTTCTCGCTTTTCGAGGGCGATACTAACGCGTTCTTTGAGGCCGGGGCTGAGTATCGTCTCTCAAAGACGGCACGGCACTTTATTGCCGGTGTGCTCAAGCATGCCCCGGAGTTTACCTCGGTCACCAATCAGTTCATCAACTCATACAAGCGGCTGTGGGGCGGTGGGGAAGCACCCAGCTACGTTTCATGGGGGCACAATAACAGGTCGGCGCTGGTGCGTGTACCGCTCTATAAGCCAAATAAGATGCAGGCGGCACGCATCGAATACCGCGGGCTTGATTCGGCCTCGAACCCTTACCTGGCATATGCGGTCATTCTCGCCGCAGGGCTCAAAGGTATTGAGCACGAGTATGAGCTCATGCCTGCCGTGACTGAAGACCTCGCCGCTATGACAACCGCAGAACGCCGCGCTATGGGCTACAACCCGCTGCCTGCTTCTCTGCGTGAGGCTATTAACCGTACCGAGGACTCCGAGTTTATGGCAGAGGCTCTAGGGGAGCAAGTTTTCGAACAATTCTTACGCAATAAACGCGCCGATTGGGAACAATACCAGGCGCAGGTCACTCCGTACGAGCTCAAGCATAATCTGGGTATTCTCTAGCGGATAGGCGAGTTTCGGGAGGGGACCATGCCAGAGCAGCAACCTACTGAAGGCACAGCGGCGGCACCGGCGGATGCGGAACGTCAAGAACGCGCACGCAGGCGCACGCGCATGGTCGCCGCCGGGTTCTACGATGCCGCAAAGAGCGAGCGCTGGCTTGATTCCCCCGAACTCGCCCAGGTTAATACGGATGCTCTCTTCGCCGGGCTCCGCTGGGCACCCTCGCCGGATATCGCGTTACCTTCGCTGGTGAGGCTTATCGAAAAGCACCCCGCAACGGCGGAGCGCGCGAACCGCGGGGATGCCGAATTTAGCATGTTCCGGCTTTTGGGTTCTTCGCAGGCATTGGGCGATTTTCTGTACCGCAACCCGCATTTAATCGACCATGTTCTCGACAGTCACGGGCTAGACTCTGAACCTGAGCTCATCGCCACTCAAGAGCCCAGCACCGTTCAGGCGGAGGATATTGAGCCGCAGATAGACCCGCACGATGTTGAAGAAACCCCGCATATTCGCGGGTACAGCGGCGCTGCCGGGGGTAAAAAGCTCGACGATATTGATGAGCCTACGGCCCCGCTGGCAACCGCATACCGTACGGAGCTGTTGGAAGCGGTGGGTGCAAACCCCGACGATGAGCGGCCGCGCGCATCACGTGAGATGACGGGTAAAGACGGGTATACAGCGCTGCGCGTGGCGTACCGTGCCGCACTCACGAAAATTGCGCTTGTGGATGTGTGTTCGCCAGACCCTGTGGAACTTATGCCCACGGTTGGGCGGCATCTTGCCGATCTTGCCGCCGCCGCTCTGGAAGGAGCGCTCGCGATAGCCCGCACTGAGGTTGCTGAGGGTTTGGGCGGTGGACTGTGCTCGGCACCTGCTCGGGGTGCATCCGTAGATGCCCTGGATTTGGCGATTATCGGTATGGGTAAATGCGGGGCACGTGAACTGAACTATATTTCTGATGTAGATGTGGTGTATGTGATAGCACCCGTTCCCGCCAGTGAACTGCCCGAGGGAGTAGAACCCCTCACCGAGCAGGACTGTGCCCAGATCGGTACTGAGCTGGTGCACGCGCTAACGAAGGCGATCATGGCGCCCGCCGCTGAGCCTCCACTGTGGGAGGTAGACGCGAACCTGCGCCCCGAAGGCAAGGACGGGCCGCTGGTGCGCACCGTCGAATCCTATGTACGGTACTACAAGCGTTGGGCTGAGAACTGGGAGTTTCAGGCGCTTTTGAAAGCCCGACCGATCGCTGGGTCTGCGCATTTGGGTGAAAAATACGCGCGCGCCATTGAGCCGTTCGTGTGGGAATCAGCCGCTCGGGATTCCTTCGTGGAATCTGTGCAGGCTATGCGTGCCCGCGTGACCGATAATATTCCTGCCGCCCAGCTGGAACGTCAAATAAAGCTCGGCCCCGGTGGTCTGCGCGATGTCGAGTTCACAGTTCAGCTTTTGCAGCTGGTGCACGGGCGCACCGACCCCGCCGTGCGCACCAAATCTACTCTGGATTCGCTCGCTGCACTCACCCGTGCCAGTTACATTAGCCGTTCCGACACCGAAGCTTTCTCACGCGACTACAAGAAGCTGCGTCTGCTGGAGCACCGCATTCAGCTTATGCACCTGCGACGTACCCACCTGATGCCCGACCGCGCCGGGGAACAGCGCGCCCTTGCCCGCTCCCTGGTGCCCGCCGAACGTATGGGGACGCTCTCGGCCGAGCAGATGCTCAAAGCATGGCAGAAACTCAAACGCAATGTGCGTTCCCTGCATGAACGTATTTTCTTCCGTCCGCTGCTGGCCGCGGTCTCAACCCTGAGCCGTGACGAAGTGGCGCTTTCTGACCAGGCGGCGCAGGACCGTCTGGCTGCGCTCGGTTACCGCGATCCGCGCGGAGCCATGCGGCATATTGAAGCACTTACCAACGGGGTCAGCCGTCGCGCCGAGATTCAACGGCATCTGATGCCTGTGCTCTTGGGCTGGTTTGCTGAGGGCGTGGATGCAGACGCCGGGCTGCTGGGGTTCCGCCTAGTTTCGGAGTCTTTGGGTACCACGAGCTGGTACCTGCGTATGCTTCGCGATTCGCCCGCCGCAGCGGAGCGTCTATGCCAGATACTCTCAAGCTCGCGGTATATTACCGACCTGCTGGAAGACGCGCCCACCTCCATCACCTGGCTTGATAAGGTTGCCGACCTGCAGCCGCTGAGCGCGGGCGCTCTCAAGGCCGAAATTACCTCGCTCCTATCACGACACGAAGACTCTGCGGACGCTATGCGCGCGGTACGGTACCTGCGCCGCCGCGAGATTCTTCGTATTGCGATGGGGGACGCCCTGAACCTGCTGAGCGTGCAGCAGGTATGCACCGGGTTGGCGACCGTGGATGAATGTACCATTGGCGCGGCACTCGCCCTGGCGGAACGTGAAGAGGTCAAGGCAGGGGAGCGTGACGAGGAAACTGCGCCCCAAAAGAGCGACGCACCGCAGCGTGATTCTCTAGAGGCGGCGGGGGAGAACTCCGAAGAAGAACAGCGGAACCCACTGCTGACCGAGATAACGGTAATTGCGATGGGTCGCCTGGGTGGTGCCGAGAACGGTTTCGGCTCCGACGCGGACGTGATGTTTGTGCATCGCCCCGTGGAGGGAGCCGATGAGAAAGAAGCCCAGGCGCAGGCAAACCGTATTGTGAACCGGCTGATGCAGCTGATTAAACAGCCGGTACGCCCAGCAATTCGTGCCGAACGCCCGCTTGAAGTAGACGCAGATTTGCGCCCCGAAGGTAAGCAGGGGGCGCTGGTGCGCTCGCTGGATTCATACCGCGCCTACTATGAGCGCTGGGCAGAGACGTGGGAGTTTCAGGCGCTCTTGCGGGCTCGCCCGATCGCCGGTTCTGAAGACTTGGGGAGCGCGTTTGTTGAGCTGATTGACCCGCACCGGTACCCGCGTGAATTCACGGTGGAGCAGGCGCAGCAGGTGCGGCGCATGAAGGCGCGCGTGGAGCATGAGCGGATGCCCCACGGCGCGGATCGTACCCGGCAGTTGAAGTTGGGGCGTGGCGGCCTTTCGGACGTGGAGTGGCTGGTTCAGCTGATTCAGCTTCAACATGCTCATAAGGTGGAGGAGCTTCGCACGACTTCAACCCTGGACGCGTTGGATGCAGCCATTCAGGCTAATCTGGTGGCTGCCGAAGACGCCGAAGTTTTGCGGGATGCGTGGCTGCTGGCGACCAAGATTCGCGGCGGCAACGTGCTGCGCGGTGTGCGCCAGTCCGATCTGCTGCCGACCCTGCGCGATGCCCTGGAAGCGGTAGCCCGCTGGAGCGGCTACACTCCAGGCAGCGCCCGCCAGTTAGAAGAGGATTATTTACGAGTTACCCGAAATGCCAGGAAAGTTTATGAAAGGCTTTTCTTTGAGGTGTGAAATTATATAGTCTTTATATAATCTAGTAGAAAGACTGGAAGGTGTATCTTAGTTATGGATCGTATTTTTCGTACTTTGAAAGAATATTGGATAATTATTTCATTTATATGCCTATCTATACCATACATACTGCTAGTTTCGGCTTATACTAATATATTTTCAGGGAATTTTTCTCTTGCGGTAGATTATGTTAATTCGAATATAACTCAAGGAAAATTTAATATTATTATGATGTTTCTTATTTTGTGTTTTCAAGTTGGCTCAATATTGGTTATTCCTGTATATTTAACGGAAAAATTATATTTTAAAAGTATTTATAACGTAAGGAATAACATGGAATATTCTAAAAAAGAATTAGAGACAATAAATGGAAAATGGGTTATAAAATACCCAAAGATTCAGAAGGGCTTAGAGCCGAAGTGGTACAAGAAGATCGGGTTTTTCTATTCGCTTATATTTTATCTGTACTGGTTAGCCTGGTTCCTATTTCTTTTTTCTATCTCGTGCTGGGGGGCACTATAGGATGTTAATTTTTATTCTAGGAATTTTTGATGTATTTTGTGTTTTTATTATATGTTTTTTAACGATCCACAGCAGTTCTGGTGTTATGTTGCTGGCTGGTCTAACTCTTGTGATTACTGTAAATCTAGGGTATCCTCAAACGTCTGCATATATCCTCAATTATTCCGGGTATCCGCCTAGCTATATATATTGCTTAAGTGGTTATGTGAAAGATTATGATAATGCTAATGAAGTCTTGAAGGTCAAAAATATTGATGCGTTGCCAATAAGTTACGATTCTAGGGGGGTTCAGGTGCTTACCGGTGAGTACGATAATAGTACTAAAACTTGGAAAAATGAGGGAGAAAATGGAATCCATCGGGAGTATTTGCAATTTGAGAAGGGTTATAAAGTTACCTCTGGTGCCTGCAAGTCTGGCTCTGGCATGTCTTCTGTACCTCCCCCGCAGGGGCAACAACTTCCGTAGTATCCTAAATGAAACCTGAATTATACGTTGTTCTTATTGTTGGCATCTTCCTCTCGGTTATACAACGTTCCTACTATTTGTATAATCCAAACACTAAGCAATATGTTCCGCTTATATTCTCTGTTCTGATAGGGTATCTGGGATATATGGGTCTTGTAGGAGTTATTAAAGAGATTGGTAGAAACAATTTAGAAGGATTTATTTTACTTTCAGTTTTTTCTGGCATACCAATTACCTTTACAGTTCTTTTTCTTCGAACCTTTGTGCAATTCCATGATGATGGTATAACTTACCGTAAGTTTGGGAGACGTAAAAAGTTTATGCCTTGGAAAGATATCGTCGAACTTGAGTGGAGAAAAGATGACTGGCGTGATATCTTCCTGTATGTCGAAGACGAATCAGGCAATAGCGCAAAATTTATCAAGACTGTTTTTGTAGACCCCGGAATAGACCTCTACATGAAGTTTTATACTCGAACAGGGCGTTTTCCCGCATCTTATGAGGAATTAGCTAAAAAACTCAAGGTCAAGAAGAAAAAAAGATCGTTTTGGAAACACTTCTTTTTCCTCTTGCTAGAATCTATTTTCATGTTTGCGCCCAGACGATAACAGATCGTTAGATATTCATCTTTAAGAACTATTCTTACCCCAACCGCGAAGATCACCCGATGAAAACTTTTTCCTATAACGGTTCTGCCGAGCAGTTTATCGAAGTTCTCGACTACGTCGAAGCGCATCGTGAGGAAGCCATAATTACCCATGCTGGGCACAAACCCACTGTGGTTTTGCCTCTCTCCGAGCATGAATCACTCCGAGAAACTATGTACCTGGTGAGTTCTCCAGTAAACACTCGTCACCTTATGGATTCTATAGCCCATCTTAAGCAGCATATTCATAAAACGGGAGCGGTTTCTTTATCCAAAAGCGGTTCAAATGCTTTCGGATAAAGAAACCGCTCCCGGAATGGGCGACGACTCTATGTATATGTCCCTGCTGAACGTTATGCCTGTTGACCGCTTAGATTTTGACCAACTGGGTTCTCCATAAGATATTGCGGAGCGGCTGCCAATGAGGCTTCCTGCACTAAAACCTGTTGATCCTCGGGGCTCGTTGGGGAAGGCCAGCGACCATTAATCTGACGAAATACCAGCGCACACATAACCCGTTCACCTCGCAGATACCGGGACGTAAATGCAATCTTACGCTTATCTGCTGTTTTGAGAACCAGCCATCCACCAGGGTGCCCTGAGCTATACGCATACGAATCAATCTCGTGAAAGGGGATGCGGGTAACTTTGCCATACCATATGCACTGCTCTATGTAATCTACGCCGGTTTCAACATACTGACGTTGGCCCATGAGAATTGCCCAGACGCCAAACACTAAGCAGATTCCAATAACCCCAAACGCCATATATGGAGGCATTGGATTACTGCCCGAGATCAATGCTGGGGTGATAAGGGTAAAGAGCACTCCCACAGCAACAAGGAAGTAACCACAAAATCTATACCAACCGGGCAGCTTTGCCCTGATCGTCCCATCGGGTTGAGGCTTTACCTGTGCGGCATGTTTTCTATAGAAGTAGCCGCTAACCGCACCGATACACACCAGAAGAATCGCAGTAATAATAAAAGTCATATATCCATAATACGTGTTCAAAAACTGAGGAAGGGGAGACCAGATACGTGCGGGACCGATCTTAGAGCAAGGTTTTCTTGCCCACCTCCGAGTCTCTTGACGTTGTAGGCACTAATCCGTCACCTCCGCAAGCCCCGAGCTTTTGGAGTCTTCGCAAGGTACTGCTGAGCAGCTCTCATGGATGATTCCTCTTCTAAAACCCGTTGTTCCTCCTGGTTGTATGGGGAGGGCCAGCGGCCATTAATCTGGCGAAACGCCAACGCAGCAATCACCCGTTCACCCCGTAGAAAACGAGAGTTAAACGCTATCCTGCGTCTATCCGCCGTCTTAAGAACCAGCCAACCGCCAAGGCCCGCTGGACTATACGAGTACGAGTCAATCTCATGGAAGGGAATTCGGGTCACTTTGCCGTACCAAGCGCGGCGTTCGATATAGTCCACGCCGGTTTCAATGTATTGGCGCTGACCCATAAGAATCGTCACGATACCAAGACCGAAGGTCATAGCAGGAAAGCCAATCGCCATGTTTAGGGGCATAGGATTGCTGCCTGAACTTAAAATAAGTGAAGCAAAGGCTAAGAAGACTCCTGCTGCAATAAGAAAATAACCAAACGCGGTGTACCAGCCGGGCAGCTTCGCTCGGACGGTTCCATCAGGCTGAGGTTTTATCCGCGCGGCATGTTGTCTGTAAAAATAGCTGCTTCCCGCACTAATACCTATCAGAAGAACCAACGTAGCGATAAAACTCATATCATCATCATACGTGTTCAAAACCTGCGGATTGGTGCAGAAATAACTGGAGAAACCGACCCAAGTGCATGGATACCTGAGCTTTATTGCTTTCCTATCAAGCTTTCTGTACATTATACTGTACAGGGAGGGAAGGTGTTTATGAAAACCATGTCTTACACCGAGTCTCGGGCTCGGTATGCTGAAGTACTTGACCACGTTGAAGATCACCGTGAAGAGGTTATTATTACACGTGCCGGGCATGAACCGGCAGTCATCCTCTCGTTGTCTGAGTACGAATCTCTTCAAGAGACTGCCTACCTCATGCGTTCCCCGGCTAATGCACGTCGTCTTATGGAATCCATCTCCCGTCTTGAAGCTGGTCTTGGGTCTGAACATCAGCTGGTTGAGGAATAGTTGTGAGAATTATTTTTGACGATTCAACTTGGAGCGACTATCTCTGGTGGCAGATGCAAGATCGGAAGGTTCTCAAGCGCATTAATCTACTGATCAAAGATGTTGAGCGAAATGGTAATGAAGGTATAGGGAAGCCTGAAGCTCTCAGACATCAATTTTCAGGCTGGTGGTCACGCAGAATTACTGATGAACATCGTCTCGTATACAAGCTTACTGATGACTCTATTGCCATAGCTTCATGCCGATATCAATATGGAACCTAAGAGGGTTGTGTGTTGCACACAAGACTCAGAGTCTTGTGGCAACACACAACCCTTCGAGGAACGAAAACCTAGACAGAGTCCGCCGAAACCTACCTTTTCACTTGCTCCAGCGCCTCGCGCTGAGCCTTGGCGATGCGCTTCTCAGAGACCGTGTACGCCGTGCCGAGTTCCTGGGCGAAGAAGCTCACACGCAGCTCCTCAAGCATCCAGTTCACGCGGGCGAGCGCATCGGGAATAAGAGTTCCCTCGGGCAGAGACTTGACGGCGGAATCGTAGGAATCCTCCAAATCCTGCACCGTGAGCATGAGCTGATTATCTCGGTTCAGGTTCGGCCCCAGCTTTGTCAAGCGTATCTGCGCGGCCTTAAGATAGCGAGGCAAGTGAACCAGCTGATCGTACCCGGTATTCGCCACGAATCCGGGGTACACCAGGTTATCGAGCTGCCCCTTCACATCTGAGACGGCGTGCATGGTGCTCAGCGAGGTCGCCTTCTTAATGGCTTTGCGTAGCGCCGCCGCTTCTGAGAGGATTTCGGCGACCAGCTTGGTGACCTCAAAGACGGTATCGATTAGTTCGGCGCGCACCTGCTCGAACAGCTCCCGGTATTTGGCGCGTGTGAACACGGGCGTGTGCGGAACTAGCTTGTCGAGCGCGGCAACCGTGCAGTCCCGAATCAGTTCGTCAATCGAGCCGTGCGGGTTCTGTGTGAACACAATCTTCTCTTTATTTGACAGGTGATCGCTCACATACCGCTCAGGTGAGGGCACCTGCAGCTGCAGAAGACGAATAATACCGCGCCGCTGCGAATGTACCTGCTCGGCCTCGGTGGGGAAAATGCGGATGCCCACGCTCGTTTTTTCGTCCACCAGCGCCGGGTATCCGCTGACCGCCTGGGTTGCAATAATGCGCTGCACCTTGCGCGGAATCTCCTCGCCGGGAAAGTCAGTCAAGCCCGTGGTCTCACGGATAGAATCTTGAGAATCTGCACCCTGAGCGGCGGTTTTTCCGGGTTTTGCGCCCGATCCTGCGCTGTTTTCCTTTACGCCCTGCTGCGCCGAACCGGTTCGCGATGAGGCCCCCTGCGCGGAGTTCCCGCCCGCGAGCGCCGCCATCTTCGCCACCGTATCTTCAGAAGCGCCTAGCGAATCTGCCAAGGCGGAGTGGATCTGCGCGTGGAGTTTTTGCTGCAGCTCACGGATATCTTTGCTTTCGCCCAGAATCTTATTGCGGGCATCGCGCACCTGGAACGTGAACTTCAGATGATCCGGCACGGAGTCCCAGTCGAAGGCATCCGACTCAACCACCACGCCGCGCAGACGGCGCAGCACCAGCGCGAACGAGGGCAAAAGCTCGTCAGTCGCGGGGGAGTAGTCCGCCTCCAGAGACTCCAACGCCATGCGTGCAACATCCGGGGCGGGCACAAAATTACGGCGAATCGCCTTCGGAAGCGACTTAATGAGCGCCGTTAAAAGTTCGTGGCGCATCCCCGGAATCTGCCAGCGGAACGGCTCGGGGGTCAGCTGGTTCAAGAACAGAATCGGTACCTGAACCGCCACGCCGTCGCGTTTTGCCGCATCCGTGCGGGCACCGCCCAACCCTGCCCCCGGGGCGTATTCGTACCGCAAATCCAGGGTGAGTTCGCCGCCGTCGGTACGCTGCACCCACTGGCGCGGGAACTGCGAGTCGTCATAATCAGCAGCGTCCTCATTAATAAGGTTTTCCGGGTTGAAATCGAGCAGGTTATCGTTCTCTAAACGCGCGTGCTTCCACCATTTATCGAAGGACCGAACGTCCGTTACATGCTCGGGGATGCGCGCATTATAGAACTCGAAAAGCACGGCGTCATCCACTCGCAGATCGCGGCGGCGCAGGCGGGCCTCAAGCTCCTCAACCTCAGCCAAGGCACGCAGGTTGCGCTTGTAGAACTTGTGCTGGGTGCGCCAGTCGCCCTCCACCAGGGCGGAACGAATAAAAATCTCACGTGCAGCGGCGGCATCTACCCGGGAATACTGCACTGGACGGTCGGCATAAATCGTCAGTCCGTACAGTGTGCCCTTCGTATACGCCACGGCAGCACCTCGGCTTGCCGACCAGTGCGGCTCGGAATACTGCTTTTTCAGCAGGTGCCCGCCCACTTCTTCAACCCACTGTGGCTCAATCGCGGCGTTTGTGCGCGCCCACAGCCGGGAAGTCTCCACAAGCTCGGCAGAAAGCACCCAATCGGGGTTCTGCTTGAAAAGCCCGGAACCTGGGAAGATAGCGAATTTTGTGCCGCGCGCCCCCAAATATTCGCGCGGACCACGCGGGGCTTTGCCGTAGGTTTTCTCACGCTCCTCTTTAGCACCCACATGCGAGAGCAGGCCCGAAAGCAGGCTCTTATGAATCTCAACCTCACGCCCCGAAGCATCAATATCGCGCCCGTTCGATATGCGGATATTCGCAGTGCGCCCCATCTCACGCAGCTGGGCGAAAAGATCTTGCCACTCCCGAATACGCAAAAAGTTAATAAACTCGCGATGACACATTTTTCGCAGCTGCGAAGAGGAAAGCTCAGCCTGGCGCTCATTAATGTACTGCCACAGCAGCAGGAACGACGAAAAATCAGATTTATCGTCCGTGAAACGGGCATGCATCTCATCGGCAGTTCCACGCACCTCAACCGGGCGTTCACGCGGATCCTGAATCGTCAAAGCGGCGGCAAGAACCATCATCTCTTTAACACAGTCACGACGCGAACCCTCAATAATCATGCGCGCCAAGCGCGGATCGACCGGGAACGCACTCATAGCACGCCCCGTAGCAGTCAGCGTCGAGGTAGCACGATGATGCTTCCCCCTCTTATCCGTGCGCGCCGGTTTTTCAGAAAGCGCCCCAAGCTCACGCAGCAGATTCACGCCGTCATTAATCGCGCGCGATGCGGGCGGCTGCACAAACGGGAAACGCGCAATATCACCGGGCTCACGCACCACGCCGATCGCAATCATCTGCAAAATAACAGCTGCCAGGTTCGTGCGCAGAATCTCCGGGTCGGTAAACTCGCTGCGCGACGCGAAATCCTCCTCAGAATACAGCCGAATTGCAATACCATCGCTCACACGGCCGCACCGCCCCGAGCGCTGGTTCGCGCTTGCCTGCGAAATCCGTTCGATCGGCAGGCGCTGCACCTTCGTGCGCGCCGAATACCGCGAAATGCGGGCGGTACCGGTATCGATCACATACTTGATACCCGGCACCGTCAGCGAAGTTTCCGCAACGTTCGTCGCCAGCACGATGCGCGGCCGACTCCCCGGCGTAAACACACGATGCTGCTCCGCGAGAGACAGACGCGCATACAACGGCAAAACCTCATAGTTCATACGTGGGGACTTGGCAACCAAAGACTCCAAAGCATCGTGAGCATCACGAATCTCGCGCTCGCCCGAGAAGAAAATCAGGATATCGCCGGGCGCCTCCTTCGACAGCTCCTCGACGGCGGCAAGGATTCCATCGGTTGGGTCGCGGTCTTCGTCGCCTTCATCTTCATCAGCGTAGTCGTCCCCATCAAGCGGGCGGTAGCGAATCTCCACCGGGTAGGTACGCCCCGAAACCTCAATAATCGGGGGAGCATCATCGGGAAGAATCTGCTCGGCAAGCTCACGTTCCTCATCGCTGAGAGAGTCGTCTACCACACCCTTACCTGGTACGAAACTCGGTGCGAAATGCCTCGCGAATCGTTCAGGATCAATGGTTGCGGAGGTAATAATGACCTTCAAATCGGGGCGCTTCGGCAGAATCCGCTTTAGATACCCCAAAATAAAATCAATATTTAGGCTACGTTCATGTGCCTCGTCAATAATGAGCGTGGAATACTTGCGCAGCAGCTTATCGTGCTGAATTTCGGCGAGCAGAATACCGTCCGTCATGAGTTTGATGGCGCTGTTCTCGCCTACTTCAGAGGTGAAACGCACCTGGTAACCCACGGTCTCACCAATTTTCTGCCCCAGTTCTTCGGCGATGCGCTCCGCCACCGAACGCGCGGCAAGGCGGCGCGGCTGGGTGTGCCCAATCATGCCTTTCTCGGCAAGACCGAGTTCCAGGCACATCTTAGGCAACTGTGTGGTCTTACCCGAGCCGGTCTCGCCAGCAACAATGATGACCTGATGATCGCGAATAGCCGCCTTGATGTCTTCGCGGCGCTCACTGACGGGCAGTTCTTCGGGATAGATAATCTCAGCGGGAATCAGTGGGTTGTAGGGACGCTGTTCGGGCCGGTCCCGGTGGTTCTTGCGGTGCGCGCGTTTTTGCGGGTTTTTGGAGCGTGAAGCGTTATTTTTACGCGAGGAATTCTTGTGGGCATTACGCCGTTTCGAGCCTGACTCTGCTGTGGAAGCATCGCCGGGATTCTCACCGGATATTTGGGATGTGCGCGCGGGCTTTTGAGGTACGCGCACCGGCGCCGCATGAATGGCAGCCGCCATGCTCGCCATACTGGGCGCGGTTCGAGTGGTCTTAGGAGTATCTGTGTGTTCGGTGGGTTTCTGCTCAGACATATTGTTACTAGTTTACTCTTCTGTATTTGGTGCCCAAGAAAGCCGTGCTTTCGGCGAAGTCTTGTGTAATCTTGGAGCAGATACTAATAACCTCAAACGCAAAGGCAGGTCATGAAAATAAAACTGCGGGCTTGGCGGGAAGATGATGCCTCAAGACTCTATGACATATACCGTGCAACGCCCGATCTCATACATCAGATGCCAGCTCTCAACTGTGTAGAAGATGCACGCACTCTTATCTGCAAAGAGTTCCTTCCGTCTTCTGAACACACAGCATGGTGTCTGGAAGCTGATAACCAAGCTGCCGGGTGCGTAGGTTTCAGATGTATGGGGCGCCAGCCTTCTGGAACCTGGGATAGAGCTTGGGTTTACTACTGGATCTCGGCAGAAACCCGAGGGCTCGGTATAACAAGTAGATGCGTGCGTGCGGCGTGCGACTGGGCACAGAATATAGACGCGTCGAATGATAGCGCTGTATCACCTGGAAAACCCGCAGAACAAGCCAAGATCAGCTACGATTTCTCAGCTCTTACATCCGCAAGGTCCCCACGTGTTCGCCGTTTAGAGCTTGGGTACCGCACCAATAACCCTGCATCAGCGGCAGTGGCACGCCATACAGGGTTCGTGGTTGAGGGCGTAGAACGTGAAAAGTTCTGCTACAACGGCGTGCTCTATGATGCCGCCATAGCCGCGCGCCTTCACAGAGACGTGGACCATATGCTGGCAGCCACCTCATCGTCTGGAGTGTCGGCAGCCCTATAAAGATTCAGGTTCTTCTTCCAGAGAACACGTAGAATCCTAAGGAACAAGCACCACTTTGCCGCGCACATGCCGGGAGCCCACAAGCTCATGAGCTTTCGCTGCCTGCTCTAGCGGGAAAGTCTGATCTACGTGAATTTTCACGATCCCCAGCGACATGAGTCGAGCAATCTCACCCAGCTGATAACGGTCGGGATGCACCGTCAGCCACTCTGCCGTAAACCCGCGCTCGCGTGCAGTCTCTAAAGGATCGGGGCTTGTGAGGGTCACGATTCGACCGCCCGGAACCAGTACATCCAAAGAATCTACGAAGGTTTGTGCACCCGTAGAATTCAGTACCACATCAAGGGTAGGACCTAGAACCTGCCGGAAATCTTGGGTTGTGTAGTCGATAAATTCTGCGCCCAAAGACTGTATAAACTCACGGTTTTTCTCAGAAGCCGTAGCGTAAACTGTAGCGCCAGCGTCGAGGGCAAGCTGAATCGCGAGATGACCAACACCGCCTGCGCCCGCATGGATCAGCACGCGCTCCCCGGAAGAAAGTTTCGCAACCTCAAAAAGTGCCTGGTATGCCGTCAATGCTGCCAGGGGAGCGGCACCCAGCTGCTCATCGGGAATATCTGCAGGGGCGTGCACAAGCTGATGGGCAGGAGCCAAAACGTATTCGGCATATGTCTTACCCGGATGCGGAAACTGCACCAGCCCGAAAACCTTCTCTCCTGGCTGGAATCCCGTGTAATCGCCCGCCGTTTCACAAACCAAACCGGCAACATCCCATCCTAAAACGGCGGGTTCTTGGTCAAGATTAATCAATGATGCCGCAGGGCCCAATCCCTTGCGCGTTGTAAGGTCTATAGGATTAACACTAGCGGCGGTAACTTTGAGAAGAACATGCCCGCGAAGGGGCGAAGGCATAGGAGTCTCTGTAAAATGCAGATTCTCGGGCTCACCCCATACGGTGAGCTGTACCTGGTGCATGGTCATGATGAGCCCCTTCTGCCGTGACGATAACGATTGGAAACATTCTCTCAAGCGCAGGTCACGGGGCAAAATAGCATGTCATAAAAGGCAACTCTCACACATGCCGTTTTCGTGGCGAGTATGTGCATATCTAGCTAAATTGAAGCCCTATCAGTTCCTGTAGTAGAGAGCTATCAGCACCGCGAGGGCTTATTGTCTAACTATAGAAACCCGGGAACCCTAGTATTACGCGATCTTCTGAATGAACGTTTCAATCTTTCCCGATAGCCGGTAAAGCATCTGTAGGTTAATAAGAACTACAGCACTCAAGACCACGGTCAAAATAATTAATTTGAGGTAATCGATATGCTGGGTAGCAAAGATAGCGTATAAGGTAATAGCGTTAAGCGGCATCGTAAATACTGCGGTCCTGCTGCCCGGTGCCCATCCCGGAAAGATAAATGCCTCACGGATATGAAGGATAAGATGCAGAATATAAGCGATAAAGATAGCTGTGACGGTCTCAATGGAATCAAATATGACCCCGCTAAAAAGGATCAGACAAGCAACAATAAATTCTTCACCTATCATGGCAGCAATAGCTGCGGTTGAGGGGTAATGGTCTTGCCCCGCTATAAAGATTTCGTCGTGGTACCGGTTATCGCTGGAGTACTTCTCGATGTAGCGGCGCACCAAGATGATCTCCTCGAATTCGTGCACCATGAAGAGAGCGATCGTAATAAATGCAAAAGTGCCTATAGACATCCTAGCCTCCCAGGTTTCTGCATAGTTTCGTTTCTCCACGTCATTTCATGGTACGGCTCAGCGGGCTAATTGTCAGTGGTTCAATAAAAATGGTCTACCCGCTAAAGCAGATAGGCCAATAAAAAAGTGCCCTTGAAAGGATTCGAACCTTCGACTTCTTGCTCCGGAGGCAAGCGCTCTATCCACTGAGCTACAAGGGCTGACATATGAAATTTTGGTGACCGCCTTGGCACCTCAACCGGAAACTAGGCGTTTCAGCCGCATACGGCGCACAAGCGAACCTCTATATCCTATCAGATGTTGCTAGAATATGTAGCTATGACTCCCGAAGAATTATCAGCAGCAATTGCTCAAGAACTCGATAAAGCTATCGCATCCGGTCAGCTTACCCTCGCAGATAATGCAGAGCTTCCCCTTGCGCGCGTGGAACGCCCGAAATCTCGCGAACACGGTGACTGGGCGACTAATATTGCGCTGCAGCTCGCCAAGAAAGTTGGCAAGAATCCTCGCGAAGTAGCAGCCGTTCTTGCCGATAAAATTGCCTCAATTCCGGGAGTTTCAACGGTAGATATTGCCGGTCCAGGCTTCCTCAATATAACCCTGGATGCGGCTGCGGCAGGCACCCTCGCCGCCACCATCGTCAAAGCTGGAAAAACATACGGAACCAGCGATAAATTCGCGGGAAAAACCATTAACCTTGAATTCGTCTCGGCTAACCCCACCGGCCCCATCCACTTGGGTGGAACCCGCTGGGCGGCCGTAGGTGATGCGCTCGCCAATATCCTCGAAGCCGAGGGCGCAAATGTGGTGCGCGAATACTACTTCAACGATCACGGCACTCAAATTGATCGGTTCGTAAACTCGCTTCTTGCTGCAGCCAAGGGAGAGCCTACCCCTGAAGACGGCTATGCGGGCGCCTATATTACCGATATCAAAGATCAGATTCTCGCCCAACGCCCAGACGCGCTCGACGCCGAAAACCCCGCAGAAGTTTTCCGTGAAATCGGAACCGAGCTTATGTTCGCACAGATTAAAAAGTCTCTGCACCGTTTCGGTACCGACTTTGATGTCTTCTTCCACGAAAATTCGGTATTTGAATCTGGCGAGGCCGACCGCATCATTGAGCAGATGAAACAGGATGGTCAGCTTTTTGAATCCGAGGGCGCGTGGTGGATGCGCACCACCGATTACGGCGATGATAAAGACCGGGTGGTCATTAAATCGGATGGTAATCACGCCTATGTTGCTGGAGATATTGCGTATTTCCGCAATAAAATGACTCGTCCTGAGAACCCTGCGGACATAGCCATCTATATGCTTGGTGCAGACCATAGCGGCTACGTGGGACGGCTCAAGGCTATCGCTCAAATCTTGGGGTACCGGACCGAGCAGATTGAGGTCATGATTGGGCAGCTGGTGAACCTTGTCAAGGACGGCAAACACGTGCGTATGTCGAAGCGCGCCGGTAACGTCGTCACCCTTGAAGACCTTGTAGAGGCTGTGGGTGTGGATGCGGCACGCTACGAACTTATCCGCTACTCGGTAGACAGCACAATTGATATCGACCTTGATCTGCTGGTGCAGAAGAGCAGCGATAACCCTGTCTACTATGTGCAGTATGCGCACGCCCGCACTGCGGCTGTAGAACGTAATGCCATTGATGCTGGCGTGCATCTTGCCGATGGCGTGGACACAGGGCTTCTGAATACGCCCGCAGATACTGAGCTTCTTGCAGTGCTGGGGCAATACCCGGCAACCGTGCGTACCGCAGCGGAATTCTACGAACCGCACCGTGTGAGCCGTTATCTGGAAAACCTTGCGGCGGCCTACCACAGCTGGTATGGCCTCTCGCGCGTGGCTCCGAAGGGCGATGAGCCAGTGACTGATCTGCACCGTACCCGTTTGCTTCTCAACAATGCAACACGTCAGGTACTCGCCAACGGATTGGGTCTGCTGGGGGTCACCGCCCCCGAGCGTATGTAACGCCGAACCGACCGGAAGCTGCGTACCCCGCCAACACGATGACGGGGCACGCGGCTTTTGTATATTGGTTTATCCGCTATCTGAACACCACCTATGAGCAGCATCGTGGCAGCAAGGCGTTCCGATATAGTGGTGATGGGATCACGAATCTGTGACCGTGACACAAGACCCGAGGACTTCTGCATGAGCGACGCACAATCCCTGTACGCCCCCGAATGGCTTACCTGCCCCGAACATCCGGCTGAGCTGAACCGTACCATCTGGACGGACTCATTTCAGCGTAATCATGGGGGAGAGCTAACTATTGACGGCATTGCAGCGAGTGAGCTTGTCAAAGAGTTTGATACTCCGCAGTACGTATTTTCGGAAGATACATTCCGAGCTAGGGCACGCGGGTACCGCCAGGCATTCGAGGATGCCTTCGCCCGGTATGGCGCGCAGGTGAGTGTCTACTACGCGGGAAAGTCATTCCTGTGCACGTCCGTGGCCCGGTGGGCGCATGAAGAAGGTTTGTGTCTTGATACGGCGTCGGGAGGGGAACTGGCGATTGCCCTGCGGGCTCAGGTTCCCGGGCAAAATATTGCGCTGCACGGTAATAACAAGTCGCGCGGCGAGATTGCGCGCGCCATCAAACACGGGGTAGGGCGTGTGGTGGCAGATTCCGTTGACGAGCTTAAACTCATCGCGGATGTGCATGCCGAGCTGAACACAGAACGCACCGCAGCGGGGCAGGAGCCGTATCCGGCGGTACCCGTGCTCATTCGGATTACGCCCGGGGTACATGCCTCCACCCACGAATCTATTGCTACGGCGCATGAAGATCAAAAATTTGGGATGTCGCTTCAGCCTGGAACCGCGCGTCTTGCCGGGTTAGATGCCGATGAACTTGAGTATTGGACGAGTACCGAGAATGAATCCTACGCGATGCTTGCCGCCGGTATTCTCACCGCTATGGATTCCCTGGAATTCCGGGGGATTCACTGCCATATAGGTTCGCAGATTTTTGAGGCTCAGGGTTTCGAGCAAGCGGCAGATACTGCCCTCACCTTTATGCATGCCGTGAACCAGAAATACGGTATCAGTCTGCCTGAGCTTGACCTGGGCGGCGGCTACGGTATCGGTTATACCGAGGCCGATACCCCGCGCAGTATTGAGCAGATTACCGTCTCTATTGCGGATGCAGTCGCGTCAACCTGCGGGCGTCTTGGCCTGGCGATTCCGCATATGTCTTTTGAGCCTGGCCGCTCGATTTCAGGCCCCTCAGGGGTGACGCTCTACACTGTCGGCACCATTAAAAACGTGAGTATTGAGGATGAGCACGGTCAGATTCGAGTGCGCCGGTATGTCTCGGTGGACGGGGGTATGAGCGATAACGCGCGCCCGGTGCTCTACGACGCCGACTACACGGTTACCCTGGCAAACCGCGCCCCGGCGGGGGATCAGGTGCTTTCTCGTGTGGTGGGTAAACACTGCGAATCGGGTGATATTGTGGTGCGGTATTGCTATCTTCCTGATGACCTGCGTGCGGGGGATATTCTCGCGGTGCCAGCTACCGGTGCGTACTGTTATGTGCTGGGGTCGAATTATAACTATCTGAGCCGTCCGCCGGTTATTGCTACGTCGGCGGGGGAGGCAGCGCATCCTATTATTCGTCGACAAAGCGAAGATGAGATGTTTGCTCTAGACACGGGTTTCTAGTACGGGCACTGAATCTTTTCCGCATGATGACACCGCATGGCGCATGTTTGGGTAAGAAGCTGCACGTAATATAACGACACCCCCCCCGTAAATGGCGGTAATGTTGGCGTCTTGACCGCGTCCAGGCGCCGCTCTCTTGATACAGTTGATGATGACGTCGCCCGTTCGTACAGGCGCGTTCACCACTCGGTCAAAATGTAGGAGATAACGTGACTGACACTATTAAGGTTGCTCTGCTCGGCGCTGGGAACGTTGGTTCTCAGGTAGCGCGTATTTTTAGTGAGGATAGCGCGGTTCTCAAAGAACGTATAGGGGCACCTGTTGAGCTGATCGGTATAGCCGTGCGTGATACTGCGGCTAAACGCCACTGGGATGCCGACCCAGGGCTGTATACCACCGACGCAGACGCCCTGATTGACGCTGCCGACGTGGTGATCGAGCTGACCGGCGGTATTGAACCTGCACGAACCCGCATTCTGCGCGCCCTAGAGGCCGGTAAATCGGTGGTTTCAGGGAATAAAGCGCTCCTGGCAAAGCACGGTGTTGAGCTTCAGGCTGCTGCCGATAAGTCCGGTGCACAGCTTTCCTATGAGGCGGCGGTCGCCGGTGCAATTCCGATTTTGCGCCCCCTGCGCGATTCTTTGGCAGGCGATACCGTCACACGTGTGCTGGGCATTATGAACGGCACCACCAACTACATTCTGGATCAGATGGATACCACCGGTGCAACTTTTGCCGATGCACTCAAAGACGCCCAGGAACTCGGCTATGCCGAAGCAGACCCCACCGCTGACGTTGAAGGTCATGATGCCGCATCAAAGGCTGCTATTGTAGCCTCATTGGCGTTCCACTCTGATTTCACCATTGATGACGTTCACATAGAGGGTATTACCGCCGTAAGCGCCGATGACGTTGCCGCCGCAGATGCCGACGGCTACGTGATTAAACTCCTGGCCATTTGTGAGCGAGATGGTGACGGAGTCAATATCCGTGTGGCTCCTACGCTTATTCCGCGGCAGCATCCACTGGCAGGTGTTCATGGCGCATTTAATGCCGTGTTTGTACAGGCGCAGAACGCAGGCGAGCTGATGTTCTACGGTCCCGGTGCCGGTGGGGCACCGACCGCTTCTGCCGTTCTGGGTGATTTTGTGTCGTTGGCGCGCCGTCTGGTATTGGGTGGTCCGGGTGTGCCCGAGTCCTCTTACGCGCAGCTGCCTGCTACCGGATTGGGCGACATTATCTCCCGCTATTCGGTAGGCATGCTGGTTGATGACAAATTGGGCGTGCTCGCAAACATTGCCCGTATTTTCGCCGAACACGGTATTTCGGTGGATTCTTTGCGTCAATCTACTCCGCGGGATGGCGCCGCACAGATTCGCCTGGTGACGCACTCTGCCAAAGACTCTGACCTGCGCCGCGCGATCGCGGTGATCGACGGTTTAGATACTGTGCGCGAGATTATTTCCGTGATTCGCGTCGAGTCCGGTAAATAGATCAGGAAGACTAGAATTTCAGCGCGGAAATTCTCAAGTCCGCGCGAGTAAAACCATCAGCAGAAAGTAGGAGAATCCCATGGCACATGTGTGGCAGGGCGTCATTAACGAATACCGCGACCGTCTTCCGTTCGGGGACGAGGTAAAACCGGTAACTCTAGGCGAAGGCGGAACACCGCTGATTCACGCACCGGCGCTGTCAGCGCAGACTGGCAATACGGTATACCTCAAATTCGAGGGGATGAACCCCACCGGATCTTTCAAAGACCGCGGCATGACGAGCGCTATTACCGCCGCTAAACGCGAAGGTGCGAAGGCTGTTGTGTGCGCTTCGACCGGTAATACTTCAGCGTCGGCAGCGGCATATGCGCTTCAAGCGGGGATGCGCTGCGCGGTACTCGTGCCGGACGGCAAGATTTCGATGGGTAAACTCTCGCAGGCCATCGCCCACGGTGCCGATATTATTCAGATTGACGGAAACTTCGATAACTGCCTCGAAATTGCCCGTAAACTCAGCGAGAATTACCCAGTATTCTTGGTGAACTCGGTGAACCCCTACCGCATTGAGGGGCAGAAGACCGGTTCTTTTGAGGTCGTCGACACCCTGGGAGACGCCCCCGATTACCACTTGCTCCCGGTAGGTAACGCGGGTAATATCACCGCTTATTGGAAGGGATACAAGGAGTATTCCGAGCCTTATACGAACCGTGACGGCAAGGTTCTAGAGCCGGTCGCCACCAAGCGACCCATCATGTGGGGTTTCCAAGCAGCTGGCGCGGCTCCGATTGTTGCAGGGCACCCGATTGACACTCCCGAAACGATTGCGACCGCAATTCGCATCGGCAACCCTGCCTCGTGGGAGAAAGCTGAGGCGGCACGTGACGAATCCGGCGGCGTGATTGAAGCTGTCACCGATGAGGAGATTCTTGAGGCGCACCGCTGGCTCTCTTCCCGCGAGGGCGTTTTCGTTGAGCCCGCTTCAGCCGCTGGTGTTGCGGGTCTGCTCAAGAAACATCGCGCGGGTGAGGCTCCTGAAGGCAAGACCATTGTCATTACGGTGACAGGTCATGGTTTGAAGGATCCGCAGTGGGCGCTGGAACCGGTCAACGGTGCGAAGGTTGAACCGACTAAGGCAGCCTTCGATGTTGTGGCTGTGGCAGATATTCTTGACCTGAACTAACCACCCTATAGCCTGTTAACCGATAGGTCGATACGCCCTTGTCCGAGAAAATTTTCTTGGGCAAGGGCGTCTTATTCTGTCCGTAACCCGCTCAATGCTAGGATAAATTCTCGTAAAGTAAGTGACATTAGTGTTGTTCCACCGCTTGAACAGCACGGTATGCGCTCCTAACATCCACATGCACCCGAGGTTTCCATGTCGAATTCCGATACCCCTATCACATGCGCAGATATTCCTGTCGGTAAAACCGTCACCGTCAAGGTTCCGGCATCAAGTGCTAACCTCGGGCCCGGCTACGATACCTTAGGGGTGGCTTTAGGGTTTTATGATGAACTTAGGGTTGAGCGTATTTCTGAAGGTTTAGAATTTGAGCTTTCCGGCGAGGGCAGTGAGGCCGTACCGCGCGATGAAACCCATCTAGTGATTCAGGCGATGCATGCCGCCTTCGAGAGGGTCGGGCTTCATGAGTTCCCCGCCCTCAGGCTGACGGCGCACAACCGTATTCCGCATTCACGTGGCATGGGCTCATCTGCCTCCGCTATTGTTGCGGGCGTTGCGGCGGCTTCCGGGTTGCTTCCCGAGCACGCTCAATTGAGTCGTGACCAGATTCTTCAAGTAGCTTCAGACCTTGAAGGGCACCCCGATAATGTGGCGCCTTCGGTGTATGGTTCGCTGTCAATATCCTGGGGCGAACTGGGGGACTGGCGTTCGTTGGTCGTACCGGTTCATTCTGCCGTTGTACCTATCGTAGCGGTGCCCGATTATGAAGTTTCTACAAAACTTGCGCGTTCGCTGATTCCCGCCGAGATTCCGCATGAGCAGGCTGCGGCAAACTCAGGTCGTGCTGCTTTATTGATTCAAGCCCTTTCGCAGGCACCGGAGTATCTTATGGATGCGACCGTGGACTATCTGCATCAGGGCTACCGTATTCCTGCGATGCGACCGAGTGCGGCGCTGGTCGCCTATCTGCGTGATCGGCAGCTTCCCGCCGTAATTTCGGGGGCCGGACCTACCGTATTAACCTTCTCCCGTAGCTGTGAAGAAGTCGCTGCAGCACAGCGAGCGATCGCTGAGTTTGAGGCTACTCATGAGGGGAGCGAATATGAGGGGCGTCGCCTGTCATGGCGCGTCATGCCCCTTGAAATCGATGCAGAAGGTGTTATAGTTACACAGTAAGGTGTTTTTCACCTGACATGGTTTATCGTGTTTGTTTTATCTCCCGGTCGCACGAAGAACCGCCACAACCGGGAATGGAAAGTATTTTCTTTGAACCACGTCTTTTTGTGTGTTCGCGTATGCTTCTTCTTCCGTGGGGAGCTCGCGAGGAAATATTTTTCTGTGGTTATGTATTTTTTTGCCTCACTTCACAAGGACTTTGCCGTTTCTTGACCTCACGTAACGACGGTTCGAAAGTGAGTGCCTCGGATATATATGAGGCAATACAGCGTAGCGCGATACCGCACAGTATGCGGTATGTAGTTTCTACACTGTATGCATGATGAGAAAAACCCGATCCTCAATTCTGAGAGGATTTTCTGGGTGTCCCTGACTAAAAGGATAAATCGTTTGGCAAAGAACATTGTCGTGATCGAGGATAATGGCACCGGTTCCGGTGACGCTTTCTCCGAATTCAGCGGCTTGAAGGTCGCACAGCTTCGTACTCTCGCTCAGCAGCTCGGTATTCGTGGATACCTGAAAATGAAGAAGGCTGAGCTTGTGGAAGCGTTAACCCTGCATCAGCGCGGCGGCACCACCGAAGGTGCCGAGGCTGCCTCGACTCAAGAAAGCACGAAAACTTCTAAAAACACCCGCTCAAAGTCGCAAGATTCTCAAGCGCAGGATGAGACTCCGGCACAGAAGCGCGCGCGTAGTCGCAAGGCCGCTAAGGCAGCTTCTGAAGAAGTCGCTAAACCTGATGAGGCTTCCTTAACAAAGAAATCTTCCGAAGAAGCATCTGGCGAGAGTACCGAGACCCCCGAGCACGATGAACGTACCACTCGCCGCACTCGAAATTCACGATCTCGGAAAGACCGTGAAGCTAAGAACGGTCGCGGTCCCCAAGAGGGTAAGAATGCGGATTTGCCTCCCTTAGATGTGAAAGCAGAACTGGCTTCTGAAAGCATCGGTTCGCGTTCTGCACAACGTGATCTTCCCGAGAATTCCGCCGATTTGAAAGCCACAACTTCGGACGGCTCTACTACCCTGGACTCCATTACGGCGGCTCTGGATATGACTTTCGGCTCTGAACCTGAGAAGCCGACTAAACGTACCCGCACACGCGATCGGAATAACCGTCGTAAGGGCGAAGAAGAGGCCGAAGAGCGCACTAGCCGCCGTAACAAGCGTGACCGTTCTGAGAAGAATGAGCGTTCCGAGAAAAACGATCAACGATTCGAAAAACAGAATCAGAATCGTGAGGAGCGCACTAGCCGCCGCAATAAGCGTGACCGCTATGAAAAGAACGATCGTCGTAACCGTCGTGGGGACTCCGATGAGCCTCAGGTGAATGAGGACGACGTACTGGCACCTATTTCCGGTGTCCTCGATATCCTCGATAATTATGCTTTTGTGCGTACCTCCGGCTATCTGCCCGGTCCGAACGATGTCTATGTATCCCTGGCTCAGGTTAAGCGTTACCACATGCGTAAGGGTGACCATATTCTGGGCGCTATTCGCGTGCCGCGCGAGGGAGAACAAAACTCGCGCCAGCGTTTCAACGCGCTTGTGAAGGTAGAGGCTATTAACGGGCAGCCTGTGGAAGAAGCTTCCAGCCGTCGTGAGTTCTCGAAACTTACCCCACTGTATCCCAAGGAACGACTGCGCCTAGAAACCACCCCGAAGAAACTGGGTACCCGTGTTGTTGATCTGGTATCTCCGATCGGTAAAGGTCAACGCGGTCTGATCGTCTCGCCGCCAAAGGCCGGTAAAACCCTTATGTTGCAGTCGATCGCGAACGCTATTACTGCCAACAACCCTGAGGTTTACCTCATGATGGTTTTGGTGGATGAACGCCCTGAAGAAGTAACCGACATGCAGCGCACGGTCTCCGGCGAGGTTATAGCTTCAACCTTCGACCGTCCTGCTGAGGATCACACCACCGTTGCTGAGCTGGCTATCGAACGAGCTAAGCGCATGGTTGAGCTGGGTTACGATGTGGTCGTGCTGCTGGATTCCATGACTCGTCTGGGGCGTGCCTACAACCTGGCGGCTCCTGCCTCCGGTCGTATTCTCTCCGGCGGTGTTGATTCTGCCGCTCTGTACCCGCCGAAGAAATTCTTCGGTGCCGCTCGTAACATCGAAGAAGGTGGCTCGCTTACTATTCTGGCGACGGCTCTGGTAGAGACCGGCTCGAAGATGGATGAAGTTATCTTCGAAGAGTTCAAGGGCACCGGTAATATGGAACTGCGTCTGTCACGTCAGCTCGCGGATAAGCGTATTTTCCCGGCGGTGGATATTAACGCCTCCGGCACACGCCGCGAAGAGAATCTGCTCTCTCCGGACGAAGTTAAGATTATGTGGGGTCTGCGCCGTGCTCTGGCCGGTATGGAACCCGAGCAGGCTCTAAATATTCTTACGAACCAGCTTCGGAAGACTGAGAGCAACGTTGAATTCTTGCTGACCGTTCAGAAGAATGGGCTGCGCCTTGTGGATTAGCAAGGTAACCGTCTCGTAGCGGTTATCGCACAGCATTGTTCGCCCCGTACCGCCCAAAAGATTGTGCGGTACGGGGTGTGCGGTGCCTAGACCCTGTAATAATGAAGTGAAGATATACGCGAGTCCCGAAAATCGGCGCGTATACAAAGGTAAGAGAGCAAAAATGTTTGAGTCTATCCAGGTGCTCCTTGACGAGCACACTGAGCTTCAGGAGCAGCTGGCTGACCCCGCCGTTCAGGCAAATCAGGGGAAGGCTCGCCGCGTGGGGCGGCGTTATGCGGAACTCACCGGTATCGTGACCGCATATAACAAATACAAGTCCTTGGCGGATGACTTAGAAGCGGCGCGTGAAATGGCCTCAGAAGACCCTGAGTTTGCGGCTGAGATTCCTACTCTTGAGGCCGAGCTTGAAGAAGCCCAAGAGAGGCTACGCCGTCTTTTGATCCCTCGTGATCCTGATGATGGTCGCAACGTTATTCTTGAGGTCAAAGCGGGCGCGGGCGGCGATGAGGCGGCTCTCTTCGCGGGTGACCTTTTGCGCATGTATCTGCGTTATGCCGAGCATAAGGGCTGGAAGACTGAGGTTATTTCCTCCACCAGTACCGATGTGGGTGGGTACAAGGATGCCCAGATAGCAATCAAGGGAACCTCCAACGAACCTGCCGAAGGCGTATGGGCACACATGAAATATGAAGGCGGCGTGCACCGAGTTCAGCGTGTTCCCGCGACTGAATCACAGGGGCGCATTCACACGTCGGCTGCGGGCGTGCTCGTATTTCCTGAGGTTGATGAACCCGAAGAGATCGAGATCAGTCAGAACGACCTGAAGATTGATGTTTACCGTTCTTCCGGTCCCGGTGGACAGTCTGTGAATACAACCGACTCTGCCGTGCGTATTACTCACCTTCCTACGGGCATTGTTGTGGCTATGCAGAATGAGAAATCACAGCTGCAGAACCGCGAAGCTGCAATGCGCGTGCTGCGTGCCCGTTTGCTGGCGCATCAGCAGGAGCAGATCGACGCTGAGAACGCCGCGCATCGTGCCTCTCAGGTGCGCACGATGGACCGTTCGGAACGCATACGTACCTACAACTTCCCCGAGAACCGTATTGCCGACCATCGTACCGGATACAAAGCATATAACTTAGACGCGGTTTTGGACGGCGACCTTGATCCAGTCGTGCAGTCTGCCATCGAAATGGATGAGGCTCACCGACTGGAACAGGTTGGCCAAGAGCAGGAATAATCCGAGGCAACGCAGAAGTGACAGGATTACGGGTCACCCCAACAGCACACCGCGGCGAAGGGCTTGATGAAGCCTTGCGCCGCGGTGCTGATGTACTGCGTCACGCCGGGATAGAACAATACCGAGCAGATGCCGAACTTCTTGCCGCATATCTGTTAGGTACTGGCTCTCAAGGCATTAAGCGCGGTAGCTATGGGGAATCCTCAGTAACTCGTGCGGACGTGCAGCGGTTCGCCCTGATGGGGCGTAGGATTACCCCACAAGATTCAGTACGCTATACGGAACTGCTAGAGTGTAGAGCTCAGCGCGTTCCGTTGCAGCATATTACGGGGGTCGCACCTTTTTATCACCTGGAGATAAAGGTAGGTCCGGGTGTTTTTATTCCCCGTCCTGAAACTGAGCTTCTAGTGGAGGAAGCTCTGCGGGTCTTGGCGTCATACGAGTCTAACGCTCGCCCTCGCGTCGTGGATTTATGCACGGGATCCGGGGCAATCGCCGCAGCGATTAAAGAAGAGAATCCTCAAGCAGAAGTTTTTGCGGTTGAACTTTCCGAGCAGGCTCTCCTCTGGGCACGCAAGAATCTTGATCCTCAGAACGTACACCTTATTCCGGGCGATATTCGTACCTCGCTTGAAGATCTGCCCGGATACTTTGACTTGGTGCTTTCAAACCCTCCATATATTCCTCCTCACCGCAAACCCCAGGCTCCTGAAGTCGCCGAGTATGACCCGCAAATGGCGCTTTATGGCGGGGGAGAAGACGGCATGGAAATTCCTCGGGAGGTAATCGCTCGGGCTCACTATCTTTTGCGTCCCGGCGGTTTCTTTATGATGGAGCACGATGATTCACAAGAGACCCGAGTGGCTGAGACATTGGCGGCACAGGGGTTTGTGAGCATATACTCAATCCGAGATTTGAACGGCAAACCCAGACATACCGCAGGATATAAACCCCGGTAGAGAGCGGTATATTCGGGTGTGGCTACTCGCTTATTGCGTAACCTTGTCACGCCATCCACCGCCTCGTACCAAAACATGAGAGAATAAGGCACGTGAACGCAAAGCTGTACCCAGTAACGACTGATACCGAGACCACGGAGGCCGTCGAAGCCGCTCGTGAGGCATTGAATGCCCACGAAACTATCGTGATTCCTACCGATACCGTCTACGGCATCGCCTGTGATGCTTTCTCGCATCAGGGCGTTTCGAAGCTTCTGGCTGATAAAGGCCGTTCCCGTACCATGCCTCCGCCTGTGCTGATATTCGACCTTGCAGCTCTTGCGGGCGTTGCTGACGAAATCCCAAACGATGTATATGATTTGGGCAATAAGTTTTGGCCCGGAGCCCTAACGATTATTCTGTATTCCTATCCATCGCTGACGTGGGATTTGGGCGAAACCCAAGGGACGGTTGCTGTACGTGTTCCTGACGATAAGTTTGCGCTCAAGCTTCTTACCGAGCACGGCCCATTGGCAGTGTCTTCGGCTAACAAGACAGGACAGCCTGCGGCAGCTAATGCCGAAGAAGCGCTTACTCAGCTGGGTAAGGACGTCACGCTTGTTGTGGACGATGGTCCTCGTCCTGCACCACAGGAAGACGGAAGCGTTGGCGAAAGCAAACCGTCCACAATCCTGGACTGTACTTCGACCCCTTATGTTGTGGTTCGTGAAGGTGCTATTACCGTTGAAGAGCTTCGTGAGGTTGTGCCTTCAATCGTGACCCGTAGCGAGCTCAATGCTCGTAACGATGAGAAAGATAAGCAAGAAACCTCCACTCAAGAAGATACTGAGCAGAAACCTACCGGTCAGGAAGACCTTGATGAAGCATATGACCAGTGGGACGCAGAGCATTCCGGCAGCGGCAAAGAACCGGAACGGGCAGCATCACCAGTAGCCGGTTCCATCGCAGACATGCTGTTGGGCGCCGTTAATACCGCAACCTCGCTTGCTGCCGATAAAAAGCCTGAGTTTGATCAAAAACGTTTGCGCGGATACCGCAACAACACACCTCAGCCGGTCAAGACAGCGCAGGCTCCAGTTAAGCCGGTATCGACGGATGCTGCTCGCGCCCTTGTGCACGGCGAGGCGAAATCAGAATCTTAGAGGGCAGATAATTCTCACAAGAAAATACGGCTATTCAAAAACGGTGAGGGAATCGAGATACTAACTCTCGAATCCCTCACCGTCGTTGCTTATGCTGTGTAGAAAAGTGTAAGGGCCTGTAGCTAGGCGTTCTTAAATCGCTTATCTTTCTTTTTACCGAGTGCAGTATGGGCATTGCGCAGCACTTCACGCACTCGCGGCTCGGGTAGAAGACCGTTTTCACGAGCCCAGGAATCGTCGAGTTCTTGTCCAAACCACATGAGCTCAACTTTGCGAACGGAACCTTGGAACCTATCGTTCATCATTTCGGAGACTGTATACCCGGTCTTAACCGCCAGATTGCACAGCCATTCAGGCAGGTGCACGGGCTTGCGGCGACCGGCATCCGCCATGGTAGAGGCTACCGTCTCGCCTTCCCACGGCTGCAGCACAATAGAGGGCAGTTCACCCTTAAAGGAGCCGACTTTAACCACAAATTCAGCCAGTGCATATGAGCTCGATACGGGGGATTTGCGGGTTCCTGCACCTGCTACAGAAGCTAACGGGGAAGAGGCTATTTTGGCGAAGACCTCGGTAGTGCGGCGCCCGCGCCCCTGCACGCTGGTGGCTCGCAGGATGCACAGCTCAACAGGTTCAGAGGTTTCGCCATGCGAGGCCTCGTGGAACGTATCCTGCAAGTCTAAAAGAGTTTCTTCACCCAAGGCTTTTGAAAAGGAGTATGCGCTAAAGGGAGCTGTGTATTCGCTCGCATCAAGAACAGATTTTGCGCCCTGAACTGCTGCCGAACTGAGGTGAATAACTCGGCGTACTCCGGTACGGTGTGCTGCTATAGCGATAACCGCCGGTAACAGAGCATTAGCACCCACTAGCGCAGGTACGTCTTGCATATTGGGGGCAGCAAGACCTGCTGCGTTAACAACAACCTGAGCCCCGGCAAACGCATCCGCTAGGGAGTCGATGATGCCTTCAAGGAGCTGAGCTTCTTCGATAATAGTTCTTGAGTCGAGTGCTCGGGTTGCTAAACGGGGTGCCTCAATGGGATCTACGCTGATTCCTTCGGCATTTAGTCGTGCCACGATGGACGACCCCACGAAGCCACTTGCACCGATAACTTTCCATTTAGACTCGGACACGTCTTTTCACCTTTCTCACCCCAAACTGTTACGGAGTGTGTATTTCAACTTTCGCATATTCGGTGGTGTTTAAGAAACAGAAATAACGTTTTAGAGTAGTACTTCAGGGCAGAAGAGAGCTAAAGCATAGTCGTGGCACAGGAGCACGTGGCGGAACTAACTTTTTGGTCTCTAGTCGAAACTGAAGCTGGAACGTAATGTTTAGCTATAGAGCTTTCGACGGGTAGAATAGCTATCTTGGGATGTCTCATATATCCGTGTGTTTATAGGTCCGCCTGAAAAGTGCGTGCTGGGGGAGGAAGCGTCGATGCCTGATGAGAGCGAAAACTCGGTGAGTGCGCCTGTCTGCGGTGTGGCACAACTCGGTAGGCCGCGTGTTGTAGCGGTTGTTGTGACCTATAATCGTCAAGATTTATTACCCATTACCCTTGCAGGTATCGCCGCAGGGCAGGTTGTGCCGGATGCCGTTGTCGTGGTTGATAACGCCTCTACCGACGGCACGGTCGAGTATCTAAAAAATCTAAGCTATTCGCTTCCGCTCGATATCATCACATTGTCTCAGAATATGGGAGGTGCGGGTGGATTCGCCGTTGGAATCGATCGAGCGTTAGCGCGCCACAATCCAGATCTTGTGTGGGTTATGGATGATGACACTGAACCAACCGAAAACACCCTGCATGAGTCTGTTCAAGCATGGGAATCATATTCGCCGGACCGCAGCCGTCGTCCCGCCTTGATAGCTTCACGGGTTGTGTGGACCAATGGGGAAGACCATCCCATGAATACGATGCGCACTATGTTCGGTGCTGGCTCTGGGCGGCATCGTCGTGCACAAGCGGTGGGGGGTCGGCCTATACGCAGCGCCTCCTTTGTATCTTTGGTGATGGACGCTCAAGTTATTCGTCAGAATGGCGGCCTACCGATTGCGGATTTTTTTATCTGGAATGATGACTTTGAATTTTCGACCCGTCTTGCGCATCACCGAGATGCCATTGCTGTACCCGCCTCGGTGGCTCGTCACCACACGAAAACTTTTGGGACGACGAATGCGAAGCCGGGTCCACGATTTTATAACGATGTTCGCAATAAATTGTGGGTTTTCACGCGAGCCCGTACTCTGAGCCCGCTTGAGAAGTTTTTATATGGCGGGTCGGTAGCAAGACTTTGGGCTTCGACGGTTCTGCGTACGGACGAAAAATCTATCTACTTGGGGTATTTCCTGAGGGGCATCAAGGATGCGCTGCATGCCCCTCGCCTTAATCGTGATGTGCTTCGCGAAGTGTACGACCTTGAATTTCCGGGGCATTATGGCGCTCAAAAAAATTGTGGTTCCTTCGGCGCACCACATTCTCAGGCAGAGTTCTCTGTTCTGATGAGTGTTTACGCTCGGGAATCTGCTGATCATGTGGAGGCGGCTATTGCCTCGAACGCTCAGCATCAGACCCTTCGGCCTGCTGAACTGGTTTTGGTTCAGGATGGTCCGTTGCCTTCTGAAGTGCGTGCGGTCATTGACCGTTGGGTCGAACGTAGCAGGGCGGGGGAATGCGCTCCTATCGTCACAGTCAAGCTGCCTCAGAACGTGGGTCTTGCCGCTGCACTCAACGAGGGGCTGAATGCTTGTTCTTACGGCATCGTTGCCCGTGCGGACTCTGACGATATTTCGGAGTCAGACCGATTTGCAACCCTAATTCCGGCGCTTATCGAGAGCGACTGTGCGGTGATGGGCTCTGCCATGTACGAAGTTGATGCACAGAATACCACATTAGAGGCTACCCGCCAGACGGTAACTGATGCATCTCGGTTGGCTGACATGATGCCTTCGCGCAATCCCCTGTACCACCCAACGGTGGCTTTCTACAAAGACGTTGTTCAGCGTTTAGGAGGGTATGAATATGTACCCGGGGCCGAAGACTGGTGGCTGTGGTCGCGGGTTATCTCAGCCGGTTATAAGATTGGTAATGTGCCTGAGCCATTAGTCCGTTATCGTGCGGGTGCAGGTGCCTACACACGGCGGGGCGGACTTAACGCCTGGAAACAGGATTGGGCGATTCAACGTCGACTATATACCGGGCACGCGATCTCAAAGCTCGGGTGGATTAAGAATATGAGCGTTCGAACGGCGTACCGGTTTATTCCGGAGAGTACGCGCCGTAAGGCATTTCGAGCGCTCACCGATATACGGCCTAGTAGGAACGTAGAGAATAGTTTGCAGGGGAAGGACGCATAAGTGGAGAACTATCCCACGACTCAACCGATTGCGGTGGTGGATCGCCAACGCCCCTACACCCCTAAAAGCTGGTGGCTTCTCGTTCAGATTGCACTAGATTCCGTAGCCTGGATTATAGGGCTCGTCATCGCGTTTATGCTGCGGTACAGCCTGCTTCTGAACCAGAACTCTGTCTTTGATGTGATTGATCTTCAAAGCGTGGCGCTCAGTATGGGGTTTGCGATTATTCTGCAAATTCTTGTGGGCTACGGTATGAAGGTGTACCGCGGCCTGTATTCTTACGGTTCTTTCGAGGAAGTCTGGCGTGCGGGCGCAACCGTAGGTATCGTCTCGGTGGCGCTTTTCCTCTTCAGCTACGTAGACGAAGCTCTCGGACTAGTACATGTGCCTCATGGTGTGCCGCCTATTTCGGTGGGTATTACATTGCTATTCATGGCGGCGATGCGCATGGTTAAGCGTATTTATGTTGAGCATAAGACTTTGCGTAATCTTGATGGTGAGCCTGTTATCGTCTATGGCGCCGGGTTTACAGGTCGCACAGTTATCGAAGCTCTTATGCATGATGACTCTGCATATATGCGACCTGTTGCGGTAGTGGACGATAACCCTCAGCTACGCGGTATTAACATTCATAATGTGCCGGTTTATAACACCGGTAAAGAACTGGATGCGGTCATCAGGCGCTATGCCCCTAAAAAAATGATCGTCGCTATCACCAACATGCCGCATGATCGTTTCGACAGGGTCTGGGCACGCATGCAAAAACACGGAGTCGAAGTAACTCGTGTAGCGAGCGCCAGCGAAAAGCTCTTCGGCAACAATGTGGTAGAAACCGACGATAACGAGCTCATGAAGCTTATCCGCGGTGAAATCAACTACGATGTCGATACTGAAGTTTTGCGCAGCTACCTTCAAGGTAAGCGGGTCTTGGTGACCGGTGCAGGAGGATCTATTGGTTCTGAGCTATGCCGTCAGATCCACGAATACGACCCTGAGCTGCTCATGATGCTCGATCGTGACGAAACCCTGCTGATGGAAACAAAGCTCTCGATCACTGGCGAGTCCAGCCTGGATGATGAGCGTATTATTCTCGCGGATATTCGTGAGGGAGAAAACCTGCGTAATATCTTCCTTGAACGAAAACCGCAGGTGGTTTTCCACGCCGCAGCTTTGAAGCATGTTTCTGCACTGGAGGCATACCCTGAGGAAGCATGGAAAACAAATTCGCTGGGCACCCTTAACGTTCTATATGCTGCGCAAGCGGCGGATGTTGAAACGTTTGTGAATGTTTCAACTGATAAAGCGGCAGACCCTAAGACCGCTTTGGGGCAGTCAAAACGAACCGCTGAATGCTTAACCTCGTGGTTTGGACAGCAGACGGGGAAGACTTATGTATCGGTTCGATTCGGTAACGTTTTTGGCTCGCGCGGCTCTATCAAACCTCTGTTTACGCAGCAGATTCTCAACGGCGGTCCCATTACACTTACTGATGAGAACGCTACCCGATACTTTATGCTCATCACGGATGCTTGCCTGCTGGTGATGCTGGCAGGGGCTATTGGTCATCCGGGTGAAGTTATGGTGCTTGATATGGGTGAGCCTGTATTTATCTACGATGTTGCACATGAGATGCGTAAAGCCTATGAACGTTACGATGTTGATATTGTAGTGACCGGTCTGCGTCCTGGCGAAAAATTGGATGAAACCCTCTTTGGTGCTAATGAGCAACACACTCGAAGCACTCAAAACAAGTTTATTTCTCACTCGACGGCACCAGCTCTCAATCCTGAGGATTTGGATTATGAGCAGTGGATTCAGAATTATGAAGCGCATCGTTCTTATGAGCGTCATGGATTTACCCGCGTAGTAGATCCGCGTCAGGGTCGTCTTCTGGAAGAACACAGGGACTGAATATTGAACGATGAAATTTTGCCCCGTTAACGTCTACATAGGCGTGTACTACGTGATGAATTCGTCTTGTAGAACCAGCAGCGGGGAAGTAGAATCCCAAATTACACCCTGTTACGAGGTTTTACCGTCTAGAGGAGAGACATGAACCAGGCATCTCTGGTGCTTATACTAGCGTTTGTGTTAGGAGCGCTTCTGCCTTTTGCGGTACGCCCCCTGTTGCACGCGCTAAATATGGTTGATATACCCAATGAGCGTTCCTCGCATACGATTCCGACGTACCGGGGCATGGGGCTGGCAACCGCTAGCGCTACCTGTTTGAGCTTCGCGGTCGCTACCCTCATGGGGTGGACTGTAAATCTCCCCATCTCGTTAACTTTTTTGGCAGGCGGCGGTCTTGCTTTGCTTTTGGGATGGACCGAAGATGTCTATGGGGTCAGCGTTGCCAAGCGTGCCGGGATGCAGCTTGTTATAGGACTCGGTATTGCACTTTCTCTCGCTATTATTCAAGAGGCATCATTGCTGTGGGTTCCTGTAGCGGGGCTCTTTATTGCGGGGTATATAAACGTTACAAACTTTATGGACGGCATCAACGGTATCTCCGGATGCCATGGGCTGGTGGCTGGGCTTGCCTACGCCTATATGGGTGGCGTAAGTAGTTTGCCGTGGATGACGATAGGTGGTCTGGCAGTTGCAGGTGCCTATACGGCTTTCCTACCTTGGAATTTACGCATGGGTCACAATGTTTTCTTAGGTGATGCTGGTTCTTACTTTCTAGGTGCCTCTCTTGGAACAATTGCCGTTGGTGCTTTCTATGCTGGAATTCCGTTCCTTGCGTCGATAGCCCCGCTTCTGGTTTATCTTGCAGATTCTGCGATGACTCTTATACGTCGTATGGCTGCTGGGGAGCAGTGGTACAAACCGCATCGAACCCATGTGTATCAGCGTCTGACTGACGTCGGATTGGGACATATCAGCGCAACAATTATGGTGAGTTCTGCGACTGCGATTGTATGGGCTTTTGTACTCTTTGCCTCAGATCTTTTCCTAACAGGTGCCTTTTTTGCTGGTGTTGGCGTTCTTGCCCTTGCTGTAGCCGTCATTGTTTTATACCTGCGACTTCCCGAACTACTGGATACGCGTCTGCAGCCTGCCGAGCAAGGGCACTCTAATTCCAAGCAGAATATTGCAGATCTGAACACAGAGACGCATCCTATGAGCGAGCGGAAGTCTGAAGGTTCACAGGAGTGAAACAACGGCGGCTAAATTCGATTCGGAGGGCTCTGTGGAACCCAAAATTTATCTATGGTATAGGTAAGAAAGACAATAAGCAAAATAGGGTGCAAGGCTTTTCCTGGGGGCTTTTAGCCTATCGCGAGACCGTAATGTCTGCACTGGTTTTAGTTCTTTGTTTACCGATTCTGGGAATCATATTGGGCATTCGCGGGTCGGCGGGATTTATGGTTGGGTTTCTGGTAGTCTATATATGTTTCACCATGGGCGTAGCAACTGCTTTGGGGGCACACCGTATAAAGATTGGGATTCCTCAGGCTTTGCTTGTAAGTTATGTGGTGAAGGTGTTACTCATGGCGATGGTGCTTTTACTAGTACCTATGCCAGAGGCACTTAAACACGGTTGGACGCTTGGTGGTGCCGTCATAGGAGCGGTACTGTGGTTAAGTGTCGAGGCTGTAACCATTATGAATTCAAGGATTTTGTACTTCGATCCTGAGTCTTAGCACACACAAAGGCTTACTCAGAAGTAGATAGGGAAATTTTTGACCGATTCTGAGAAGAAATGGTGGGACGGAGATAAGAAACTCCGTACCACAGGAGAACTGGTATCCGGCGGTGGATTATCCGGCGGCGTGATGTCTGTTTTGTATCTTATTATCGGCATGGCTTTTTGGGGATTGGTCGGCTTTGGAGCTGACTGGCTCCTCAATACCCGGTGGTTTGTATGGGTTGGTGTTCTGATAGGTGCTTGCGGAGGCATCTACCTGGTATATCTGCATACGAGTCGCTCTAAATAAATAGCCTAAAAATTTTAGGTTTTGCACACATTCCATCCAGTTAGTTGAGCATAGTTTTGCACCAGCAAGTAGCCAGCTAACGGCAAGAAAGGACTTGCTTTGAACGAGAACGGGTCTGTACTCGCAGAAGGCTATACGCCGCCGACACCGGCCGATATGCATCTGCCTGACTTCTTCCAGGTTGATTCTCTTGGGTTCGGCTTTGGTAAACAGATGCTGCTCGTCATCCTGTCTGTCGTAGTCGTTTCCCTATTCTTTATGATGGCTGCACGCAAGCGTGCAATGGTTCCGGGTAAAGCCCAGTTCATTGCAGAATCAGGCTATCTCTTCACCCGTAATTCACTTGGCAAAGACCTGATTGGCGCACAGCATTTCAAGCCTTTCGTGCCCCTGCTCTTTACTTCTTTCTTCTTTATTCTGATTAATAACCTTTACGGTTCAATTCCCCTTATTCAACTTCCTTCTTTTTCTCACCCAGGCAGTGCATATGCATTGGCTATCGTCGGCTACCTTACCTGGGTCGGTGTAGGTATCAAGCGCAAGGGACTGGTTGGATTTTTTAAAGATCTGACGATGCCCTCCGGAGTTCCGGGGTGGGTGTACGTTATTTTGGTGCCGATTGAGTTCCTCTCGAACCTTATTATTCGTCCCGTGACCCACGCGCTTCGTCTTTTCGCTACGATGTTCGGCGGTCACATGGCAATGATGGTGGCAGCATCCCTAACTCAGTTCCTAGTGATGAGCGTCGGCGGGGCTGCAGCTTTGGGCGGTATCGCCTCTGGGGCGTTGGGTCTATTCCTCTACTTCCTGGAACTGATGATTCAGGTAATCCAGGCTTATGTCTTCACACTGCTCCTCGCGGTATACCTGCAAGGGTCGGTTTCCGAAGGACACTAAAATATAGGTTTTCGTAACTGGCTATCTAGTTGCGAAGAAAGCAACCCGTTTTACGGGTCGAATACACATAAGTAGCTCTGTAACTTCGGTATTTTCACTGAAGCACACACTGTTGAAAGGAATCAACATGAACGTTATTGGTTACGGCCTCGCAGCTATTGGTGGCGGCATCGGCGTGGGTCTAATCTTCGCTGCCTACATGACGAGCGTTGCGCGTCAGCCCGAGTCCCAGCGTACCCTGCAGCCGATGCTGTTCATGGGTTTCGCGGTGGTTGAGGCTCTGGCGATTCTGGGTCTCGTTCTGGCCTTCATCATCTAAGCTCAGATATAGCTGTTAACGAACCAACCTAAAGAACAGGAAATCCCTCAATGACTTATCTGGCAGAAGGAGGGGGCGCAGAGCACAGCTCTAACCCTCTAATTCCCAATCTCTGGGAATTGGGCATCACCGTCGTTGGGTTCGTGATTCTCTATTTCATCGTTCATAAATACGTTGTCCCGGCGTTCGAGAAGATCTACCAGGACCGTAAAGAAGCAATCGAGGGTGGTCTTGCCAAAGCTGAGAAAGCTCAGGCGGAGGCCGCAGCGGCTCGCGAAGAGTACAACCAGCAGCTTGAAAGCGCTCGTCTGGAAGCTCAGAAGATTCGCGAGGAAGCGCGTACCGAAGGCGAATCAATTATCGCAGCGGCTCGTGAGCGCGCAACCGTTGAGGCTCAGCGTATTACTGATAATGCGCAGAAGACTATCGAGGCTGAGCGCCTAGCTGCTTCAGTATCTCTTCGTCATGAAGTTGGTACTTTGGCGACTACTCTTGCAGGAAAGATTGTGGGCGAAGCCCTTGACGATGATGAGCGATCGGCCCGCGTGGTAGATCGTTTTCTTGCTGACCTTGAAACCGAGCAACAGAATGCAGGTGCAACTCGGTAATGGCAGGAGTATCTACTGAATCACTGAGCAAGGTGGAAGCGGTTCTTGAAGCCAACGCTTCGTTGAACCCACTCAACCTAGCTAGCGAGCTTTTCGCCGTGGTCGATGTACTTGACCACGATGGCGGTTTGCGTCGTGGTTTGACCGACTCTTCGCGTGAAGGGAAGGATCGAGAAAATATTGCACAGGCTATTTTTAGCGGCAAAATTTCTTCTCAAGCACTCAAAGTGCTGACTACGGCGGTAGCACTGCGTTGGTCTCAAGAGCGTGATCTTGCAGACGCGCTTGAGAAGGCTGCGGTACTCGCATCCATCGCATCCGCTCAGTCTCGTGGTGGTGCTGATGCCCTTGAAGAGGTTACCAACGAGTTGTTGACGTTTGTGCGCAACGTTGATGGTACCCCCGAAGCGCAAGCGGCGCTGTCCGACAACTTGGCAAGCAAAGAAGCAAAGAAGAAGCTCGCTGTAGCATTAGGCGGTCCAGCCGTCACCGCGGAAGGCGTACTTCTCTTGGAACGAATTGGTAGCGAATCCCGTGGTCACCATGCCGCTCGCCTCGCTGACGAATTCGTGGAAATCATCGTCACGCGACAGAACCGTTACATCGCAAAGGTAACTTCTGCAGTAGCACTGTCGCAGGCACAGCTTGAACGCCTGAGCCGGACCTTGAACAAGATCTATAATCGTCAGCTTAAACTCGACGTATCTATAGATACAGCTGTTCTAGGCGGTATGCGCGTACAGATTGGAGATGAGGTTATCGACGGAACCGTTGGTACCCGTCTTGATGATCTTGAACGTGACCTTCAAGCATAGAGATTAGCTGAACATTTCTGCGATACGTCGCAACGGTGATTTAGAAGATACCTTGGGAAGCAGACAAATTTTTAGAATATTGTTCCTTCCCACGAAGCAAGTTTCGGTTGTTCCGAGAGGTGCAACCACAATTAGGAGAGCAGGGACATAAGATGGCCGATTTGACCATCAACGCCGATGATGTCCGTAACGCGCTGAACGAATTTGCAGCGTCTTACGAACCCGGCAACGTGGAACGTGTTGAAGTGGGGCGCGTTGTAGCAGCCTCCGATGGTATTGCGCGCGTCGAGGGTCTGCCCTCGGTGATGGCGAACGAACTACTTCGTTTTGAGGATGGCACCCTTGGCCTCGCGCAAAACCTTGATACCCGCGATATTGGCGTCATTATTCTGGGCGACTTTACCGGTATCGAAGAAGGACAGCCAGTTCACCGTACCGGTGAGGTGCTTTCGGTCCCGGTAGGCGATGCTTACCTCGGTCGTGTAGTCGATCCGTTAGGTAACCCTATTGATGACCTGGGTCCTATTAAGGATGAAGGGCGTCGTGCTCTTGAGCTGCAGGCACCTGGTGTAACGCAGCGTAAGTCTGTGCATGAGCCCCTACAGACCGGTCTGAAAGCTATTGACGCTATGATCCCGATCGGTCGAGGGCAGCGTCAGCTTATTATTGGTGACCGTCAGACCGGTAAAACTGCGATTGCAGTCGATACGATCCTGAACCAGAAGGCTAACTGGGAAACCGGTGACCCCAGCAAACAGGTTCGTTGTGTTTACGTGGCAGTTGGACAGAAGGCCTCCACCATTGCCGCTGTTCGACATACCCTTGAAACCAGGGGAGCGTTGGAATACACCACGATCGTTGCTGCCCCCGCATCTGACGCAGCAGGCTTTAAATACTTGGCTCCCTACACCGGTTCTGCCATTGGTCAGCACTGGATGTATGGCGGAAAGCACGTCCTGATTATCTTTGATGATCTTTCAAAACAGGCAGAAGCATACCGCGCCGTGTCGCTATTGCTTCGTCGTCCGCCGGGACGTGAAGCATACCCTGGTGACGTTTTCTACCTGCACTCTCGTCTATTGGAGCGTTGCGCTAAGCTCTCTGATGAGTTGGGCGCAGGGTCGATGACCGGTTTCCCCATTATCGAAACCAAGGCAAATGACGTTTCTGCCTTCATCCCGACCAACGTCATTTCTATCACTGACGGTCAGATCTTCCTACAGTCTGATCTGTTCAACGCTAACCAGCGCCCAGCCGTTGATGTTGGTATTTCCGTCTCTCGTGTGGGTGGTGCAGCGCAGACCAAGGCTATGAAGAAGGTCTCCGGTACTTTGAAACTGGACCTTGCTCAGTACCGTGCTATGGAAGCGTTCGCAATGTTCGCCTCCGATCTCGACGATGCTTCCAAGGCACAGCTGACTCGCGGTGCCCGTCTTACCGAGCTGCTTCGCCAGCCGCAGTACACTCCGTATGCGGTAGAAGAGCAGGTTGTCTCCATCTGGGCAGGTACCAACGGTTACCTTGATGATCTTGAGGTTTCTGACGTTCTTCGCTTCGAGGCAGAGTTCATTGACTATCTGCGTCACCGGACCTCGGTGTTGAGCGATATTGCCGCATCCGGCAAGCTTGAGGATGAAACCCTAGATGCCTTGAAAGCTGCCGTTGCAGATTTCAAGAAGGGATTCCGCTCGGAGGGTACAAGTCACCTTGTTGATGCAGGTCATGAGGAGCATAAAGCGGCTCAGGATCGTGACATCACTCAGGAAACCATCGGTTAGCGATTAGTCCTAGGTGTTAGCCCCGCTCTGAACTTTCAGAGTTATGGGCGGGGCAGATGTCCAGGAGAAAGGAAGCTCTATGGGAGCCCAGATTAGGGTTTACCGACAGAAAATTGCTTCGACATCGTCTATGCAGAAGATCTTCAAGGCGATGGAGATGATCGCGACCTCCCGTATTAACAAGGCGCGTCGGAGCGCTCAAACCACGGGTCCTTACGCAAACGCATTGACCCGCGTTGTGACTGCTTTGGCAACGCAACAGTCCGTGCAGCATCCTCTGATCCATCGTCCTGATACCTTTGGCAAGCATGAGCATAAGCGCTCTGCAGTCTTGGTGATGACGAGTGATCGCGGTCTTGCAGGTTCGTATTCGTCGTCTGTGCTGAAGAAAACAGAGGAGCTTATCGAGAGGCTACGCGGCGAGGGGCGCGAAATACAGCTGTACTTGGTGGGGCGTAAAGCGAAGTCTTATTTTGAATTCCGGGAACGTCCCTATGAACGTGCTTGGGAAGGACACACCGATAATCCGCATATTGATACCGCAGTTGAGATTCGCGATGTGTTCTTGGAGGAGTACGAAAAGGGACATGAAAACGGCGGGGTAGACGATCTACACATCGTATACACCGAATTCAAGTCCATGGTGACTCAAGAGACTAAGATTCTTCGTTTGCTTCCCATTCACGTGGCAGAAGCAACTAAATTGGGGGAGGAAATCGTACCTGACGAAGAACTGTCTTCGGCCGATTATCAGCAACCCGCATCCTTTGAATTTGAGCCTTCTCCCCAGGAAGTATTGGATGCGCTGCTACCGCGTTATATCGCTTCTCGTATCTTCGCGTGCCTGCTCCAAGCCGCTGCAAGTGAACTTGCGTCGCGTCAGCGTGCGATGAAGACTGCGGGCGATAACGCTGAGACTCTAATCAAGAAGTACACTCGACTGATGAACAACGCTCGTCAGGCCGAGATTACTCAGGAGCTCTCTGAGATTGTGGGCGGCGCAGACGCTCTCGCCTCCTCTTAAGAACATTGCTAACTCGAAGCTATCTACTTTCAACTTTTCAAGGTAAGTGAGAAACATGACTACTACCACCACCCAGGGCGCAACGGGTCGTATTGCCCGCGTGATTGGCCCCGTGGTTGACGTTGAGTTCCCCGCTGGTCAGGTGCCGGATATTTACAATGCACTGACCACTGAACTCACCCTCGACGGGAAAACCTACACCATCACCTTTGAGACTGCTCAGCATTTGGGTGATTCGATTGTTCGTGCCATCTCTATGCAACAGACTGACGGTCTTGTGCGTGGGCAGGCTGTTCTAGATACCGGGGCTCCTATCGCTGTACCCGTGGGCGATGGCGTGAAGGGGCACCTCTTCAACGTTCTTGGTAACGCACTAGATGTGCCGAACTCCGATATCGATGCTGACGCATACTGGCCTATTCACCGCGCCGCTCCCGGCTTCGCAGAGCTAGAGGGATCGACCGAGATGCTAGAGACCGGTATTAAATCTATCGACCTGCTCACCCCTTACATTAAGGGTGGTAAGATCGGTCTGTTCGGTGGTGCTGGTGTTGGTAAGACAGTGCTGATTCAGGAAATGATTACCCGTGTGGCGCGCAATTTCGGTGGTACCTCGGTGTTCACCGGCGTTGGTGAGCGTACCCGTGAAGGTAACGACCTGTGGGTTGAGATGGAAGAAGCAGGGGTTTTGAAAGATACTGCCCTTGTCTTCGGACAGATGGATGAACCCCCGGGAACTCGTCTGCGTGTGGCACTCACCGGCTTGACTATGGCGGAATACTTCCGCGATGTGAAGAACCAGGATGTGCTGCTCTTTATCGATAACATCTTCCGCTTTACTCAGGCAGGTTCTGAAGTTTCGACTTTGCTCGGTCGTATGCCCTCTGCTGTTGGCTACCAGCCTAACCTGGCGGATGAAATGGGTCTGCTTCAGGAACGCATTACCTCGACTCGCGGTCACTCCATTACTTCGATGCAGGCAATCTACGTTCCTGCAGACGATTACACCGACCCTGCACCGGCGACAACCTTCGCACACTTGGACGCGACTACCGAGCTTTCGCGTGAGATTGCATCGCGCGGTCTGTACCCGGCAATTGACCCGTTGACCTCGACCTCTCGTATTCTTGATCCGCAGTACATTGGGCAGGAACACTACGACACGGCTATTCGCGTGAAGGCTATCCTGCAGGAAAACAAGGACCTTCAGGATATTATCGCGATTCTGGGCGTTGATGAGCTTTCTGAGGAGCAGAAGGTCGTTGTTTCACGTGCACGCCGCATTGAGCAGTTCCTCTCACAGAACACCTATACTGCAAAGCAGTTCACTGGCGTTGAAGGATCCACTGTTCCGTTGAAGGACACCATCGAATCATTCCAGATGATCTGCAATGGCGATGTAGACCATATTCCTGAGCAGGCGTTCTACAACATCGGTGGCATGGATGACGTGATGCGTCAGTACGAGGAAATCAAGGCACAGACCGGAGCCAAGTAATTATGGCACTAACAGTTGAAGTTGTTTCTCGCGAAAACGTCGTGTGGACTGGTGAAGCTTCCTATGTACGGGTGCGTACTACGAACGGCGATTTGGGCATTTATCCCGGACTCATTCCCACCTGTGCGCTTCTTGCGGAGGACGGAGAACTTCTGATTCGACCCGTCGATGGTGGCGAACTCACCACGCGTTTGCATGATGGGTTCTTGACCGTCTCAAACGATAAGGTAACGATCGCGGCAAAGCATGCCGAGATCGCTACCCCTACGACGGGTAAGAAGTAAACCGTTAATAAGGTAAAAGCCGGTACAACCAATTGTTGGTTGTACCGGCTTTTACCTTCCCGAATACTTGAGTTTTAGAGTCGCGAAGATCTCTACAGCGCATAAATATTGGCTTAGAAAAGCCGATCTGCAGCGTCGTCGATACCGCGCATCGCATCGTAATCGAGAGAGATGCAGCGGATACCGCGATCTTCGGCAAGAGTCCGTGCCTGGGGCTTGATCTTTTGTGCAGCAAAAACCCCCTTGACGGGTGCCAGCCGTGGGTCGCGGTTGAGCAGATCGAGGTACCGGGTAAGCTGTTCCACCCCGTCAATATCGCCCACGCGCTTGAGCTCTACCGCAATGCTGATACCGTTGGAGTCTCTCGCCATAATATCCACAGGACCAATAGCCGTAGGGTATTCACGGCGTACCAAGGAGTAACCCTTACCGAGTGTTTCGATCTGCTCAGCAAGAAGACGCTGCAGGTCGGCCTCTACGCCGTCTTTGATAAGTCCAGGATCGACTCCTAAATCATGGGTGTGCTCATGAATAACTTCGTACACGCGGATGAGAAGGCGGTCATCACTTTTAGCGGCTTGTACCGTCCACAGCTGCTGCACATCCGTATCAAGATCTTCCCGGGTGCTATCTGGAATCTCGTCATAGTCTGCGACAAGGAGAGAACATGGTGGGCTCATCCAGTTCAGCGGCTTATAGGAACCGCCATCGGAATGGATAAGCACAGAACCGTCATTCTTCACCATAAGTAAGCGGGTAGCACGGGGGAGATGGGCACGCAAACGCCCTTCGTAATCAACAGAACATTCAGCTATAACGATACGCACCCCATCTACTCTACCGAGGAAGACTATGACATGCCAGCTGTAGAAACCGCTGCCTGGCGGCATCAAAGCAGCTAAAAGATGGCAAGCCGTACTGAACGCTAGAATAGAAAGCATGGCACGCAAGAATCACCCCGGTAAACGTTCCTCGGGCACAACCTCCAACAAATGGACGCGGTCTGCACCCGGTGGACGTGATATATCTCGTATTCTTGACCCTGCGCCGCGCATTGAACGTGACCGTTTTGGTGATTGGCTGGTGCAGTACATTCCCGCCGTAAATGCTCTGAAAACCTATACGTGCCCGGAATGTAACCGTCCAATTCCGCCAAGAACAGCGCATCTTGTTGTATGGCAAGAAAGCCATACACTGGGGCGTTCTCGCGCCATTGATGAGCGCCGCCACTGGCACCAACATTGTTGGCGTACCAGACGCGCTTAGAACTATTACGAGATCGGAATACCTATCGTGGGCGCGAAGACCTGTTAGAACGAAGAAAGTGACACTATGGCGACTGAAGAGTCCTCTGGAAAACTCCGAGAGTTTGATCCCTCACGGTATGTTTTCACCCAATCTGATCAGCCTGTTCTCATTAAATCTCGCACGGTACTTCCCGCGCGCCGAGAGAACTTTGATGTTACAACCGCTGACGGGAAGCGCCTTGTGGGTGAACTGGCACTTCCCGAAGGGGACATTAAAGCTACTCTCGTGACTTTTCACCCGCTTCCAACACACGGTGGGTATATGGATTCGCATGTGTACAAGAAGGCTTCATTCCGTCTGCCAGCGCTTGCAAATATTGCGGTTCTGCGGTTCAACACCCGTGGTACTTCTTCGATCCGCGGTACAAGCGAGGGCGTGTTTGACGGAGGATTTGCCGAGAAAAAAGATTTTGACGCGATCTTACAATATGCCGTAGAACGCCAGCTGCCGAATATCTGGTTAATCGGGTGGTCTTTCGGTACGGAACTTGTGCTCAAGTATGCCCCAGAACATGCATCAGAATTTGTGGGGGCTATTCTGCTTTCTCCGCCTCTGCACCGAGTGCATCCCGCCGAACTGGACGAATGGAATAAAATCTCAAATCCGCTCTATGCCTTTATCCCGGAGTTTGACGACTATCTACGCCCCACCGAAGCGCGCGAGCGTTTTAAATCAATAGCCCGCACTCAGGTCGTGCCTTTTGAGAACTGTAAACACCTTTGGGTGGGTGAAAAGTCGGTAAACAGCGTGATCAACGCCCTTGTCTCAGTGGTGACGGGTCAGCAGACTACACTTCCTACCGAATACAACGGCCCGGTCGCAGAAGAGATTACTGAACCATAATCTGTCTACTCCGTCTATACGAAGGATGCGCCTGCCGCTTTTCTCAACGGCGGGCGCATCCTTATATTTCTAAGAAAAGGTTTTTTACCGATGGTCTTGGCGGGGAATAAAGACTTCCTTCACCAGAATCAGTAACGATGCGGCGACAGGAATCGCGATAAGCGCGCCCAAGACGCCCCACAGCGCACCGCCTGCAGCGACGGCGATAATAGCGACACCGCCGGGAACCGAAACAGCCTTTGACATAATACGCGGCGAAATTATGTATGCCTCAATCTGTAGGTAGATAAAATAGGCGATCGCAAATGTGACAGACATTTGCCAGCCCTGCGTCAAAAGAATGAGAGACACCAGAACAAGCGCCGCTACGCCGCCAACCAATGGGATGAAGGCCAAAATCAAGACGAACACAGCCACAAGTTGAGGGAATGAGAACCCCAAGATAATCATGGTGATAAGCGCGAAGGTTGCGTTGAGAACAGCGACAACTCCCTGCCCCATCACATAGTTACCAACAGCACCCGTGATACGTTCGGTAAGTTCCTCAACACGTTCCCGCTTGGAAGCCGGAGCCAAACGCGACCCCCACGCCTTAATAGTGCGCATTGATGAGAGGAAATAGAGCGAGAGGAACAGCACAATAATAGTGCCGGTCAAAATCTGCGCAATTGTGGAACCCGCAGTAATTAGGTTACTCATGAATCCGCCGACCGCAGAGCTTGATGTAAGAGACTCTAGGAACTTTGGAACGTTGTTATTAACCCAGTCGTTAACATGCAGAACGTCATCAATGCGTTTGAAAGTATCAGAATCGATGAAATCCTGATAAATAGCGGGTGCCCGATAGACAAAGCTGCTGGCCTGTGCGCTGATAATAGGCACAATCCACACCACAAGTCCGCTAATGATGGCTGCGAAGGAAAGAACCACAATCACCACACCGGCACTGCGTTTAACGCCGAAACTCTCAAGTTTACGAACAATGGGGTCAAGCCCAAGCGCGATGAAGATAGCGCCAGTGACCCAGCCGACAAGCGCGCCGACATTGGTAAAAGCGTAGTAAGCCAGCAGGGCCAGACCAACACCAACCGTCGTCAGGAAACCGAAAGATACAGGATTATGCAGCGGTGAGCTTTTCTCATAAATATGAAGTTCAGAAGCCTCATCGACTTTTGGAGAGATGCGGGGAGGAAGAGAAGCTTTGCGGCGTTGTGAGCGTGCCTGACTGATGCTATCGGTCAAATCGCTGATGGTACCCGTAATATGTGAAGTCAGGGATTCGCGCTTTGTAGACGATGCGGAACCGTCCTGTTCAAACATGTGTTCTTCCTGCTCCGGCTTTTTCCGCGGAACCCGGGGAACTGGGGGAGGAGTCTGCTGGGCTTGCGGATTCGAGCTATCGGACATAGTCTGCCTTTCATAAAGCTTACCTGGCTATTCTACCGGGCATCTCTGAAAACTGTATGCGCTCGCAACATTCTTGAGGCAGAAAGCTACCGAGTAAGCCTATCTGAAATTTCGCGCACCTCGAACGATTGCCGAGAATCCTGTAAAACAGCGGGTCGCGCGGGATAATTAGGGAGTACGTTAAATTTCTCTGAGGCTCGCAAAGGATTCTCGATGACAATTCCTCCAACCCCGAACCAACTGCCAACAAACCCCCAAAGCTCAGCAGAACAAATTCCCGCGTCGGTACGTAGCGCTCCAGTGCTTGGCGGTCACGATATCAGTACTTCTACACCCACTGCAGCACAAAGCAATTCGGCGAAAAGCTGGCGTTTCGATGTTGCAACACCTGAAGATTTTCAGAAGTACGTACAACTGTCTACCCAAGGCGCCGTGATCTTTGGGCTATATGCCCCGCATTCTCCAGCGTCGCTTGAAATGCTAGACGCCGTCGAAAACCTAGTCAATGCGGCGGAAGGTGCGATGCTGCTTGCCGCCGTCGATATTACGAATCTTCCGGAGGCTGCCCAAGCGTTTGGCATGGACGGCGTACCGGCAGGCGTGGCCGTTATCGCCGGTCGCCCGGCCCCTCTTTATAACGGTCAGATCAGTCCGCAGGATCTGTCAGAAATGCTGAAGCAGGTCTTGCAGGTTGCTGCGCAGTATCAGCTTCCCGGTGGATTTGAGCCTGCTCCTTCGGATGAGGAAGAGAAAACCCTGCCGCCGCTGCACGCTAAAGCACTGGAGGCGCTTGATGAACGCGACTATGAAGGAGCACGAGCCGCCTACCGCAAGGCTTTGACAGAGAACCCGGGCGATCATGATGCTAAAGTCGGGCTTGCTCAGGTTGATTTATTAGCTCGCGTGGCAGATTTGGATCTTGCCCAAGAGCGTGAAGCAGCTGCATCCGACGCTCTCAACATTGAGGCTGCCTTTAACGTTGCCGATCTTGACGTTATAGGCGGGCATGTTGAAGATGCTTACGCACGCCTTCTACGACTTTTTAAAGCGGTTCCGCCGGAAGATAAGACCCGAGTACGTGAGCGTCTTGTGCAGCTCTTCGACGTTGTGGGTGCTACAGACCCACGAACAGTCAAAGCACGAGCTGAGTTGACAACGGCAATTTTCTAGACCCCACAGAAGAGAGAATAAGGCGGGATGTTTGTATCTTATGGTGCATCCCGCCTTATTCACACCTTCAACGGGAAGTTCATGGAAAATACTCTAGTCATCCTTATAGTTCATGCTTTAAAAAGTTTAGAGAATTATTGATGATATAAGCCCAAGATATGGTTCTGAAGTATTCCCAAACTGGTACCGTTGTATGTATGAAAGAACACAATTCTGTGCCTGGGACGGCACCTGAAGACTACGGCTATTCACCAGAGAATACACAAGCTGGTACACCGGCGTATGATGCTGGCCAGTCAATGACCAAACAGAGTTATGCAAACGCGCAGCCGGGGAGCTTGCCTCAAGTCACCCGTGAGGCTCTTAGTCACCAACCTGGTGCGCACCTTGTTAATGCCATCGAAATTCATGGTTTGACGAAGGCGTTCGGCATGACTGTTGCCGTTAATCGCATTAATCTTTCCATTCCTACCGGCTCTTTTTACGGTTTGGTAGGGCGCAACGGTGCTGGTAAGACGACGACTATCTCAATGGTTTCGGGTATGCTGCAGCCCACCGAAGGCGTGGCGTTGATTAAGGGAACCGATATGTGGCAGAACCCTTTGGAAGCCAAAAAGCACTTGGGCGTTCTGCCGGATGGCGTGCACCTTTTCGATAAACTCACAGGTGAACAGCTTATTACCTATTCGGGGTACCTGCACGGTCTCGAACGTGACACTGTTGCCGAACGTACCAAGGACCTTCTGCAAGCTATGGATTTAACCGATGCAGCAGGCCGCGCGGTAGCCGACTATTCAGCAGGTATGACCAAGAAGATCGCCCTCGCAGCAGCGCTGATTCACGCCCCTTCAGTCTTGATCTTGGATGAGCCCTTTGAAGCGGTTGATCCGGTTTCAGCGGCTAATATTCAGGATATCCTCAAAGGATTCGTCGCCTCAGGCGGAACAGTTATTCTCTCATCGCATGTCATGGACTTGGTGCAGCGTTTATGCGATCACGTCGCCATTATTGATGAGGGACGGATTCTCGCTGCGGGTACGGTTGATGAGGTGCGTGGGGAATCTACTTTGGAAGAACGTTTCATACAGCTCGTGGGCGGACGCACCACCTCGGAAGGACTATCATGGTTGCGCACCTCGTCTCACTAAAATGGCGGTATGTGCTTGCCTCGCTCAAACGTAGTGTGTGGGCGATTATTGGTATTGCTTTTGGCGCCCTGTACCTGCTTGGCGCACTGACTGGTTTGGGATTCACTTACGTTGGTTTAGGGATTGATGGTAGTTTAGATGGTCCTGCACTCGCCCTATTCCTCGGGTTTCTTGTATCTCTTGGCTGGGCTCTTATCCCCATTGTCTGGACTGGCCTAGACGGAACCCTTGATGAAAGCCGCTTCGTGTTATTCCCGCTAGAGGCTAAGACGCTGCAGAAGGGGCAATTTTTCGGTGGGTTTATAGGTCTTCCAGGTATAGCGACGATTATCCTAATCCTTCTGGGAACCCTTGGATTTATTGGTAATCCTGTGGGACTAGCAGCCTATCTGCTGAGCATAGTGTTGGGGCTGGCTTTGCTGATGACAGTGGCGCGCCTTGCCAATCAGCTTGGCGTTTATTTGAATGCTAACCCCCGTATTGATCTTATCTTCAAGATTATTCTGGGCGTGCTGTTGGTAAGCTCGGGCTTCATATTCAGTGGAGCTATGTTCTATGTGATAGATCATTTCCAGGAGATCGCTCAGAAAGTTCAATGGTTGGGGTATACGCCTTTCGGGTCCGCTTTTGCGATTGCATACCATGTGGCGGCGGGTAACTGGGCTCTAGCAGGTCTAAGTCTGGTACTTTCCCTCATATACCTGGGTGGTGCTTGGGTATTGTGGGGTCGTAGCCTCGAACGCTCAATGCGTAATGTCAGCGGTGAACAAAAACGGGGCAAGGCTAAGAACCTGACGGCAGGAGATATTGGTATTTTTGCGAGGTTCCCAAACACTGGTTGGGGTGCTGTGGCTGCACGTACCATTCATAGCTACTTCAAAGATACGCGCATGACTTTGCTGATCGTCATGACTGCCATGCTCTATGTACTCTTTGCTCTCGTGATGCCGCTCTTCACGAGCAGCATGGGGTCTCGTGTTGCGACGACGGGAATCCAGCTCGCTAATTCCGGGGCTGGACCTGAAACGCTCTTTGGCTTCTGGGTTTATTTCTGCAATGTCTTCACAGGATTCTACATAGCGTATATGGTCTCGTACGATAACACGGCTTTTAGTCTGCACGTGCTCTCGCCTCTGTGTGGGCGTGATGATAGGCTCGGGCGTGCACTCGGACATTCCATCGTAATGCTGCCAATCGTCGTGGTGATGTCCTTTATTATGTGCGCTGTCCACGGGCTTATAGCCTATTACCCGGTCGTGCTTTTGCATCAGCTGGGAGTCTACGCAGGAACCGTAGGGTTCGGATTGATGCTTGATACAGTGCTTTCACCACCGGTCGCGCCTCCTGGAGCCAACCCCTTCAAAACGCCTAAGCAGCCAGACGGCTTTGCGAAGCAGCTTTTACTGATGGGTAGCATGATTATCTGCATGCTGATCGCTCTTCCCGGTGGGATTGGCTCGTTCATCTACATGGTCGGCGGCAAGGATGACATGGTGCTGATTATCTCCGGCGTTATCCAGCTGGTTATCGGCGCTGCACTATTCATTATTGGAATTTCTGCAGGTGGTAAACTCTACGATCGCCATAGCTCGATGATGCTTCAGCAGGTTGCAAAGTTCAATACGAACTAGAGCCTATATAGAGAATATGGGGTGGTGTTATGGGGCAGCTACACGTATGTTTCCAATCGTCGCCTTTGTTCTCTATGGAATAACTATGAATCCCTTCCCGTTGTTACACTAGTCTCTACAATAGAACTAATAGCACTAAGACGGCGAGAACATACTTGGAGGATAGAACATGAGTTCCATTGAAGGCGTTGAAGATCCCTTTGGTCCTGAGACGGCGGGCGGTACTGCATTACTTGAGCGGGAAGAAGCCCAGCTTTCTGAGCCGGGTGACCATGAACGCTTCTCGCATTATGTGCGTAAGGAAAAAATCATGGAATCCGCCCTTACCGGTGAACCCGTTCGCGCGCTATGCGGTAAGGTGTGGACTCCTGGACGCGATCCGCAGAAATTCCCAGTCTGCCCAACCTGCAAAGAAATCTACGAGGGTCTTAAGCCTGGTAAAGATAATTCGGATAACGGCGACAAATAACGGAAGTTTCGCTCCGGAACCTGCAGAGTATGTGCCTGCACCCCCATAATGGGGGTGCAGGCACATACTCTATTTTTGGGCTCAAACAGACTTCGCGTCGGGCAAAATAATTGCGCGAATCTTCGCGGACGTATCACGACACGGTGGTAGAATTTATAATCTGTGTTTCTGTAGGAGCCTTTGTACACAGGAAATACTGAATCAAAGGTAAACCAGAGAAAATATGGGGGGAGAAGAGCATGAGCGAGTACGAAGAACCTACATTATTTGACAGTATGGTTAAGCCAAAGCTCTCCCCGGCATACCCTGACCGTGCACCCTGGGGTACTTCCGTCAGTCTGCGCGCCTGGCAGGCCGAGGCGATGAAAAAATATTTTGAGACGAACCCTCGGGACTTTATGGCTGTAGCAACCCCTGGCGCGGGCAAGACAACCTTTGCTCTCACCTTGGCACGCGAACTCTTCGATCGCGGGGTTGTGCGAAAACTTACCGTGGTAGCACCCACCGACCACCTCAAGAAACAGTGGGCGGATGCCGCCGCTAAGGTCGGTATTCCGATCGATCCTAATTTCAAAAACGCCGATGTTCACGTTGGACGCCAATACAAGGGTGTAGCGCTCACATATTCGCAGGTTGCTAATAAGCCGCAGCTACACGCCCGAAATACCGAAAATGACAAGACTCTTGTTATTTTCGACGAAATCCACCATGCAGGTGATGCTTTATCTTGGGGCGATGGTCTGCGTGAAGCTTTCGATGAGGCCACACGTCGCCTTGCGCTGACCGGTACACCATTCCGATCTGATGCCTCACCTATCCCATTTGTTACCTATGAGCAAGACCATGAAGGTATTCGTCGGTCGCGAGCCGATTACTCCTATGGTTATGGCCCTGCGCTGAAAGACCACGTGGTGCGGCCAGTTATTTTCATGGCATATTCCGGACAAATGCGCTGGCGGACCTCCGCCGGCGAAGAAATGGCGGCGAATCTAGGGGAAGGATTCACTAAAGATATTACCGCCCAGGCATGGCGCACCGCACTTGATCCTCAGGGTGAGTGGATTCCCACTGTGCTCTCTGCGGCCGATAAACGACTCACCGAAGTGCGCCGCGCTGTTCCCGACGCGGGAGCGCTCGTCATCGCAACTGACCATGCCGACGCCAAAGCCTATGCCGAAAAACTGCACAAGATTACGGGGGAGAAGCCGACCGTAGTACTTTCTGACGATCGTGAAGCATCCGCTAAAATCGACGATTTTCGTGAAAGCAACAAGCGGTGGATGGTCGCGGTACGCATGGTGTCCGAAGGGGTGGACGTACCCCGCTTGGCGGTGGGTGTGTATGCTACCAGCACCAGCACACCTCTCTTCTTCGCACAGGCGATTGGCCGTTTTGTACGCGCCCGTAAACGTGGGGAAACCGCATCTGTCTTTCTGCCGTCTGTGCCGCAGCTGATGATGCTTGCCAACGATATGGAAGTTGAGCGTGACCACGCCCTCGACCGCCATACCACCGACGACGATATCGATCCAATGGCTGAAGGGCTGGACGATGAAGCGCTCGAAGAAGCAAACCGCGAGGAACGCGCTTCCGAACAACTAACGCGCGGTAAATTCGAGGCGATTGGTTCGCAAGCTTCCTTCCACGGCGTGCTCTTCGATGGCTCCGAATTTTCGTCAGGTGGTCTGGAGATCGGTTCGGAAGAAGAACAAGACTTCCTCGGTATTCCCGGTTTGCTGGACGCCGACCAGGTGGGTACTCTGCTTCGTGCACGCCAGCGTGAACACGCATCCCGCCGCCCAGCGACAGCAGCTCCCGCGATTGTGGACCACCGCCAGCTCAAAGAGATGCGCAATAAACTGGCGAAAAACGTGGCAGCCTGGTCTATCCGTTCAGGCAAACCACACGGCGTTATCCATAATGAGCTGCGTAAAATTTGCGGTGGTCCCGCAGTTGCACAGGCATCCGCGGAGCAAATTCAGGCTCGCCTGGATAAATTGGCGGATTGGTTCGTGGGCAGGAGCTTGTAGAATAATCTCTCCCCTGGCTAAAGCGCTTCTGTGACGGTAATACCGTCATCCTCCATGTCGGCGATAACATCATCCAGTTTGTCTTCATGAACCGGCGCCGTGAGGTCAATCAGAACGCGAGTTTCGTACCCGGCGTCTACTGCATCCTTTGCCGTCGCTAGTATACAGAAGTCGGTCGCGATCCCGACAATATCAACATCTTTAACATCATGTTCGTCGAGCCAATCGGCGAGCGGGGTGTTAGGTGCCTCATCTTCCAACGATGCTTCGGGATCGTGCTCACCGGTCATCACGGAATCTTCGGCAGCTTGAAGACCCTCGAAGCCCGAATATGCCGCCTCATACTTGCCTTTGCGGAAATATGCTTCGATATAGTCGGTATCAAGATTCGGGTGAATCTCTGCCCCTTCGGTGTTGGCGACGCAGTGTACGGGCCAGGAATTCACATAATCTGGATTTTCTGAGAAATGATCGCCCGGATCAATGTGCCAGTCTTGAGTTGCCACAATGGCATCGTACTGGTGGTGGTGTTCCTCAACGTATTCGCTAATTAGCGATGCCACGTTGGCGCCTTGCTGTGTTGCAAGGGCTCCGCCAGGGCAGAAATCATTTTGAACATCGACAATAATAAGCGCTTTTGCCATGTGTATAGTCCCTTTCTTGGCAATATCTGGATGGGCTGTGGCTAGATAAATTCGGTGGGAATAACGGGTTCGCCTTCTGAAAGGCGACGAGCGGATTCGGGAAGTTCCGCTAGGGATGCGCTATGTCGTTTGGTTGCGTTGCGTACCGCCTCCTCGCCAGTAAAACCGGGCAGGAGTTCGCCAGAAACCACAAAATCGCGAATAAGGTCGCGAGTATTTTCGAGGGCAGCGGGGTTGTTCCCCGTTCCGATAAGCTCAGCAGTAGCGATGCCCAAGGAATTGTGGCGGCGCGCAGCTTGCTTTGCACCACCTAGAGAACGTTTGCCAGCAGAGGTTTTAGCGACGGGTTCCAGCTCGCCAGCAGTATTTTCACGTTCTACCAGCTTGTACACCATTGCGGAGGTAGGCGCACCGGAACCGGTCACTAGCCTGGTGCCCACACCGTAGGAATCTACCGGCGCGGCGGCTAAGGAAGCGATAGCGTATTCGTCAAGATCACTCGTTACTGTAATCTTGGTGTTGTGGTTGCCCAGAGAATCGAGAAGTTCACGCACGCGCTGCGCCGATGCTACCAGATCACCTGAGTCTAGGCGGACTCCGCCGAGTTCTTCGCCCGCGAGTTCCACACCAAGGCGTACCGCATTCTCGACATCATAGGTATCAGCAAGAAGGGTCGTGCGTGCCCCTAACGATTGCAGTTGCGCTTCAAAGGCTTCACGCTCAGAGTCGTAAAGAAGGGTAAAGGCGTGGGCACTGGTACCGAGAGTGTGAAGCCCATAGCGCCTGCCCGCTTCCAGGTTAGATGTTGCAGTGAAGCCTGCAATAGCAGCGGCACGTGCCGCCGATACAGCGGCACGTTCGTGCGCACGGCGTGAGCCCATCTCAATACAGGGACGGTGACCCGCCGCCGCAGTCATACGTGATGCGGCAGATGCAACAGCTGAATCATAGTTCAAGATAGACAGCAGGTAGGTTTCTAAGACGCAGGCTTCTGCGAAAGTTGCTTCGACCTGTACAACGGGGGAGTGCGGAAAGAAAATCTCTCCCTCGACATAGCCTCGAATATTGCCAGTAAACCTAAAGTTCTCAAGGTATTTTAGGGTTTGCGCATTCACAACATTGCGAGAGGCTAGAAAAGATAGATCTTCGTCATCGAAGCGGAAAGACTGAAGCCCTTCGAGAAAGCGTCCTGTACCTGCGAGCACGCCGTAGCGGCGGCCCGCGGGCAAGCGACGTGTAAAGACTTCAAAGGTGCAGCGGCGATGCGCAGTTCCAGAGGCGAGCGCTGCCTGGAGCATCGTAAGTTCGTAATGGTCGGTTAGAAGCGAGGTAGTTGCCATATGTCTCATTTTAGTTGTCTGTTAGGCAGGTTACTACCTTTACGGGATGTGTTGTCCGCGACATAATGTAAATTTGACTTTAAGATATTTATGATTATTTGAACGGAATCAATCCCGCGGGAACAAAGCCCCCACGAGTATAATCTTATGCATGACCAACAAGCTCACCCATCTTTCCAACCACACTGTGACGGCTGTTCTTGCGACCGATACTCTAGATGCCACTGAGCTTGATGCGACGTTTGACGAAAACCTTGAAACGCAGACGCCGTGGCAGGTAATCGTCTGGAACGATCCCGTTAATCTTATGACCTATGTTTCTTATGTTTTTCGCGCTCATTTCGGGTTTAGCCGTCGTCGTGCCGAGAAACTGATGCTCCAGGTGCACAATAATGGCAAGGCTGTTGTGTTCACCGGTAGTCGTGAGGATGCGGAAAAGCATACCCAGGCCATGCACGCGTGGGGTTTGATGGCGAGCTTTGAAAAGGCGGAGAACTAATTTATGGCGCAGGGTTTTCGACATACACCGCATGGCTATGCCGCTCGATTTGAGAAGGCTGAATTTGATCTTATTCGAGATCTAGCCGAAGACGTGATTGCTCTTCTGGAATCTCCGGATTCGGAAAATCATGATCCTCTTGAAGCTCTCATCGGTATTGTCGAGAATCCCAGCATTCCAGACGATCCAGCGGTGGCACGAGTACTGCCTGCAGGAAGTAGCGATCCTGAGGCAGCGCTGGAATATCGCCGGTACACCGAACAGGATTTACGCGCCACGAAGGTGGCAAACCTGAGTCTCCTTGCTTTCGACATTGAAGCGGGAGACATTGTACTTAGCGATGAGCACGCGCATGCGTGGGCATCTGCACTTAACGACATCCGTTTAGTCCTGGGAAGCCGTTTAGACATTATCGATGAAGAACGCGCAGACCAGGTGCACCATCTCACAGACTGGTCAAAGGTTGAGAACGATGACGATTATTTGGCGGTCGTGTACAATTTCGTGACCTGGGTACAGGACTCGCTTATGGTTGCGATGCTTGATTCGATGGAAACCCCGCAGTCTTAGAAACGTGCTGGTCAGAGACAAAATAAGCGCATCGCACGATGCCTTCCAGATTAACGAGCTCAGTACCGCATGCGATAGAAACATCACTGCCCGAACCTTGATGTGGCTCATCCTATAGGGTGGTTTAGGACTCAGAGACGGCTATCTAGAACAGGACAGTATCTGTGACACCTTAGAATGAAAATAAAGTACATCATATGCTGAAGGAAAACAGGTAAAGTTCGTGAGCGATAACTTAGATACCTCAAATCCATATCGTACCCGCACCCCGTGGGGAACTCCCGCGCCACCTGCTGGTCCGACATCAAGCGCACCCATCGGAGTTTTTGACTCCGGGGTAGGTGGTCTGACTGTTGCGCGCGCTATTATGGATCAGTTGCCGCATGAGCGCATTATTTATGTAGGCGACACCGCTCATGGACCCTACGGCCCGCTCAAAATTGCTGAGGTTCGTGCCAATGCTCTGCGCATTATGGACGAGCTTGTTGATTCCGGCGTAAAAATGCTGGTTATTGCGTGCAATACTGCCTCTGCCGCCGTGCTTCGGGATGCGCGCGAACGCTACACCCGCCACTACGGTATTCCCGTGATTGAGGTAATTCAGCCCGCCGCGCGTCGAGCACTAGCCGCGACCCGCAACCGTAAGATCGGGGTTATCGCCACAGAGGCAACGGTAACCTCACGCGCTTACGAAGATACATTTGCGATTGCCCCGAACCTTATGGTGCAGTCTGTCGCATGTCCTCGATTCGTCGAGTTCGTGGAGAAGGGCGTGACATCCGGACCCGAACTTTTGCGTACTGCCGAAGAATATCTGCAGCCCCTTAAAGATTCGGGAGTAGACACGCTGGTACTTGGCTGCACTCACTACCCTTTGCTGACGGGCATTATTTCCTACATCATGGGGGAGGACGTAACTCTTGTTTCTTCGGCAGATGAGACTGCCAAAGACGTTTATCGGGCACTTCTTACCGAGAATATTGAGAACCCTGACCTTGAAACGAATCCGCATCATGAATTCTTAGCGACCGGCGAATCTGAGACTTTCGAGAACCTAGCGCGCAGGTTCTTGGGTCCAGAAGTTCACAATGTGCGGCACACGGCATCTGTGGCAGAACGATTCCCCACGGGCTCTTTGGCGGCTCTTCCCGCACCAGCAGGCAGCGAAAAGGCCACTACGAAAGACTCCAACTCCAAAGAAGCCTCAGGACTGCCTTCCGTCACGATCGACTCAAGTCTTGCTGCTTTCACACACACCGAATAGGAAACACCCCGTATGCGCTTGACGATTATCGGCTGTACCGGCTCGTTTCCCGGACCAAATTCTCCGGCGAGCTGTTATCTGCTCTCAGCAACCGACTATGCTGGGCGCACGTGGCGTGTGCTCATGGATATGGGCAACGGCTCCCTAGGCGTACTTCAACGGTATATTGACCTAGCTGAGATTGACGCTATCCTGATATCGCATCTTCACCCTGACCACTGCATTGACCTCTCCGGTTTGCATGTCGCCGTGAAATGGGATCCCCGAGGCTGGCCCAAAGGTAGGATTCCTCTCTACGGACCTGCCGCCATTAACGAATATCTTTCGGCAACGCACGGGCTTGACCCAGACCCGGGCATGAGTACCGAGTTTGAATATCATACTTGGGACGAAGGGCATAAAGTCGAAATTGGACCTTTCACGGTCGAGCCATTCAGGGTGCTCCACCCCGCTAAAGATCCTTACGCCCTGCGTATTACCTGCAATAGCCGGGACGGCAGAACACTTTTTGCTTACTCCGGTGATACCGATACATGCGATGGACTCATCAAGGCTGCCCGCGGCGCTGATCTTTTCCTATGCGAAGCGGCATACCAAGAAGGGCGTGACGACGCGCTGCGTGGTATTCACCTGACCGGTAAGCGCGCCGGTGAAGCGGCTCAAGAAGCCGGGGTACGCAACCTCTTGTTAACGCACCTGCCCGTGTGGAATGACCCCGATATCGCCCGTGCCGAGGCACAAAGCGCATTTGACGGGCCGGTAGGCGTCGCCGAGGTTGCAGCAAGCTATCGCGTGCATCCTAGGCCAGCACCCACGCATCCGCCAACCTCAACCCTGAACGTTATCGAACTGCTCGATCCACCTATGTCAAACATATCTCTTCCACCGGAAGAAGAGTAGGAGAACTATGACTTCTGTAGCCCGTGCCGACGGTCGTGCCCTCAACGAACTGCGCCCCATCACCATCACTCGTGGGTGGTCAAACCAAGCCGAAGGGTCTGCGCTGGTAGAGTTTGGCGATACCCGGGTGCTGTGCACCGCATCCTTCACGGAAGGGGTACCACGCTGGCTCAAAGGTGAAGGAAAGGGCTGGGTAACCGCAGAGTACGCCATGCTTCCGCGCGCTACAGGAACCCGGTCTTCGCGTGAATCCGTCAAGGGGAAAATTGGCGGTCGTACACACGAAATTTCCCGTCTTATTGGGCGATCCCTGCGTGCCATTATCGATATGAACGCGTTGGGAGAAAATACCATTGTTCTGGATTGCGATGTTCTTCAGGCAGATGGCGGAACACGTACCGCTTCGATCACGGGTGCCTATGTAGCGCTCGCCGATTCTATCGCGTGGGCACGGCGTAATGGTCTGCTTTCACCCAGTGCTAAGCCTTTGAAAGACTCTGTGTCAGCTGTTTCCGTGGGTATTATCGACGGTACTCCCATGCTTGATTTACCCTATACCGAGGATGTGCGCGCTGAAACTGATATGAACGTGGTCGTGACCGGATCCGGGAAATTTGTGGAGGTTCAGGGTACGGCAGAAGGCGCACCGTTTGACCGTGATGAGCTGAATGCTTTGCTCGACCTTGCTTTAGAAGGCACCGCCGAACTTGCTCGCGTACAGCGTGAATCTCTTGAAGAGGGGTAATACTTTTATGGTTAAGGTTGTCTTAGCGAGTCGCAATCAAGGTAAGCTGCGCGAACTTCGCGAAATTTTGCGTAACCGTATTGTTGGGCTGAACGTGGATACCGATGTGGTCGATGCCGCCAGCATCACTGCCCCCGATGTTCCAGAGACCGGGGTAACATTTGCCGAGAATTCATTGCTCAAGGCGCGTGCCGTGGCAGAATCTACAGGGTTTATCGCTATTGCCGATGATTCGGGTCTTTCCGTTGAGGTTCTTCACGGCGCTCCCGGCATTTTTTCGGCGCGCTGGGCGGGGGAGCATGGGGACGATACCGCGAACCTCACCCTGCTTTTGGAGCAACTTCGTGATATCAGCGATGAACACCGTGCCGCTAAATTCTGCTGTGCCGCCTCCCTCGCTGTTCCTTCAGCGCTCGGTGGGTATGAAGCAGTCGAGTACGGCGAGCTTCCTGGAACGCTTTTGCACGCACCGCAGGGGAACGGCGGGTTTGGGTATGATCCTATTATGATGCCGGTGGAGCTTAATGGTGACAACGCGCTTTATGATGGAGCCTATGCGGACCAGTCGTGTGCCCAGATCCCGGCGGAGATCAAAAATTCAATAAGTCACCGAGCGCGTGCCTTTGAAGCATTAGTTCCGCATCTGCAGCAAGCTCTTGAGCATAAATAATCATGCGTCCTATGAGGTTCTTCCATAAAGACACATGATCGGAGTGTTTTAGCACATCAATCGGGTATGTACGACATCTTCTGAAGAAAGAACGTTGCGGTCATCTCTTTCTCAGCTTCGACCGTGAAGATCGTATAAAACGATTCTGGTACAAGGCACAATGGTAAGTAATATATACGGCAACAGATATGCTTTGAGGCCCTGATGATTGTTCTCTTTGCTGTAATGATTATTCTGCTGATTCCCGCGCTGTGGGCATACTCTTATATCTGGCGCGGGCTCAACCGGCGTGTTATCGCCGCTGTTAAAGTAGTTGATCCAGTGATAACTCTCGGGCCCTATGCCATGGGATGCTGGGGGTTCTTAACAGCATGGGTGGGCATCAATATCTGGGCGACAGGTACCGCAGCACTGGTTGGAAGTATCTTAACTCTGAGCGGCGCAGCTTTATGCTTTCTCTGGGCAGGGTTTTGGGTCTTGATGCACTGTTTGGGCGGGCAAACCCCCGGTAAACGGCCCCTTTGGTGGCGCGAAGCAGTTGCCGCAAAATACGCATGGCGCAATCTGGAGAGGATGCCCGCCTACTTCGGTACACGCACCAGCATTCTTCCGGTGCAGAACCCGCGCATCGTCAAACCCTATTCAGGATCATGGACTCGACCGGTGGGAGCAACTCTGGAAGGTTATCTGCCGGATGGAAAATCCCGTGAGGGTTTTGACGAATATGGGCGGCCTATGCCCCGTATGTACCCTGTAGGACCGGAACCAACTATTTTTGAAGCTGCACGCTGGGGCAAATCGGTAAGCGCCGATAGGTTGCTTTACACTTTTCTGCCTACAGCACCCTTTGAACGGTTACGTTTGGCCGGTACTATTCGCGGTCCGTTCACCTTTGCGGGAGAAGTTCCTCATGGAGCCGTCACCAAATGGCCGCGTCGTTCCGGCGCAAACCGTGCTTTTGGGAACTACGCCAAGCTGGGGGACATCACGGAACGTCGGGTAGAGCTCTTGATTGACCACCGCCTTATCGCGGCTTTGCAGACAACCCGTGAATGCTATGAGCGCCGACATAGCTGGATGCTCGCGTTCACCGATATTATGCCCAATGATCTTCTTTATTCCACGACCGACGATGGGTTCTTGCAGATTACCTTCGGTACCGTCGCTGAAGGATACGAGAAACCGTGGATTTTTACCTCGACGCAGAAAGATACCCCACGACTTCGCCGTCAAGTAGCGCGCGCCATGCGTGTGCGTAAGATCCTGAAACAGACAAGCGCCGAACTGATGGACTGGTATTTTGTGCCTAAGATTAGCGAATTTCCGCACGGTCCTGTGACTAACGAACTGCCGGAAGAGTTCTATTTCTCGTCCAATATTATGGTGACTAATAGGCATGAAAGCTCGGCGCGGGCGACCGGCGAAACGCATTAGAAACTTCAAGGGTACGACTTTCTTCGTGAAGAGGAAACCGTACCCTTGGTAATTTACTGGCGGATGTCACGCCCTCGGGAATCTCGCCCTAAAGTCGTGACGTCTGATCGTCCCACAACAAGATGCCTTCAAGCCCTTTGAGCTTTTCTTCGTGGGCACGTCCGTGGTGACCGCAGAAGAACAGTTCACTCCCGGAAGGCAAGACCGCACGAATATATGCCTGAGAACCACACACATCGCAACGATCGTGGGAATTCAACGTACGCGAATCAACAGATTCGAGAGTTGCATGAGCATTCACTGAAAATCTCCCTTACTGAAGTTCTCATAGGTTCCTAGAATTGTCGTAACTCTATCCAACCACATATACCCTCGGTGCCATACCTTCGCCCCGAGCCTTTCGCTCTCAGCGTCCAGGATGGGCTACACATGAAATCGCTACATCGTTCGTAACGAGGGTAAACACAAGTTACCTGCGGTGCACGATAGAATAGACTTACGAAGAAAACCATTTCGAAAGGGAACATCTTGGCTGCATCGAACTATACTGCCCGACACCTCTCGGTTCTCGAAGGTCTTGAAGCGGTGCGTAAGCGCCCGGGCATGTACATTGGTTCGACCGATTCCCGCGGTCTTATGCACTGCCTCTGGGAGATTATTGATAACTCTGTTGATGAGGCTCTTGCCGGTTACGGACAGTCAATTCAGATCATTCTCTACCGAGACGGTTCTGTTGAAGTACAGGACGACGGTCGTGGTATCCCTACCGATGTTGAGCCTCGAACCGGGCTTTCCGGGCTAGAGGTGGTTTTCACGAAGCTCCATGCTGGCGGCAAATTTGGCGGCGGATCGTACACGGCATCGGGCGGTCTGCACGGTGTGGGCGCCTCAGTGGTGAACGCGCTTTCATCGCGTCTTGACGTTCAGGTAGATCGCGGGTCAAAAACCTATCAAATGTCCTTTCGACATGGGCTACCGGGCGTGTTCGATTCCGGGCGCACTCCTAAGCCTGAAGACTCTTTTACTCCTGCAGATGAGAAACATCCTGCGCTTCAGATCGTAGGGCGCGCCAAGCGTGGTGTCACTGGAACCAGAGTACGGTATTGGGCTGATCCGCAGATTTTTACCCCGGATGCGCGTTTTAGCTACGAGGATTTGGTGGCACGTGCCCGCCAAACTTCATTCCTTATTCCCGGGCTGCGCATTGCTATTCGAGACGAGCGGCGCATCCCTGGAACTCCGGGTGAGTTTGGCCCTTACGAAGAGGTATTTCAGCATGACGGCGGTATTAGCGAATTTGTTGAATTCCTGGCCCATGATTCTGCCGTGACCGATATTTGGCGTTTTAGCGGCAGAGGCTCTTTTACGGAAACCGTACCCGTTCTAGGCTCGGATGGGCGCTCTAAACTCACCGAAGTTGACCGTGAGTGTGAGGTTGATATTGCTCTGCGCTGGGGCATTGGCTACGAGACGACAATCCGCAGCTTCGTCAATATTATTGCCACACCCAAAGGCGGAACCCACGCCACGGGGTTTGAACAAGGACTTCTCAAAACATTCCGCAAGCATCTTGCCGACAACGCTCGAAAGTTTAAGGTTGGCAATGATAAGGTCGAGAAAGACGATGCCCTCGCAGGTCTTACCGCCGTGCTGACGGTGCGCCTTGCGGAACCTCAATTCGAGGGTCAGACAAAGGAAATTCTGGGAACGCCGGCTGTGCGGCAGATCGTCTCTAAAGTAGTTGGTGATCAGCTCAAGGCTCGGCTGAACTCTACGGCACGCGCCGAAAAAGCACAGGCTGCAGCTCTGTGTGAAAAAATTGTGTCTGAGATGAAAACCCGCATCTCAGCACGTATTCACAAGGAAACTCAGAGGCGCAAAACTGCCTTGGAATCTTCCTCAATGCCAACAAAACTTGTGGACTGCCGCTCAACAAACGTAGAGCATTCTGAGCTGTTTATTGTGGAAGGCGATTCCGCACTGGGTACCGCCCGCTTGGCGCGATCTTCGGCCTATCAAGCGCTTCTACCGATTCGCGGCAAGATTCTGAACACTCAGCGTGCCTCAGTAACAGATATGCTGGCGAACACCGAATGCGCGGCCCTAATCCAGGTAATTGGTGCCGGTTCTGGGCGTACATTCGAGCTGGAGGCGGCACGCTACAGCAAAGTCATCATGATGACCGATGCCGATGTTGATGGCGCTCATATTCGTACCCTGCTTCTTACTCTCATGTACCGGTACATGCGCCCGCTCATCGAAGACGGTCGTGTATATGCGGCGGTACCGCCGCTGCATCGTGTAGAGGTTATTAACCGAGGTAAACCGAACGAGATGGTGTATACCTATTCAGAACGTCAGCTGCATGAACTGCTGGGCCAGCTGCAGGCTGAGGGTAAGGGCTATAAAGAGCCTATTCAGCGCTATAAAGGTTTGGGTGAGATGGATGCCGACCAACTTGCCGAAACTACGATGGATCCCCGGCATCGTATGCTACGCCGCATCCGAATTGAAGACGCGGAGGCAGCTGAGCAGGCTTTCTCGCTCCTGATGGGGGCGGAGGTTGCTCCGCGTAAGGAATTTATTATTGCTGGTGCGCATCAGCTCGATCAGGACAATATTGATATTTAGCTTGCACCTGTGAACAATCTGACGCAGGAGAGTTGAAACCTCTTTTTGACAGATATTTGACGCTGCAAATATTGGTGATTATACTCACTGTGTCCTTCTTCATAAATTATGTATGACTATAAGAAAAAGGTGTCTCTCCTCATAATTTGGGGGAGTCACCTTAGTACGTGTAAATTGCTGACCTTCGATTTCTTGGAAAGTTTTAGGAAAGGCATCACCAAGGCGTGATGCTTATCTTGAAATTTCTCCCAATATCTACGGGTCAAAGCGCATAAAAATCAATAATTGTGTTAACTACCTTTATAGGTTCGTCAAGCCATGCACACCTGAGTGTAAAACTTGCCTGGTTCATGCCGTTTTTAAAACGCGTTACCTTACCTATGTAAGACATCCTGAGATATGTGCACCTGACTTCCGGAGGTGTGCTACGCTCCCGGGCGTGTCTGCCAACAGTAGACTTTACACATTCTAGAAAAGGATCATGTACATGGATCCCCTTGACATTGGGCGGTGGCAGTTCGGTATCACGACCGTCTACCACTTCTTTATGGTACCCCTAACCCTCGGCTTGGGTATGGTCGTCACCTTCCTGTACCTGCGCTATATCTTCACGAAAAAAGACGAATACAAACGTATGACGAAGTTCTGGGGAAAGCTCTACCTCATCAACTTCGCAATGGGTGTGGCAACCGGTTTAGTGCAGGAATTCCAGTTTGGTATGGCTTGGAGTGAATACTCGCGTTTTGTGGGTGACGTCTTTGGTGCGCCGCTAGCTATGGAAGGTCTTTTTGCCTTTTTTATCGAATCAACCTTCCTGGGGCTTTGGATCTTTGGATGGGACAAGCTCAAGCCCAAAGTTCACGCCCTATGCCTCTTCATGGCGGTTCTCGGTTCTTGGGTATCCGCATACTTTATTCTGGTGGCAAACTCCTGGATGCAGCATCCGGTAGGCGTTGAAATGGTCGATGGCCGTCCCCGCATGACTGATATTTGGGCTGTTCTCACAAATAACACCGCGCTTCTTACCTTCCCCCACGTGATCTTTGGCGCCATTCAGGTCGCCGGTGGATTCCTGGTCGGTATTTCTTGGTATAAGCTCTGGCGCCGACGCCGTGACGGCATTGACATCGTAGAGGATGGCAAGGTTGTAGTTGGAGATGCCGAAGTTGGCGGTCGTGATAAGACCGACTACAAGGTTTGGTTCCGTTCCCTGCGCATCGGCGCGATTGTGGGTCTCATCGGGTTCTCGGGTGTGGCTCTTAGCGGTCACGCTCAAGCTCAGCTCATGATTCATCAGCAGCCCCTTAAGATGGCGGCTGCCGAGGCGGCATGCCATGACGGTACCGGTTTCTCGGTTCTTTCTATATCTTCTCTGGGGTCTCAAGACTGCGATAAGGTGCAGGCAGTGCTTGAGGTTCCCGGTGCACTCTCATTCCTGGCCCACGAAGATTTCACCACCGAGGTCAAGGGCGTGAAAACCCTTATGCCTGAATACGAAGCTAAATACGGTACGCATCTGGCGGATAACCCCCTCTACGGTGAGCGTGCCGGGCAGAAGATCAACTATTTGCCCCTTATGGAAGTCACCTACTACGGATTCCGCGGCATGATCACGCTTGGTGGTATTGGTGCACTTTCGTACGTCTACGTACTGTGGGTTACCCGTAAAAAAGGAACCGGTACTGTTCCCGAAGCCAAGTGGCTGAAAACCCTGGCTTTGTGGGGAATTTGGGCTCCCTTCTTCGGCAACGCCCTCGGATGGATCTTCACCGAAATGGGACGCCAGCCCTTCGTGGTGGCGCCCAACCCTGAGGGTGACCCATCCATCCTCATGTTCACGGCGGCAGCGGTTTCTCCGGGCGTAAGCGGTGAAGAGATACTATTCTCACTCATCGCCCTAGGAACGGTATACGGCATCCTGATGGTGGTCGAAATTTACCTGCTGACTAAATACATTAAGGCCGGCGTGGTAGCCGCTATGCCCGAGCTCGTGCGTTCTGAACACGAGCAGGACGGCGAAAAGAGCGGTCACGATAAACGCGATGTCTTGGAGTTCGCCTACTAGGCGGGTAAGGATTCTCAACGATGACCTTCGACTTTAATATCTTTGCCGGGCAGCCACTGCTACCAACCATCTGGTTCGTCGCTATCGGTATTTTCTGGATTGGCTACCTTATCCTCGACAGTTTCGATTTGGGCGTAGGTATGCTCATGAGCATCTTCGCCAAAAACGAGAAAGAGCGACGCCTGCTTCTGAACACGATCGGTCCCGTATGGGATGGTAATGAAGTTTGGCTCGTTACCGGTGGTGCTGCCACTTTCGCGGCGTTCCCGTTATGGTACGCGTCCCTATTCTCAGCCCTATATATTCCACTAACTTTAGCGCTGCTTGCCCTGATCTTCCGCGTGGTTGCTATTGAGTATCGCGGTAAGAAAAACGATGAACGATGGATTCGCGGTTGGACTATCGCTCTCTCGCTATCATCATTCTTCATCGCTTTACTGGTAGGTGCGCTTCTTGCGCTGACCTCCATTGGCTTACCAATTAATGCCAACGGTGACCGCGTAGGCGGTGCCTTCGCCTGGGCCTCCTGGCCTGTGCTTCTAGGCGGCCTCTCTCTTGTAGGGTTTGCCCTCGTGCAGGGACTTGCTTTTGTTGCATTGAAAACCGATGGAGATATACGCCACCGCGCGCGCACCATCCTGGTGCGTTGGCTTCCGCTTCTGCTTTTGCCTATCGTGCTCTGGGTACTGTACATGCAGGTTACAACCGGTAACGGTATTTCCTGGCTATGCACTATTCTTGCCGTATTTGCAGTGCTCTTTGCATGGATAAGCGCCCGAAGCTCACGCGAAGGCCGTGCCTTCGCAGGTCTGAGCTTCTTCATGGCTTTTGGCGCGCTGGCGATTTTCACCGCTCTTTTCCCCAACGTACTACCTTCAACCTTGGACGCGGCTCATTCGCTCACCATTGCAAACGCCTCAAGCTCGGAGTACACACTCGGAGTTATGAGCGTTGTGAGTGGATTGGGACTGCCCGTTATTATCGTGTACCAAATCTGGACATACTGGGTGTTCCGCAAGCGTTTGCGCGTTGAAAATATCCCTGATGCCCACGATGCTGGCGAGCTGGTGACGCACCCTAACAGGGCGTCATAGCCGAGAACATACCCGGTAATTGGGAGGGGACAGAAGTATTTCCGGTGCTTTCAGCAACACGTGAAGGCACCGGAAACACTTTAAAACCAAAGACAGACAAGCCCGCCACCAGTGTCTAAACTAGGAAACACACCGGAGAAAATATCCACTACTCACTTTAGCGGTAGGGAAGGAACGAGACGTGAGCCGACGCGCCAATAAAACACAGCGCAACAACGATAAACGTCCTCCGCTAGGACCAGACGCCCGTAAAAACCTAGGGGTTTTTGGGCTTATCACCGGGGTACACACACTGGCAACCGTGATCTTTAGCGCGGCGCTCGCATCCCTCATTGCCCGGGCAGCCCACGCCGGATTTACTGCGCTCGCCGCCGAGCACGAGCATCTAAAGGCCGCCAGCGACCCAGAAACCTATCGCGCTCTCATCGAATTCTCGGGTAACTCACAAGCGAAACTCGACAGTACCAATGGATGGCTTCTAGGACTAGGCAATCTTCTTGGCACTGGAAACGCCATAACATGGGGGCTAATCGTTACGGCGCTGATAGCGTTTGCTGTACGTGCAGGCGCCGATTACGCGCTGTCCGTAAGTGCTCAGCGTGCAGCCGTAGGAGCCAAAGCAAGTATCCGCCAAAAACTTGTGCATCGTGTCTTAGCCACAGGAGGGGCAGACACCCCTGAAGGTACAGGCGCAACTGCCGTTCTGCTGGCGCGGGGACTGAACGCTCTTGATGATTATTACACTAAAACCCTGACTGCCTTTGTCTCGGTCGCCGTAGTGCCCGTTCTGCTGTGGCTTATTGTGCTCTCATTGGATATCACAAGTGCCCTCGTCCTAGCGTGCACCCTGCCGCTTATTCCCATCTTCATGATACTTATCGGTAAAACCACACGTGAAGATACAGCCGCCGCTCAAGCCGAGCTGCACCGTCTATCAGACCATATTCTTGAACTCATCCGTGGGCTGCCCGTATTGATCGGGCTGGGGCGTGAACGTGCACAAACTCGTGCCCTTAGGAAGCTGGGTGAACAATACCGCGAACGTACCATACAGACGCTTCGCAGCGCATTTATGTCTTCGCTCGCTTTAGAACTTATCACGACCATCTCGGTGGCGCTGATCGCCGTGCTTATTGGCGTGCGTTTGGTACAGGGTACACTCGGACTCGATACCGCAATCCTTGTACTCCTGCTGGCTCCTGAATGCTATCAGCCTTTGCGTGATGTAGGTGCAGCCTACCACCAATCTGAAGACGGCATAGCCGCACTTCGATCTGTACGTACAGTCCTTGATACTCCCGTACCAAAAGCCTCTGCGGATGCTTCCTGCGAAAAGGTATCGACGATTCCCGAAACACCCGAGCACCTTGTGATTGAGAACCTCTCGGTTACATACCCCGGACGTACACAGATCGTAGACTCAGTAAACCTGAATATTCCACGTACTTCGAAACGCCCAAATACGGTAGGAAAACAGCGCGGAGCGTTAGTAGGCATTCTGGGACCATCAGGATGCGGTAAATCAACGCTCCTCGGAGTACTTTCCGGGAACGTTCGCGACGGACTGGTACCAACCGGCGCATCCGCACCGATTAAGGTAACCGGACGCATTATAGGTGCCGGAAACATCCTGAGTATTCCGCAGAATCCTATTTTTGCCGCCCCCACGGTCCTGCGCGAGATGGCGCTCTACGCCTTCAGCGCTGATCTCAGCGAAGAGGACTATGCGGCTAAACTTCTCACGGGGGAAACACAGATACGCCCCTCAGATCGTGAACGCCTAGAGAACTATTTGTGGAAGCTCGGGCTCGAAAACCTGAGCGAGCTTAGCCCCGAATCGCTCAGCGCGGGTCAAGCGCGCAGGTTGGCGTGCGCCCGCATCTTAGCTCGCATTGATGCCCTCCACCGTGCAGCCGATCACCATCAAAATCTCCAGATTACCGTTCTAGTAGATGAACCTACCGCCCACTTGGATGCACACGCCGCCCTCCTTGTAACTCAGGCTCTGGACGCACTCGCAGAACGCGGAGTAACCGTTCTAATCGTGACCCATGAAACGGAACTTACCGAGTACTGCGATAGCGTGGTGCGGGCATCAGCAGTAGTCGAGGGAGCGCATGCGAAACCATCGCATGAACAGGTGTATCGGTGGAGCATCGTCCAGAATGAGGCGCCCAAGATTATCCCCGCTGCAGCCCCGCATAAGCAGGACTCAGCCGATACCTCTGCTGAGCATGGCCCAACGTTACACAACGCTCCTGAAAAGATGGTTCGAGAAAACACAGAACATACTGTTGGAGTCATGAAAACCCTCAAAACACTGCGGAATCTTACGGGGCTGGGCATATTGCAGGGGCTACCGCCGGTAATTCTTGCCGCCCTCACCTCCCTTGCCGCAATTTCTCTGACCGCGCTCTCAGGATGGCTTATCGTGCGTGCAGCCGAAGGTCCAGCCATGATGTTCCTTATGGTAGCTATCGTTGGTGTGCGCTTCTTTGGGCTAGGGCGTGCCTGTGCTCGATATGCCGAGCGTTTACTTACCCACGCTAAAGTCTTGACCGCAGCGAATACTCTGCGTGTGCGCGCCTGGACCGGGGCCTATCTTAATGTTGGCAGCGTGCGGGCCCTGCTTCGCGGCGATGCCCTGCTGGAAAGGCTTATTGGCGGCATAGATGAGCTGCGCGACAGTATTCCGCGTGTTCTTATTCCACCCGCTGCACATGTGCTTGTGATGTTAACAGCGCTAATAACCACCATTGTTGTGCTACCTCAGGCTATTGTGCCCGTAGCGCTCGCAGCTTTGATAACAACAATTTTTGTGCCATGGGCTGTTACGCGCGCGGACGCTCACGCTGAGGAAACCACACGAGAAAGTACAGCTGAGCTTCTGCGTTTAGGCACCGGTGCGCTGAGCGCTGCAGAAGATATTCGCGCTAACGGGGTTGCGCCGAGCATTGAGATTGCTACAACACGTTTGAATGACCGCAATGTTGCCGCATTGACTCGCACCTCGTATGCCCAAGGTCTTGGTAGGGCGCTTGTGACCCTGAGCTGGTTCGGAGCGGCACTGTGGTGCGCAATTATTGCGCATCCGTTAGCGGTATCGGGAACGGTAGGTGCTCCGGAATCTGCCGCCGTAGTTCTCATGTGTACGGCAATGATAGAAAGTTCCGTGCAGCATATAGAAGCGGTGCGTTCGTGGCCTTCTTTCGCCGCGTTGTTGGCGCAGATCGCTCCCGGTATTGCGGATGAAAATAGTATTTCAGACCTTGAGGACGATACATCGGGTGCCTCTCATGCTAAGTCTGTTCGCGAGTCTCAGGGGCAGGAACCTGCTCTTGAACTTGTCGATGCTGCCGCTCGGTGGCCGAGCATGGACAAGCCCGTTTTTGAACATCTTAACGCTACGGCGCATACCGGAAAGTGGACGGGAATTACCGGTCCCTCAGGTTCGGGCAAGAGCACCGTGTTGGCGACTCTTTTGGGGTTCCTGCCGTTGGAAGCTGGCGAAATTCGCTCCTACGGAAAAGCGCTGGGGAACGATCAGCTTCGAGGGTATGCGGCATGGTGCCCACAGGCTGCGCATATTTTTGAGTCTACTCTTGAAGGTAATTTACTCTTGGCGCGCGATCGTGCTGATCGCCCGAGTGAAGAACAAATGATAAAAGCTCTGCAGCGTGTAGGTTTGGGGGAGTGGTACAGTACCTTGCCGGAAGGTCTGCACACCCGTGTTGGTGCTGGTGGCGGGTTCCTGTCGGGAGGCCAGCGGCAGCGTCTTGCGGTGGCTCGTGCCCTGCTCGTGGAATCTCCGGTGCTTCTGCTGGATGAGCCTACCGCGCATTTGGATTCTGAATCAGCTGCGGCGCTTATGGCTGATCTGGACACGGCAACTCGCACCAGCGGAATGGCAACTGTTTTGGTCTCGCACCGCCCTGAAGACATTGCCCGCTGCGATGCGGTTGTTACATTGGAATAGGTCTATACATGACGTTGTGAGGGGTTCAAGAAATGTTAGAACCCGTTTTAGATATCTTGAGAAGCGTAAGCTTTTGGAAGGATGAAGCCTACGCTCTATGTACGTCAAGCCAGTTAGATTGCTTTTACCATAATCAGACAGGGAGTATCTTCGCCCCACAGGTTCGTCTCTTCAAGGGGCAAAAACCCTACAGATTTATAGAAATTGCGGGTGCGTTGGTACGGTTCGTTGAGAAAAGATTCTCCAAGCGTCTTTACCTGTATCAGCCTGATACCGCGGTTACGTGCCTCCTTTTCAAATGCATTTATTAGGGAAGTGCCAATTCCGCATCTGTGAAAGGCAGCATCTACTGCCAACAAATGAATTTCTGCCTCAACCGGGTAGTGCTGGACGATCAGCATGATACCCACAATTTCGTGGGTTTCCGGATGAGTTACCGTCCACGTTTCCAATCGTTCAGCATCATGTATGTATTCTGCATTGGATTCTTCACGTCCAAACCATTCAGGCAGGGTCTTGAGGATACGTGCCACTGCTTGAGGGTTATGAGCGGTTTGAGTTGCAGGGAGCCAAGGGATATTCATGACTGTTTCCTTTGCTAGGCTGAGCTTGTACGTATTTCCACGTCAGAGAGCGAGGGCATCATGATTGACGAAACGATGAAAACACTTACCGAAGAATTGATTTCGCGCGGTACCAGCTACGATATTGATTTTCTGAAACGGGTGTATGCCGATGACCTAAAATTTGTGCGGATTCTACCGGATAATACCGTGCAGATTCTCTCGAAACAGGACAACATCGATTTCTTTCAAACCCTCAAAGACAGCGGCGCCGCTCCCCTGAACACAGCGCACACCATACTTTTTGCAGATTCTGACGGTGAAACTGGAACTATTGTGCTCAAACGCAGGATGAGCCAGGGTGCGCAGGAGCAGGAATTTCTGTTCACCATCACCTGGAAGAAACGCAGCGAAAACTGGCAGATTGTTCAAGAAATCGTGGCGGTACTGAGCGAGTAAACAGCGTGCGCCTTAAAAGCAGGTTGCGGTGATAATACCTCACCGCAACCGTTGTTGAACTATTAGGAATCTTCGTCGTTCAGATACGACTGAGCAACCTCATAGAGCTCAGGAAAATCTGGGGAAACACGTTTCCAAGCCTCAAAAGCCTGATCATTGTGCCCCATCTGCTGGTACAAAACGCCTAAATTCAGCTGTGCTCGTGCATACTGATCGGGAACACTGGCAGGTATTTTCTGATAGGTACTCAGAGCCGTGGTCAAGTTACTATGCAGGTGCAGGAGCACAGCGCTATTGAACTGTGCCATGGAATAGTGCAGAACATCTATTTTAGGAACTTTGCTGTATGCCGCTAAAGCAGACTCATCCTGCTCTAAAGCCTCGTGCACAGATCCGATATTGTACTGTGCTACGGCATAGGGCTGAGTCTCACTTTCGGGAACCTTCTGCCATGCCTTAATGGCCTGCTCATGCTGGCCTTGACCGTCGTAGACAATGCCTATATTTACATGCGCGATGGCGTATTGATCGGGAACGCTTTCAGGTACTTTCTCCCACGCTTCACATGCCTGATCGAGCAGACCCTGTTCGTAGTATTGTGCGCCAAGATCTACCTGTTCCTGGGCGTAGCGTTGCATCTCTGCATGAGGCTGATCGACCATGATTTCCTTTCCTGCACCAGGTGTTGATGAGCACCTATTTTGCCGGGGCTTACCCTCAAGCAAAAACTGTTTTCTCTAACTATACGGGAAGGAGCCTCAGCGCGAAGATAAGCGCATCCTTCATATCCTAACCACCGAAGGGATTCAGGCTAGGCGCAGCGTTTAGGCGGCAACAGATTTCTTCATCAGGATATCCGTCTGCTGGTCGTTACCTAGCTGAAAAATATGCGTACCAAAGGCGATAAACCCGTTTTTCTCATAGAAGCGCAGGGCTCGATGATTATGCTCCCACACCCCTAGCCACACGTAGCTTGCCTTTCGGTCTTCTGCCACACTCATGGCGTGATGGTAGAGGGCTTGCCCCACGCCGTGGCCGTGGTGGGTGCCCAGCACGTAGATACGCTCAATTTCGAGCGCGTTCGCCGCCTGTGGTTCGGTTTGCGCATGTGCAGTATTGAGCTTGAGGTAACCCACGACGTGCCCGTTTACCTCGGCAACGTAGAAGAACGAATCAGGGTTGCTGAGCTCCCGAGCGAGCTGATCTTCTGAGAACCGTTCCGCAAGGTAGCGATCCATATCTTCGGCTTTGTTAGCCTCTGAAAATGTTTCGGTAAACGTATCACGGGCAATGCCGCGCAAAATCGAAACGTCGCTGACAGTGAGGGAGGTAATCCTCACGTTATCTTAGCCTTCCTGCTTTTGCACGCTGTCCTGCTTCTTCTGTTCGGAAGGTTTTTCTTGGTTCTTGGCGCTCCCGTCCTGCTGCTCGGTTTCGCCGCTACCCTTGGATTTTTCTTGGTTTTCGGCGATGATGCTCAGGTTGGTTTGTGCCATCTCGTACTGCTCCGAAGCAGACTCGGGAATATTCTTCCAGACGGCAACTGCCTCGTCCGTTTCACCCAGTTTGTAGTAGGCCCCGCCAATATTGAATTGGGCTTTGTAGAAGTGCTCAGAAGCATCTTTGGGAACACGTTCCCACGCCACTAGGGCATCGTCGATATTGCCCTGTTCTTCGTAGATAAGTCCGGTGTTGTATTGGGCTACCGCGTAGGGCTCAGAGGCGCTCGCAGGAATACGTTCCCAAGCCTCGACTGCTTTCGTCGGTTTGCCCTGCTCCACATAGGAAGTACCGATATTGTACTGTGCCGAAGCGTAGCGTTCCGGTAAGCTCTCGGGTACACGCTCCCACGCGGCAATAGCCTGTTCTAGCTTTCCTTGGCTGTCGTACACCATGCCCAGATTCATCTGCGCGGTCGCGTATTGTTCGGGAATATCGGCAGAAACGGTCTCCCAAAGTTCGAGAGCCTGCTCTGTCTTACCTTGGTTGTAATAGGTTACGCCCAAGTTGTTGAGAGCCATCGCGTACTGGTCAGGAACGGTGCTGGGTACCTGCTGGTAGGCTTCAGAAGCCTGTTCGGCTTTACCCTGCCCTTCGTAGAGCACGCCCAAGTTGTTGAGAGCTTTTGCGTATTTTGCGGGGGCAGCATCGGGGACGTTCTTGTAGGCTTCTGCGGCCTCGTCCATTTTGCCCTGCTGTGTGTAGGTGGCACCCAGGTTATATTGCGCGTGCGCATAAAGATTAGTGACATCCTTGGGAACACGCTGGTAGGCTTCAATAGCTTCATCAATGTTGTTTTGTTGCGCGTAGGTCACGCCCAGGTTGAACTGCGCCATCGCGTACTGCTTTGGGGCAGCAGAGGGAATATTCTTCCACGCTTCAAGAGCCTTATCAGTTTCGCCCTGTTTAATATAGGTAGAGGCAAGGTTATTGTGCGCTTTGGCGTACAGTTCGGGAACATCTTTGGGAATGCGGTTCCAGGCTTCGACCGCCTGCTCTACCTTGCCCTGGTCTCGGTAAACGATACCGAGATTGTTTTGAGCTGTTGCGTAGGCTTGCGGGTTCTCGTCGGCAGAAATTGTGCCCAGCACGTCGATAGCTTTATCGAAAGCACCAGCTTTATAGTGCTCCTTGCTCAGGTTAAGACGCTCCTGCACGGTCATCTGCTCTAACGGGTTCTCTGCTTCGGTCACGGTGATCTCCATAGGCGGTGTCTGTAGAATTTCGGGCAGGGCATAAGATCCTGCCTGAAACGCATATATATAAGAGTAACGGTGTGCAACCTCTGTGTGAAGTTTGACGCCCCCGTAGAAAGATGAAGATTAGAATAAGTTTTTGCGGGTAGACATCATGTTTTCACGCGGAGGAAGAACTCTCGTGCAGGCTCCGTGCTCCTTTACTCCTTGTTTCTAAATGGGTTTTGAGAGATACGAACCTTGCTCTCCTCGCCGTTTCGATCAAGCAGGATGCGGAAGTGGTCTTGGTACTTCGCCGCGCCGGGGGAGAGATAGACTTCATCAATATGTGGCAGTACAGGCTCCTCATACTCGACGTACATCCACTGTTTTTCCCAGTCGTGACGGATTTTTTCATCATGAAGATGAGTAATGTACATGATCCGACATTCCTGTTCCTCCTGGAAAGCAATATGTTTGACGAGGTATTGCAGGGGGAGAAGGATAAACCGAACAGCTTCAAGAATTTTCTGTTTTTCTTTTACGCCGTATGTATTATACTCTTTGAAGATGTCTTTAAGTTTCTCTATGATAGAATCATTGTTATCAAATAAATGATCCTTAAAAGACTCTTCTATTTTTGAAATTTTTTTAGAATATTCTATCCAATTATTTCCTGCCGTCTCTTTTTCCTTATCTTCGCGATAGAAAGTGGATTTGTCCCGTTGAGCCAGAGTCCAATACCCAGTCTCAGGATCCAGGTAAATGCAGCGGTAGAGTGTAGACTTTCCTATTAATTTATTGCTTTCTGGTTTTTCTGTTTCCTTGGAGCTATCTTGTTCCAACTTACTAGGTGGATCTATTGAGGGGGCAGCTATAAACTCCAGGGTATCTGACTGATCGCTAAAAAACTCTTTCTTGAACGCTAAGCTAACACCTGTTGCCTCCTGCCCATTCTCTTTTCCGTAGAGGCGAAACTGGTTAAGGCTGTCGTGATTAAAGGTAAAACAGCTAATGAAGGGTTGCGGTGTCATTCGTATGTATAGTTTCTGAGATACCTTGTTGCGCCCAATATTTTCCTAGAACCAGCCCTTCCGTCGGGTCATTAACACCACGAATAGTACTGAGCCGGAAATGTGACGGCTTCTGATCTTTTCTCTTTTTTTCAAGTAGGGTAAAAGCTGTTGATGCTCGACTATAATGTGCAACCTGTGACTCAAAATCTGGGATTATCTGAAGAGACTTTAGGACTTCATCAGTATTTTCAGCTATGCCACGCAGTTTTTTAATGACTTTTGGGGGACATTCAAGAATCCTTTTGACACGTTCATAGTTATAGTAGAAGAAATCTTGCGCATTGCAGTATGCTTCTTTAGCCCGCTCAAGACCTCCTTTGTCTTCATAAATTTTGCCGATGTTGAACTGTGCCCGTGCGTAGGTTTCGGGGTCGGCTTCTTCGCGGCGGATGTTTGACCAGGCTTCGATGGCCTGATCCAGCTCGCCTGATTCGGCATAGACGAGTCCGAGGTTGAGCTGTGCCTGTGCGTAGGTTTTGGGGTCGGCTTCTTCGCGGCGGATGTTTGACCAGGCTTCGATGGCCTGATCCAGCTTGCGCTGGGCGTAGTAGGCAGCACCGAGGCCAAGCTGTGCCTGTGCGTAGGTTTTGGGGTCGGCTTCTTCGCGGCGGATGTTTGACCATATTTTAATGGCCTGTTCCCGCTTGCCTGATTCGGCATAGGCGACTCCGAGGCTGAGCTGTGCCTGTGCGTAGGTTTTGGGGTTGACTTCTTCGCGGCGGATGTTTGACCATATTTTAATGGCCTGTTCCCGCTTGCCTGATTCGGCATAGGCGACTCCGAGGCTGAGCTGTGCCTGTGCGTAGGTTTTGGGGTTGACTTCTTCGCGGCGGATGTTTGACCAGGTTTTGATGGCCTGTTCCCACTTGCCTGATTCGGCATAGGCGACTCCGAGGTTG
>NZ_KV793072.1:0-55756 GCF_001808385.1 Rothia sp. HMSC08A08
CCACCGCAACCCAGTGGGTGATGAGATAGAACACCAATAAAAATACTAGTCAGACGCGTCATTTATTTAGGTTTGCCACTATAGCCTCATATTCACCGCGAATGCATAAGCATGTGGGGAATCCGAATAGGTTCCACACGCACATCGGATAAGAGCGTTTAGTGAGACTCGGCGCGATGGCGGGATACGTCATAGAGGGTAATGCCCACTGCCATTGCGGCGTTAAGAGATTCCATAGCCGAATCAATAGGAATCGATACGATCTGATCGCAGGTCTCCGTCACCAAACGCGAAAGGCCCTTACCCTCGGAACCAACCACCACGCACAGAGGCTCAGAAGCGAGCTGTAGATTCGGCAGGTCTATGTCTCCCCCACCGTCCAAACCAATCACAAAAATACCCTGCTCTTTTGCCTGCTGCAGCACGCGCGTCAGATTCGTTGCCATCGCCACCGGAATACGGGCCGCCGCACCCGCACTCGTTTTCCAGGCGCCCGCAGTCACCGCAGCAGAGCGACGCTCGGGAATGATGACCCCATCGCCGCTAAAAGCCGACACACTACGAATAATCGCGCCCAAATTTCGAGGATCGGTAATACCATCCAAAGCTACGAAAAGCGGGGGTGACTTGAGTTTACCGGCATGCCAGCGCTCCATGACGTCCAGCACCAAATCGGTAGCATCCGGATACTGGTAAGGCGGAATCTGCATTGCGATCCCCTGATGCACGGCGCCATCCGTAAGACGGTCCAGCTCGCTGCGGGGAATCTCCAGCATGGGCAGGTTTTTCTTATTCGCCGTCGTCATAATGTCGCGTACGCGGTCATCGACCTCAATACGGCTCATCACGTATAGGTGCTTCGCTGGAATATTGGTGCGAAGTGCCTCCAGAACCGCGTTGCGACCGGTAACAAGTTCATCACTCACGCGCTTGCCGCCCAGACGAGTCTGGAACTTACGGTTCGTACCGGTAGCCGCACGGCGCTCCGCCGCGCGCTTCATCTTATACGCCTTGTGGTAAACGCGGTCCTCAGCCTTCGGGGTAGGGCCCTTACCTTCCAACGCACGCCGACCGTGACCGCCGGTGCCCTTCGTTGCACCCTTTTTCTTTGCGGTAGCGCCGGGGCGCGAACCTGCCTTAGCCATATCTGTATCCTTTAGTTCAACATCTGTCATACCCGCTTCGGAGCGAGTTTTGGGGGATGTGTTATGCGTTAAGGCTCCACGTAGAGCCCTGCGCGCCGTCCTTGACCGTAATGCCTGCGGCGGCAAGCACATCGCGCATCCTGTCGGCGGTCGCCCAATCCTTCTCGGCACGGGCACTCGCGCGCTGTTCCAAAATAGTATGAATAAGCGCATCTAATGCCTGATGCTCCGCACCGGAAGCCCCCGAACCGTCAAGATTCATGAGCGAAATCAGCCCCAGCACATTCACCATAGCCCACACCGCATTTGCAAATTCAGAGGCGTCCGAACCGGCGGCAAGCGCGGCGTTACCGGCGCGAGTCTGCTCGTGAAGCACCGCAAGCGCACGCGGAATATTCATATCGTCATCGAGCGCATCCGCAAAGTCCTGCGGTACGCGACGTTCCTGCGGATTCGGGGTCATAAGCTCCAAGGTGGCGGCGAGGAACGCCTCCACACGCTCGATAGCAACCCGTGCCTCTTCTAATGAAGTGGGACGGTAATCCAGCACCGAACGATAATGCGCCGAACCCAAATAATAGCGCACTACCAGCGGGCGAGCCTGCTGCAGCATTTGCACGGGAGAAATGGTGTTGCCTATTGACTTCGACATTTTCTCGCCTTCGTAGGTGACCATACCGTTGTGCATCCAGAAGTTAGCGAAATCATCGCCCGCCGCCGTGGACTGCGCCAGTTCATTCTCGTGATGCGGAAAACGCAGATCCAGCCCGCCACCGTGGATGTCGAACCGCTTCCCCAGATATTTACCCGCCATCGCAGAGCATTCCAGATGCCAGCCGGGACGACCGCGACCCCACGGCGAATCCCACGCTGCGGTCAGCGGTTCACCTTCCTTATACCCCTTCCACAGGGCAAAATCGCGGGGATCACGCTTACCGCGCGGGTCTGCGTCGGCGGAATCCTGCATATCATCCACGCTCTGGCGGGTGAGCGCGCCATAGTGTTCCCAAGAACGCACATCGAAATAGACATCCCCAGAATCATCAAGCGCCGGGTATGCATGCCCGCGGTCGATAAGACGCTGAATAAGCTCAAACATCTCAGGAATGTGACCGGTCGCGCGCGGCTCATAGGTTGGCGGGTCAATACCCAACGTCGCATATGCGCGCGCAAAAACTTTCTCGTATCGATACGCGAGTGCCCACCACTGCTCGTTGGGGTGTTCCCCAGTGTAGGTGGACTGTGCAGATTCAACGGACTTCGCCAGAATTTTATCGTCAATATCCGTAACATTGCGCACGGTGGTGACTTTGAGCCCGCGGTAGCGCATCCACCGCGCAAGCTGGTCGAAGACCAGGGCGGAACGGATATGCCCCACATGCGGTTCGCCCTGCACGGTGGCACCGCAGTAGTAGATGCGTGCCTCGCCGGGGACTACCGGTTCAAAATCTCGGATGCTTGATGTTGCTGAATCATAAAAACGCATAGTCACAGTACCTAGTTTACGGGGTATAGCACCCGAGCGGCGGGTACCGCCGGATTCTCATTTAATAATCTTCCGTCAGGGGAACTACACCACCGGGTAAAGGAGTGCGGTGGCAACGGCTGCAACGCCTTCGCCGCGTCCGGTCAGACCCAAACCGTCGGTCGTGGTCGCTATAACAGTCACCGAAGCCCCAGCCGCTTCACTCAGAACACGATTGGCTTCTGCGCGGCGCGGCGAAAATTTGGGGCGGTTACCGATCAGCTGCACGCTGATGTTGCCGATCTCGAAACCTGCCGCTCGCACGATTGCCGCCGCCTCCGAGAGAATACGCACCCCGGATGCGCCAGCCATATCTGGACGATCCACCCCGAAGTTACTGCCCAAATCTCCGGTACCGGAGGCGGCAAAGAGCGCATCGGCGGCCGCGTGCGCAACGACATCGCCGTCGGAATGCCCGCTGAGCCCGCGTTCGTCCGGCCAGTACAGCCCCGCGATCCACAGCTCGGTGTTTTCCTCGCCAAAGGCATGTACGTCTACGCCGGTTCCTACGCGGGGTATGACCGGCTCTTGGGAACCGGGGCGGTTCTGCGTGCTGGGAATATCTGTCATGAAGGTGCCTTTCATCGCGGTTTTGTGTTTAGCCTTTAGGAGCCGGCGGATTCCGGGGCGGTTGGGTAAAGTGCGCGCGCTATGCGAAGGTCGAGCGGGGTCGTGATTTTGAAAGCGTCGGTATGCCCAGTCACGGTATGTACCTGTTCTCCGTATGCCTCGACCGCCATCGCATCATCGGTAATCTGCTCGGCGACTGAAGCCTCAAGCGTGCGACTGTGCTCGTGTGCGGCGCGCAGGGTATCAAGCCTGAAGCCTTGCGGGGTTTGTACGGCACGCATAAGCGCGCGGGAGAGGGTGCCGGTGACGGTGCCGTGCGCATCTACGGTTTTAATGGTGTCGATCACGGGAACGACGGGGATAACGGCCCGATGCCCGGCAGTCAGCGCTTGGGCGACCGTGCGGAAAACCTGGGGAGGCGTAAACGCGCGGGCGCAATCGTGAATAAGCACCCGCTCGATGGATGGGTTTTCGGCGGCGAGCGCATCGAGGGCGGCGATGACCGATGCGGTGCGGGTGTTGCCGCCTTCCGTAACGAGAGCATCAAATTCGGCAGCATCGGCCAGTAATTGCGGGCACCGGTGTGCGCAGTCAGTCGGAACTGTTACGACGATACGTTCTGCAATACCCGAGGCACGCGCGCGCTCAAGCGCCCAGTACAGCAGGGTTTTTCCGTGCACATCGACGGCGGCTTTGGGCATCTTTTCTTTGAGGCGGCTGCCGGAACCCGCGCCGAGCACGACGATGGCGGTGCGAGCTGTCGGGGAAGCATTCGTGGCTAGAGCCTCTGGATAGTTTTCAGTCACATCTAAGAGGGTACCCGATAGCGTGCTTCTGAGGTTTTGAGATGTTTGCGCAGGTTTATGACGCTGAGCGAGACTCGCAAAGTTCCACGGTGTTTTCCCGAGGACGGCATAAAACCGGCGTCATGTGCAGGTCTCATACTGACGATTTGTCATCACATTGCTAAACTAGAGTGCGAGAGTCAAATCTTGTGTCGCTTCTGTGCGCTCGAAGGACTGCGCGTGCAAGGCGGCTTTATATGCACGCACACAGAGTCGCAGGGCTCATCAGAATCTAGGAGGACGCGCCGTGAAGTTCGCCGTTTCCCACTCTCTTAAGCGCGCCGGTGCGGGTGTGGCTATTGCAGCCGCGCTCATATCAGCAACCGGCTGCGGTTATATCTATACCCAGCCGACAACCCTGCAGTATGCTGCATCCGACGGGGTTAAGGCCGATCTTAACGGCGTTGAGCTTCGCAATATCATGATGGTTTCATCCGGCAAAGGTGCGGATGGTCGTCTGCTCGGCACTATCCTGAATAAGAGCGATCACGATATTACCGTTACCTTCGCGTTCCCCAGCGGCGAGAAATCCGTCAAGGTTGCCAAGGGTCGGCAGATACGTTTAGAAAGCAATGATTCTCAGGTGATCGTGCCGAAGATTTCGCAGACTCCCGGTGAGACCCTGGCGAATACTCAGGTTTCTTCGAACGATCAGTCCACAAACCTGAATATTCCGATCTTAGACGGAACTCTCAAGGAGTACGCTTCCTATATGCCGAATGCGGCGAGCTCGCGTGCATCCTCGCAGTCTTCTCATGCGGCGACTCCCAGCGCCAGCACGCCTGCGAAAACCCCAACGCCGAGCGCATCGGCAACTGCCGTTCCCACGAATACGGCGACCGCTGTGCCTACGGCTCCTGAACCGGCAGAGACTCCTTCATACGACGAATCTGAGGAAGTCCCAGCCCCGGCCCCTACGGCGAGCGTGCCCGTCTACGAGAACGTGCAGTAGCGCTGGCGAGGGGTTCGCGCCTCTCAAGGTACAGGAAAAGGCTCTTTATGTCATATAAAGAGCCTTTTCCTGTATGGAGATGGCGATTCTCTACGCCTCAAATTTATAGCCCAGCCCGCGCACCGTAATCACATAGCGCGGGGAGGATGCCTTCGGCTCGATCTTAGAGCGCAGGCGTTTAATGTGCACATCTAATGTCTTCGTATCGCCCACATAATCCGCGCCCCAGACCCGCTCAATCAGCTGGGCGCGCGTCATCACGCGACCGGTGTTGCGAAGCAATATCTCTAAAAGTTCAAACTCTTTCAGGGGCATGGAAACTTCCTCACCGTCCACAGTGACGACGTGACGCTCCACATCCATACGCACCGGACCAGCCGCCAAGGCTTTCTGATCCTGCTCATCGCCGTGGTCTGGGCTCTGCCTCCGCAGCACCGCCCGGATGCGCGCCATCAGCTCTCGCGAAGAGTACGGCTTGGTCACATAGTCATCAGCCCCCAGTTCAAGCCCGAGTACCTTGTCAATTTCGGAATCCTTAGCGGTCAGCATGATGATCGGAACCGAGGAGGATGCGCGAATTTTCTTGCACACCTCCATACCGGACATTCCGGGAAGCATCACGTCAAGGAGTACTAGGTCTGGGTCTTCTCTCTCAAAGGCAGGCACCGCATCCAGACCATTGTCGACTACAACGGGCGTAAAACCTTCGCGCCCGAGCAGGAAAGACAGCGGGTCATAGAGCGCCTCTTCATCCTCAACAAGCAGAATTTTCGTCATCGTTACCTCTGTTTTATGTCCTGTAGCTAGTGTAGCTCAGCTCACGAGTTATCGGCGGATTCCAGGATCTCAGGGGTCGAGTGATCTGCCTCGGCAAGCGGCAGACTCAGCGTAAATGTGGAGCCCTCCCCCAGGGTCGAACCCACGGTGACCATGCCACCGTGCTGCGCCATCACGTGCTTGACGATGCTCAGCCCCAGACCGGTACCGCCGGTTTGCCGTGAACGGGCCGGGTCTACGCGATAAAAACGCTCAAAAATACGTTTCTGGTCTTCCTCAGAGATTCCGGCGCCCTGATCTGTCACCGAAATCAGCAGGTTCTCCTGCGAGGTTTCGACCGTGACATCAACGCGGGTATCTTCGGGAGAATACCGCACCGCGTTCTCAATGAGGTTGTGCACCGCGATCCCAAGCAGTTCGGGGTCTGCATAAACCTCACGGTCGGCGTGGGCATCCGTGTGGATGGTGATGTTCTTGGCTTCGGCGGCGAGATTGGAACGATCAACCGCCTCCCCCACCAGGCTGTTGATTGATACTAATTTTCCGCTGCCGATCACATCGGCGGACTGCAGGCGGGAAAGTTCGATAATATCGCGGACCAGCGCGGTCAGACGCTTTGTTTCTTTGTGCAGACGACTCGTGAAATAGTCGATAGATTCCGGGTCATCGCGGGCTTCTTCAATGGCTTCTGCGAGCAGGCTAATTGCCCCTACCGGAGTTTTCAGCTCATGCGAAACGTTCGCCACGAAGTCGTTGCGTACCCGTTGCACACGCGAGATTTCGGTGCGGTCATCGGCGAGCACCAGAATATATTCGTTTCCCACAGGAGCCACGCGCAAGTCGATCACCAGGGATTCGTCCTCGCCCCGGGCGATCTCAAGTTCTTTTTCCACGAAAATACCGCGGTGCCGCACGGTGCGGATCATCTCGGCAAGCTCAATCGAAAGCACGGTGTGCCCGCGCACCAGCCCCATGGCGTAGGCGCCCGGCGAAGCCTGCACGACGCCTCCGACCTCGTCTACCACCACATAGGCACGCCCAATAACCGCGAGCACCTGCGCCGCTCCATCGCTCAGAGCAGGTTCGGCAACGGTCGTGCGATGTCGTTCACGCTCGAACCGCCTCAGAATACCCATGCTTAAAAGACCTAGAGCCAGTCCGAGAACGCCGGAGGAAAAAGCGATAAGACCTGCGTTCAACGGGCTATTCCTTCCTAAAAGTGCCTATCTGATGGGCGGTGTCGTGTGTCTTGAAGCGAAAACCTGGCCGCCGCAGTGCCGAGGCAATCTGAAAACGATGAGAACCCACCGCCCCGGTCAGTTCAACACTACCGGAACGATGGGTTCTCCTACCATGCGCGTTAAATAATTACTTACCCTGGTTTGCGACAGCCGCGATAGCATCCTTCGCAGCTTCAGGGTCAAGGTACTCGCCCGGCTTGAGAGGCTTAAAGTTCTCGTCCAGCTCATAGTACAGCGGAATGCCGGTCGGAATGTTCAAACCAGCGATATCCTCATCGGAGATGTTCTCCAAATGCTTCACGAGCGAGCGCAGGGAGTTACCGTGCGCCGCGACCAGCACAGTCTTACCGTCGGCAAGGTCGGGCTTAATATCTGATTCCCAGTACGGAAGCATACGACCGAGAACATCCTTGAGGCACTCGGTGCGGGGTGCGTTCTCAACATCCGCATAGCGGGGATCGTTTGCCTGCGAGTAGGGGTCGCTATCGTCCAGCGGCGGAGGTGGCACATCGTAGGAACGACGCCAAGTCATGAACTTCTCGTCACCGTATTCTTCACGGATCTCAGACTTGTTCTTACCCTGCAGAGCGCCGTAGTGACGCTCGTTCAGACGCCAGGTACGCTTGACCGGAATCCAGAGGCGGTCGGCCGCATCCAGGGCAATATTTGCGGTGTTGATAGCGCGGCGCTGCAGCGAGGTGTGCACGATATCGGGAAGGATGCCGCGCTCTTTCAGCAGTTCACCGCCGCGCTGAGCCTCAGCACGACCCTTACCAGTCAGATTAACATCGACCCAGCCGGTGAACAGGTTCTTTTCGTTCCACTCCGACTGGCCGTGACGCAGGAGTACTAATTTGTATGTCATAGCTTCTATTTTTTCATGCGGGCGGCGGTTTGTCATGCTTATGCCAGCAACACCACACCGCCATCTTGCCCTACATCTCGCGGCAGAAGACGAATCGGTACGCGGCACACCCCTGCATAGATGCGCCACGCGCCGAAAAGGTCAAAGTCACCCTATACTCGGGTGAAAGATACGGGCTGCACGCCTTGACGAAACGAGCGCCTAGTAGCGGCGGTTACCGCCCACAGCAGGCCAGACTCCCGCTAGGAAAACACTCGAAATAGTGGCGGCGACCAGTTGGAAAAGTACCACGCTGCTCGTAGCGCTGGGGTTATATGTAAAGCTCAAGGCGCTCCAAACCCCCAGCAGACCAACCGCAGCGGAACCACCGGTCATAGCCATCCAGAAATTCTTGGAACGTTTGCCGTTGAACGTGTACATATTCGCGGGTGCCATGACGGACCGCACAAAGGCAAGAATACAAATCCACGCCACCACGAGGGCAAGCAACCCATCAATAATCAGGGTGGCATAAAACAAAAGCTGAGGAGCAGTCATATTTTCCTTACTGGATGACCTGCTCGATGGCGGTCACCAAATCCTGGTAGAGATCATCAACATTCTCAATGCCGACCGATAAACGCAGCAGCGACGGCGGAATGGAGTCGGGTTCGCTCCCGTGCCGACGACGGCGTTCAATCAGGGATTCTACACCACCAAGGCTCGTTGCCGGAGTCCACACGCGCAAAGCCTCTACCACACGCTGCGTTTGTTCATCGCTGGCACGCAAGACCACGCACAGCACCGCGCCGAACCCGCCGTGCATCTGCTTCTTAGCCAGCTCATGCCCATTACTGCCGGGCAAACCGGGGTACCGTACCTCTTCTACCGCCGGATGCTCACTCAAGCGCTCAGCCAGCCTCTGCGCGTTGTGCACCGAACGCTCAACGCGAAGCGCCAGGGTTCGCAGACCGCGTAAGCCGAGCCACGCCTCCACGGGTCCGGGAATAGCCCCGTTGGTGATGCGATGGTGCAGCATTGCCTGATAGAGGTCCTCGTTCGAGGTGACCGTAATGCCCAGGAGCACATCCGAATGCCCTGCCAGGAACTTGGTCGCAGAGTGAACCACCACGTCAGCACCGAAGGAGAGAGGCTTCTGCAAAATCGGGGTGGCGAAGGTGTTATCGACAGCGGTCACCACACCCAGACGTTTCGCCGCAGCGCAAATAGTAGGCAGGTCGGCTACCTCAAGCATGGGGTTCGTGGGGCTCTCCAGCCAGGCGAGTACCTTCGGAGCTGCATAATCCACGGTTTCGGGGGTTACACCGGTGCGGGCAGCAGCATCTTCGAAGGCGGCGATCACCGAAGCGGTATCTTCCAGATCGATGCGCACGACCTCAGCAATACCGCGTTTCTGCAAATCCTTGCTCATAGTGATAGAGGCCATGTAGGCATGTTTAGGAATGAGAATAACCGACCCGACCGGTACCAAATCCAGAATCGAGGCAATCGCTGCCATGCCCGAAGGGAATAAGAGACCGTGTGTGCCACCTTCCAACCCGGCGACAACCTCTTCCATAGCTTCCCAGGTGGGGTTGGCGAACCGCGCATACACTTTATCGGAGACGGTATCAACGGTACCGGCTCCACGGTAGGTTGAGGACAAAATAATCGGTGGGTTCACCGGCGCATCATGCTCATGCGCGGGACGGCCACCGCTCACCACATAGGTCTCTGCTGACATCTTCTCTTCACTCATGCTTTTAAGAGTGGCACAGCGAAGGCTCACATGCACGCCGAACACCGCAGAAAGTCATGTTCTGGCTCGGCAACGCCGTGAAAACGTTCGCCTTCCTTTATCGCGTTCGGCAGGCACGGTACCCTTAGTAGGGTGAACGATTCCCTGCACTACACGCCACAGAGTACGCCCGCGCAGCCGGGTTCAGCGCCCGATCGCCGCGGGCTTTTTATCGTCTTCGAAGGCGGTGACGGTGCGGGCAAAACTACCCAGCTTGCCCGGCTTCAAACCGCTCTAGAGGCTCAAGGCTACACCGTGATTGCTACCCGAGAACCAGGCGGAACACCCCTTGGCGAGGCTCTGCGGGACCTCGTTCTTAAACACGGTTCCAGCGAGGTCGATGCTCGTGCCGAGGCACTGATTTTTGCTGCATCCCGTGCGGCGCATGCGGCGCAGAAGATTCGTCCCGCGCTCGCTACCGGGACGGTAGTACTCAGCGACCGTTATCTCGATTCTTCCGCAGCCTACCAGGGCATTGGGCGTAATCTGGGCAAAGATACCATCACGGATTTAAGTCGCTGGGCAACCGAAGATCTGATACCGCACGCCACAATTCTGCTGGATGTTCCCCTCACCGATGAGTCCCAGCGCATGAGCGACCGCGGCACCGTAGACCGGATTGAGGCGGAAGGCGCTGATTTCAAAGCCCGCGTGCATGCTGCTTTCGCTGATATTGCGCAGCAGAACGCCGACGGTGCGCATTATGTAGTGGATGGTTGTGGAAGTGTGGATGCGGTGCACGAACGGGTGCTTGAGGTTGTTCGCCCGCTCTTGAAATCCCGAGAGTTAGCCCGCGATAACGGTGATACCGATGAGAATCTTACCCCCGGTGGTTTCGGGGAGGACGCCCTATGAGCCTGTGGGATGAGCTGATTCTGCCCGCGGGCACGCTTGACCAACTGCGCCGCGACGCATCCGCCGAACGCCCCACGCATGCCTGGCTTTTTACCGGGGCGGCGGGGGCACCGCATCGGCGAGCTGCCCTTATTTTCGCGGCGGCATTGCTGTGTGAACAGCCCGATCCTGCCGATCGCGGGTGCGGCACCTGTAAGGGCTGTGTGACCGTGCTGAACGGTTCGCACTCGGACTTTACGCATTTTCGTACCGAGGCGGTCAGCATCAGCATTGACGATGCCCGCGACCTTGTGATGAAGGCGCAGGATAGGCCGTCGGTCGGGCGGTGGCGCGTGATCCTTATGGAAGACACCGAACGCATGCCCGAGCGCACCTCTAACGTGCTCTTGAAGGCTATCGAGGAACCGCCGCCGCACACGATTTGGCTGCTGACGGCTCCCTCCCCCACCGATGTGCTCGTGACGATTCGTTCGCGCTGCCGTCCCGTACAGCTGCCGGTTCCCGCCATCGCCGATGTTGCAGCCAAGCTCGCTGCCGACGGGGTTGAGGAAACGTTGGCACGCCACGCGGCAACCCTCGCGCAGGGTGATGCTGAGGTCGCCGCCCGACTGGCACACGACCCCACAGCCCTGCAGCGGCGCGAAACCCTGCCGCTTCTCATTATGAACATTCGTTCTATTTCTTCTGCATATGCGGCAGCGGACAGGCTTATCACGCTCGCGGAACAGGACGCCGCCGAAGCCGCTGCAGCGCGCGACGAGAAGGAACGCGCCGAACTATTGGCGATCCTGGGCATCACCGAAGGGGCGCGCATCTCCCCCAGCCTGCGCTCGCAGGTGCGGCGGCTAGAGGACGAGCAGAAACGGCGTGCGAAGCGCATCCAATCGGATACGCTGCTGCGGTCGATGACGGAGATTCAGACGGTGCTGCGCGATGTGCTCACCCTGCAGCTAAACTCCGGGTCTGCCCTCATGAATGAGCACGCCCGAGATGCGCTCGCCGAGTTCGCCGCACGCACGAGTGCCGCGCAGACCCTGGAACATGTGCAGGCGCTTGAGGTTGTGCTCGGCAGGCTGCGTACTAATGCGAACGCACGCCTGCTCATTGAAGGGTTTATGGGTAGGTTTGTTCACTAGCTAGCCGTGTCCCGTCCCCTCATAGCAAGAGCCTTGGCGTGAAAAAGCGAATTTTCTAACGCTTTATTCACTACCAAGGCTCTTTTTAGCACCGGAAAGAACGGAAGTCGCAGACGCTCCTAGTTCCTAAACCCATGCACCGGCGAGGGTATCCTGCCGCAGCGAGCGATGAACGCCTCCGAAGATGGGGTATGCACCGGCATAATCGGGGCGCGCCCCAGCAGCCCGCCGAATTCGACGGTATCGCCCACGCCCAGACCGACGGCTGGAATCACGCGCACGGCGGTGGTTTTGTGGTTCATCACACCGATAGCAGCCTCATCGGCAATCATGGCGGCAAGCGTCGCGGCGGAGGTATCGCCCGGCACCGCAACCATATCCAGCCCGACCGAGCAGATCGCGGTCATCGCCTCCAACTTATCGAGTGTAATATGCCCGGCGGCAGCAGAATCGATCATGCCAGCATCCTCAGAGATCGGAATGAACGATCCAGAGAGCCCGCCCACATGCGAGCAGGCCATGAGCCCACCCTTCTTGACCGCGTCGTTGAGCAGGGCAAGCGCCGCCACGGTACCGTGAGTTCCCACAGTTTCCAGACCCATTTCTTCAAGGATATGCGCGACTGAATCGCCGATCTCAGCAGTAGGCGCCAGCGAAAGATCCACAATATTGAAGTACACGCCCAAGCGTTCGGCGGCTAAATGACCGACCAGCTGACCCACGCGAGTAATCTTGAAAGCGGCGCGTTTGATAGCCTCGGCGCACGCATCAAAACGCTCGCCACGCACTTGCTGTAGGGCACGCTGCACCACACCGGGGCCGGAAACGCCCACCGAAATAGTGGTGTCCGCCTCCTGTACTCCGTGGAAAGCGCCCGCCATGAAGGGGTTGTCGCTCACGGCGTTGGCGAAGACCACAAGTTTGGCGCACCCGAAGCCGTTGGTATCTGCGGTGAGGTCAGCGGTTTCACGAATGATTTCGCCCATGCGTTTAACGCCGCTCATGTTAATACCGGCGCGGGACGAACCAATATTCACCGACGAACACACGACATCAGTCTCAGCGAGCGCAGCGGGAATAGAATCCATGAGCACGTTATCGGAGGGGGTAGCACCTTTGTCGATCAGCGCGCTGAATCCGCCGATAAAGTTCACGCCCACGGCTTTTGCTGCGGCGTCGAGTGTGCGAGCATACTCAAGATATTCGCTCTCTCCGCTGGCCGCCGCTACCACGGAAATTGGGGTTACGGCAATGCGCTTATTTACAATCGGTATGCCCAGCTCAACTTCGATACCTTCACATACGCTCACCAGGTTTTTAGCGCGAGAGGTGATTTTGTCGTAGATTTTGCTGCGTGCCACATCGCCGTCAGAGTCGGCGCAGTCCAGGAGCGAGATACCCATGGTAACGGTGCGGATATCGAGTTTTTCTTCCTCGATCATGCGGATGGTTTCGAGTATTTGGTCGTTCATCATAAAGGTTATCCCGCGCCTTAGATGCTGTGCATCGCTTTGAAGATAGTTTCCGCTTGAATACGGATTTGCACCTTTTGGGCGTGTTCGACGGCTGTCATAGACTCCTGCAGGTCGATGAGGTTCTGTTCGGTGTCGTCAAAGGAGCAGTGCATAATCATGGTGAAGTACTCGCCCATAATGGTTTGAGAAACGTCAAGCACATTCACATGGCGTTCCGTGAGCTTGGTGGTGACGGCGGCGATAATGCCTTCGTGATCGATTCCGGTTACGGTCAGAATAATTTTCACGGTGATTCCTTTACTCGTGTAAGCCCGGTATTCGCACGTTTGCTGGCACGAATGCTTGTTTAGGAATTGTAACGCACGTATAGCTATGCAGACCCGCGCAACATGCTTGAGGCGGCGCTCACGTTCTCGCGGGCGCCACCTCAGCTTGTGGGCTAGTCCAGCCGTCCGTGCGTGTTAACGCCGTGCAGCAGGTCTTTCAGATGCGGTGCCAACCGCGGTAAATCCCATGCGCGGTGCCTGCTAATGGTGGAGACGATATAGTCGCTGAGGTTCAGCCCCAGGCGTTCGGCGTTGCGTTCCAGCTTCTCACGGTCGGCCTGGGTGCCCCTGCGCTGTTCGGATGGCTCGCGCAGGTAGTCCACCAGTGCGGGAATTGCGCGGGCGCGTTTCGTGGTGGAGTACCCGGGCGCCTTGATTTTAACCATATAGCCCGTAGAGTCACGGATAACCCAGCCCTCAGCGTCGCTTGTACGCGCATCCTGAAGCAGGCGGGTGAAATCGGCGTCGTCTTTGAGGGGAATTTCTTCGACCGTAGAGATACGTACGGAGCCGTAGTCTTCGGTGGGGCGCGGCTGCGCGAAGGCTTTCGGGGAGAGCCACAGGTCTTCAAAGCGAGCCGGTTTCACTCTGAACTGCGCGGTGTTTGCGATCATATCGAGCAGATAGAGTGTGACGTGTTCGTAGGGCACGATGTGCGGGTCGCGGAACGGATCGACCACCTCAACGGTTAGGGATGAATCCATGCGGGTGAGCGCTTCAGTGAGCCGGGCGCGTTCTTCCTGGGTGAGGACCGCGTGCAGGATGCTTTCGGCGTGGCGGCTGTAGGCGGTTACCCCACTCTTGCTGTAGACGGTGAGCATACCTTCGAAGACCGTGATAATCGCTAGATATCCGTTTTCTTTGGCGCGTGCAATGGCCGGGTAGGCGAGGCGTTTGCGAACGTGTGCCTCGCTTTCATGCCCGGGCTCGTCCATATTGAAGAATTTTTCGTACCCGCGCCCCACAATTTTGCCGGTTTCGGCGTGGATAAAGAGTCCGCGCGCTTTGGCGGTGGTCTTATCCCAGGCGCCTTTGTAGAAGGCTTTACGCGTGAAGTTGCACGCGAGCACGCCTGCAGGTTCGGTGGCGCGCACGTTCACGTTGGGGTTGGCGCGCATCTCCTCTAGCAGGCGATGCCCGTCGTTGAGAGGTTCTGTGGCACCGTCTGCGGTATTTTTCGAGGCGCCCACCGCTCTACTCCCCGAGGCGTAAGGGTCGGGGACGAGGGAGCTCGATGGAATTTTCACGATTTCGCGCTTCCACACGGCTTTTTCGGGTGCACCGGTTGCGCTGTCCTCGCGGCTGAACACCACGGCACTCAGCTCGCCGCCGGTAAATTCAACGCTGCTTTCTAACGGAATGAGATTACTGTATCCTTCCGAACCGAGTGCCGCCGGGCGGTGACCGTAAATTTGGGTGATACCGGCGGCCCGGCTTAGGTCGTTGAGCGTGTCTTCGTAGCCTGCGTACTGGGTTTTACCCGCCCGCGCCTGCGAGTACGGATTAGAACCCAAATAGAACGTTTCATCTGCATACAGCCCCGTGAGGTACCCCTCTCCCACCCCTTCCAGCGTGCGATGGGAATCCGCGAAGAGCTGCGGTGCAACCCCGGCGTGGGTCACGAAATAACGCTCCTGCCCAAGAGTAAAGGGCATCATATTCACGGCAGTGTTGAGCATGGCGATCACTCGGCTGTTGTACACGCCGTGGGCGGCGAGCGCATCCAGGGTTTCGCGGGCGTCACGGTAGCGGCGCACGCCCCTAATAGTGTGCATGATGGAGCGTTCGTGGTTGCCCATCACCAGGTGCACATTAGGCAAGGTACCAAGGGCAGGTTCAAGGATGTCAAAGACTTTTTCGGGGTTTTGCCCGCGATCGAAGAGGTCACCGGCGAATATCCAGCAGATGTTTTCATCGCTCAGCCCGGTTTCGGGTGAGAGGGCGCTGATAAGCTTTTCGAGTTCACCACCCATGCCCTGAATATCGCCGACCACGACTACTTTATGGTAGTTATCGAGCGCACGCACCGGGGTAAAGAGCTCGGCGAAAACCTGGTCGGGGGCGATGTACCCGGCGACCACATCCCGGTAGTTTTTGAGGGTGCTGCGCCAGTTCTCGCGCAGCTCACGGTGGTTGTTGTAGGCGGTCTCAATAACCTCTTCGGGTACGCGCTTGGTGTATTCGCGGGTTCTGTTGCGCGTATACAGCTCGTCGAGGGTGAGTTCGCCTTGAAAATCGACGAGGTATGCGGTGTAACAGTATTTGCGCGCAAATTCGAGGAAAGTTTTCATGTTACGCAGCAGCACGTTCATATTGTCGATAAATACGGTGTTGCCGTGCCGCATATTCTCTTCCACACAGTCATTCACCCGGCGGATAGCCTTCGACTCGGCGCTGGTGTTTTGCGATAGGGCTAGTGCGGGCTGATTATCGAGCGTGTAGGTGATGTATCCGCATTTGCGGCGCTCGGCATCCCAAGAATGCGTCAGGTCTGCAAGTTCGGGATGCGCGGCGATCCAGGTGCTCTTACCGGAACCCGCCGCACCGGCTAAGAGGAAGATTTTACGTGCCATCGGTGCTGTCTTTCGTCGTCGGAGGTTGTGGTTGGGTAATTTATGTCAGGGTTTTGCCGGATATTCCATTCCTGTATCTCTGAAATATTTATATGTTACATCTGAAGGTGCACCGAGGCACAAAAGAATATATCTAAAAATTATATTCTTAATATTTTAGTTCTATGAAGCTAAAACTCTTGTTCCAGCAGAGAAGGTAACCAATTTTTTACAGTATCCCACACGATATCGAGGTTTATATCAAAGTACCCATGAGCCAACCGGTTCCTCATATTTCGCATGCTGCGCCACGGGACCTCAGGAGTCGTACGAGTATAGTCTTCGTAATTATCCATGATTTTTGTTGCAGCTTCGCCGATAATAATAAGATTTAGGATAACTGCCTGTTGAGTCTTTTTATCTTTTAAAAAATCTTGATGAGTCATATTTTCCGTAAAAGAATATGCATCACCGGCTGCCTGTTGTATGTGCTCTATGTAATCAGAAAGACGATTTTTGCTCATCATTACACCGGCTGAGCCTCAGCAAGTACGCGTTCACGGAATTTATGGGGCAAATCTTGGGGAGTGAGAACTTCTACTCGGGTTCCAAGCGCCTGCACCAAATCTGCTTCCAGATCTCCGAGATCTAGAAGAGTAGCTCCAGGCAGAGCATCCACGAGGACATCAAGATCGCTCTCCTCATGATCGGTACCATGTAGAACAGAGCCAAAAACACGGGGATTTACTGTAGGATATTTTTTCACAATCTCGCGTATAGCACGCCGATGTGTTTCAAAAGCTAACGAAGGCCGCATAGCGCTACTCCTTTCTTAAGATACAAGTCTTATAGTAAATACTCACAAACTTGCTCTCAATATTCCCCACACAATAAACACGCTACACATACCGGGCGATATACAGTTCGCCTTCCCCCGTGATGGTGACGGAGGTGGCATCCCCAGCGTGCAGTACCGACTCGGTGCCGCGCAGCGTTATGTTCTGCTCGCCCACAGAAATTGTGACCGAACCGTCCACCACCAGCGCGGCAGAGGTGCCTTCAAAGGTGTATCCAACCGGGTTGTCAGCGAGCACCCGTATATGCTGCACACTCATGCGTTCATCCCACATGGCGTATTGTTCCACGCCCGATCCGTTCGCCGCCGGGCGCTGTACTACCGGCACATCCTGATGCTCTCCGAGCACCTTAATAAGTTCTTCCGTATCAATATGCTTTGGGGTAAGACCTGCGCGCAGCACATTATCCGAGGGATTCATGAGCTCAATCGCCGTACCAGAAACATATGCATGCACCTGACTATCCGGAGTAAAAGCAGAGTCCCCCGGCGCAAGATTCATCAGGTTCATCACAAACGCGACGAGTAGCCCCTTATCACCCGGATACTTCTGCGCCACCAGGTTCACCAGGTCGGCTGCATCCGATACCGTTGCAGAGACACCATCCTGTGTCATCAGCTTTTGCGCCGCAGTTACCAAACCCGCTATGGCGCGGTCAGCGGCATCCTGCGGAAGACGAATAATCTCGGTCAGCAATTGTTTTGGGCTCAGCTGTACACGAGAACTCAGCCAATCGGCGCCAAAAGCTTCAGCCAGCTCCCGCAGCTCGCCCTGCGGGCGCACGCCCGTCAGTACCTTCATGGGGGTTAAGGCAATTACGTTCTCAGGTTTAGAGTACCGGTCTTTATAGTTACGATGCGGCGCATCAGCCGGAATCCCGCGCGCCTGCTCATCCTCGAACCCGGCGACGGCCTGCTGCGGCGTAGGGTGAACCTGAATCGACAGAGGAGCATCAATAGCCAAAATCTTAAACAGGAACGGAAACCAGTCGCTCGCGCGGTCAGGGCGCAAAAAACGGTCCGGATGCGCCGCCACCAGCTCGTTCAACGGCGACACAGACCCACCGACCATGGCCTCAGACGGAGCCGCAGGATGCGCCCCCACCCAAACCTCAGCCTCCGGCTTTTCTGTGGGTACGGGCACACCGCGCATGCGACCCAGAACTTCGTGCGAACCCCACGCATAATTCTGAATCTTATTCTTCAACGGAAAAATTTCGCCCATGTCGCCTTGGCCTTTCTAGGAACTTTTACACGCAACATCACCAAAACTACGGCATACGTGATATAAAACCCATAAAATTCAGGGAATTCTCTGGATACTCCCACCAATTATAGAGGTACATTTCGAAGATATACCCGCTAAAATAAACGAGTGACTACTATTAACCTCAAAGACTCATTTAAGGCGTACGACGTTCGCGGTATCGTCGGCGAAACTATTACCCACGAAACTGTGCGTGCAACCGGTGCCGCTTTTGTTGATGTGCTCGGTCTGGCTGGTCAGACCGTTTTGGTGGGCGGTGACATGCGCCCCTCCTCCCCCGAATTCATGGATGCATTCGCTGAAGGTGCCACCGCACGCGGCGCAAATGTCCAAAAAATCGGTCTCATTTCAACCGACGTGCTCTACTTTGCATGCGGTATTGAGAATGCGGCAGGCGTTACTTTCACCGCAAGCCACAACCCCGCCGAATACAATGGCATGAAAATGGCTAAGGCCGGGGCGGTTCCTGTATCCTCCGAAACCGGTCTTTTCGATATTCGTGATCTTGCTCAGAAGTACCTTGACGAAGGCTCTATCCCTACCGTTGAGAATCCCGGCGTCGTCACTGAAAAGGACGTTCTCAAAGCCTACGCCGAGTACTTGCGTAAGCTCGTGGACCTCTCCAATATTCGCCCCCTCAAGGTTGTTGTGGATGCAGGTAACGGCATGGGCGGTAAGACCACACCCGCCGTCTTGGGGGATGCTCTTCTGCCCGCGCTTCCACTTGAGATCGTGCCCCTCTACTTTGAGCTTGACGGCACTTTCCCGAACCACCCGGCTAACCCGCTTGAACCCGCTAACCTTGTCGATCTGCAGAAAGCAGTTGTTGAGCACGGCGCAGACATCGGCCTTGCCTTTGACGGCGATGCCGACCGCTGCTTCGTGATTGATGAGAAGGGTAACGCGGTCACCCCCTCCGCCATTACCGCGCTCGTGGCAGAACGTGAAATCGCGCGTGCTAAGGCGGAAGGCAATGAGCAGCCGGTTATTATTTATAACCTCATCACGTCCAAGGCCGTACCCGAGCTCGTCGAAAAGCTCGGTGGGCGCGCTGTGAAAACCCGTGTGGGTCACTCCTTCATCAAGGCAGTCATGGCTGAAGAATCCGGTATTTTCGGCGGTGAGCACTCCGCGCACTACTATTTCAAGGACTTCTTCAACGCAGACACCGGTATGCTCGCCGCGATGCACGTGCTCGCGGCCCTCGGCGGCGGTAACCAGGCGCTCTCCGAGATCAGCGCCAGCTACTCCCCCTATGTCGCGTCCGGTGAGATCAACTCCGAGATTGAGGACAAGGCAGCCGCGGTAGACCGTGTACGCGCGCACTACGCTGGCGCGCCTGTCAAGGTCGAAGACTCCGACGGTACCACCTTCACCAACACCGAAGAAGGCTGGTGGGCAAATCTGCGGCCTTCCAATACTGAGCCGTTCCTGCGTCTGAACCTTGAAGCACCGGATATCCCCACGATGGAGCGCGTGCGCGACGAGATTCTGGCTCTGGTGCGCCAGTAGTTCTTTGAGCTCACATTATTTTGGGCGGATGCCGATTATTATCGGTATCCGCCCTTCTGCTATGCATTGGCGCTGGGTTATACAATCGCCTTACAGCCCTGGCGCGTTCCCTATTCCGTATCCAAACTTTTACACGCCAAAATAGCCTTTATGAGCGCAGCATCCACTGGTCCGGACCAAAGATCTCGTAATTGATATTCTGCGCCGGTACACCTGCATCCACGAGAGCGGAACGCACGCCCTTCATGAACGGCAGCGGACCGCACAGGTATACGTTCGCCTCCGCAGGTATGCCCAGCTTTGCGATGTCCACACGGCCACGGTAATCGCCAGTTTCTTCGTCTTCTATGAACGAGATGAGCTTGCCGTGAGGAAGTTTTTCGATCAGCTCGGTCATTTCCTCACGCAGCGGCCATGTATCAAGGCGACGGTCAGCGTGAACCACGGTTACCTGACGTTGAGAACCGGACTCAATCAGCTCATTGAGGAAGCTAATCATAGGGGTTACGCCGATACCCGCTGAGAAAAGGTAGAGGGGCGCATCCGCAGAGCCGAAGCCCTCCAAGGTGAGGTCACCATAAGGGTTGGAAATCTCGACGACATCGCCAATCTTGAGCCCGTGAATGATCGAAGTCATTTCGCCGTTCGGATCGAGCTTCACTCCGATACGACGCTGGTTTTTATCGGACGGAAGCAGGGTGTATTGGCGGGGCTGGCGCAGACCATCACGTGCCTTCGTAATAATGGAAATGTACTGGCCTGCTTTCGCCTCAGTCATAGGGGTGTTATCGGCAGGTTCAAAGGTCAGCACGACCACGTTATCGCCGGTTTCTTGGCGATCAACAACTTTGAAGGGCGCGTGGGTAACATTATTTGCCTGGGATGCATAGAGTCCCTTTTCGATCTTGATCAGGGCGTTCGCCATGAGCCAGTACACTTCGCTCCAGGCGTCCACAACCTCTTCAGTTGCGGCTTCGCCCAGATCTGCGGCAATCGCCTCAAAAAGATACTTGTAGACAGTTGGGTATTCATTCTCTTGAAGCCCTAAGGATGCGTGCTTATGCGCCACACGGGAAAGCACCTCATCAGGGTAGGAATCGGGGTGCTCCATAATGTAGGAAGCGAAGACCGCGATGGACCCAGCAAGCGCCTTCGGTTGGGTGCCTTCGAGCTGAGACGACCGAGAAAAGAGACCATCCATCAGGTCGGGACGGGCGGCGAACATACGCTCGTAGAAGTCTGGTGTAATGTGCCCGATACGCTCTGCGACAATCGGCAGGGTCGCCTCGATAACCGGGCGTGATTTTTCGGAAAGCATGAGGGGTATGCGCCTTTCTTCCTTGGACTTTAGCGATACTTTGTCTGTAAACCTTTTTACACTATCACCATTTACTGTTCGCTAAGACGATGTTTTCTTGCGGCTTGAAATATTGAGAATAGCCTTGTGACAGGCGGTAACTTTTGTATAGTAGCGTTTACGTGAATATTTTCGCCGTGATATACCGTGATGTGAATAAAAATAATTTTGCACCCTGGCACTAGGTTTCACGCAGGGTGAACAGAAGTATCGTTCTATAACGCATAAACCGGTGCACCAGTCACCTATCCCTCTTACGGAGGCGGTCTCAGGTTACATATCTGCCTTCTTAAGCGGACACCGGACACATACGGTCAATGTATATTCTTACGGTGCCAACCCTTGACAGAGGCAAGCTATCAAAAGAGAAAACTCCACGCTTTCACGGTTTATCCGCGTACTTTCTCTCGCACAGTGCATCTACTCTCTGAGCAACAAACAATTTGCCGCCCAGAGACTTTGTCTTTACCGCAACGCTACGACAGTCCGGGGAGGTACGGGCGGCAGCTCTCGCTCCGTAGGCTCGTGCACGAGCGGCCCCAACCCCAGTTCCACAAAAACGGGTCCAGCAGGCCGCGCCCCAGCGGGAAGTTCAGAGATAACAACGTCGTCAACAGAAGCGTAGAAAGCTTCACGGGCGCGGGCTAAAACCGTTCGCAGACGACAAAAACTATCTAGGGGGCAGTTGCCGTTTTCGTCTTCGCATTCGATCATAGGAATATCGCCCTCGGTACTACGAAGTACCTGCCCCACGGTCGCTTTGCGCCCCGTCTCCGATAGCAGGACGCCGCCGGATCGCCCACGGGTAGATTCAAGCAGCCCTTGATTGACGAGGAACGCCACAGATTTTGCGACGTGATTATAAGGGGTTCCGACTCCCTCCGAGATCTTCTGGGTCGAGAGTTTTTCCCCTTCCTGCAAGGAAGAAAGAAGCATCATAATACGTAGTGATACGTCTGAAAAAGCCGTCAGGCGCATGCTTCGTATCTCCTTTCAACAGTTTATTGAGGGCTAATAATATAGGGTTTGTCCGTTCTACCGGAAAATTCTAGTCTTCGCACCACCCGCACGAAAATTAGGTATGGCTTTACTGCACACAAAATGCGGAGTCTGTATAGCAATATTTTAAGGCATTGGTGGATATTTACACCTTTTCTGCATAAACTGTGCACCATCCCACACACCCGAGTATGCCATATCATGCTGTACGCGCTGCACACCCGATCGGTGGGATGTATTTTGCAACAATGTAAGAGCAGGCTTTCACAAACGGTGGGGTGGGATACGCATTGTCAGCGCATCCCACCCCACCATGGTGTCATATTGCCGAATGTTCCTTAGTCTTCAAGAGACTTTGCCAAGGCGTCACGCTCAGCTTTGACCTCTGCGGGGAGCTTATCGCCGAACTTCGCTAACCATTCGTCAATGCCGGGCAACTCGGCCACCCACTCGTCCTTTGAAACGGCGAGTGCTGCGTTAAGTTCTTCATCGCTGATGCTCAGACCGGTTAGGTCGAGATCTTCCTTCGTGGGTACGGTGCCCAGGAAAGTCTGCGTGCCGCCGCCCTTGCCGTCGAGGCGGTCGAAGATCCACTTGACCACGCGGGAGTTTTCACCAAAGCCGGGCCATGCGAAGCCACCGTCGGGGGTGCGGCGGAACCAGTTCACGTAGTAGACCTTCGGCATGTTCTCGGCACCGTGCTTCTTACCCAGGTCGATCCAGTGCTGGAAGTAGTCGCCCGCGTTGTACCCGATGAAGGGAAGCATTGCCATGGGATCGCGGCGAACCACGCCGACGGCGCCCTTTGCAGCTGCTGTGGTCTCAGAGGAGAGGGTGACCGCGCGGAAGACACCTTGTTCCCAGCTATCGGATTCGGAGACCAACGGCACGGTAGTCTTGCGGCGACCGCCCAGCACGATGGCGCTCAGCGGCACACCCTCGGGGTCGTAGTACTCGGGGGCGAGCATATCCACCTGGGATGCGGGGGTGCAGAAACGCGAGTTGGGGTGCGCTGCGGGACGCCCCGATTCAGGAGTCCAGTCCTTGCCGGTCCAGTCGGTCAGGTGCGCGGGTGCCTCGTCGGTCTTACCTTCCCACCATACGGAGCCGTCATCGGTGAGCGCCACGTTGGTAAAGATAGTATTGCCCTTAGAGATTGCCTTCATGGCGTTGGGATTAGTGGAGTAACCGGTGCCGGGCGCCACGCCGAAAAGCCCCGCCTCGGGGTTAACGACGCGAGCCTGGTGATTCTCGTCAAATTCGATCCACGCGATATCGTCGCCGACCATTTCGGCTTTCCAGCCGTCGATGGTGGGGTCCATCATCGCGAAGTTGGTTTTACCGCAGGCAGAGGGGAACGCAGCGGAGATGTAGCGGGTAACGCCCTCAGGGTTGGTGACCTTGAGGATGAGCATGTGCTCAGCCATCCAGCCCTCATCATGACCGATAACCGAGGCGATACGCAGTGCATAACATTTCTTGCCCAGCAGTGCATTGCCGCCATAACCCGACCCGAAGGACCAGATTTCGCGGGTCTCGGGGAACTGCACAATGTACTTCTCGGGGTTGCAGGGCCAGGACACGTCTGCCTGCCCGGGCTCAAGCGGAGCGCCTACGGAGTGAAGCGCCTTCACGAAGAAGCCCTGAGTTTCGTCCAGTTTCGCGAGCACATCCTTGCCGATAGTTGCCATAATGCGCATTGAGCACACCACATAGGCGGAGTCGGTAATTTCGACCGCCATCTTGGGGTTCTTTGCTTTCAAAGAGCCCATGACGAAAGGAATGATGTACATGGTGCGCCCGCGCATCGAACCTTTGAAAAGACCGGTGAGCGTCTGCTTCATCTCCACGGGGTCACGCCAGTTGTTGGTAGGACCAGCGCCTTCTTCGGTCTGTGAGCAGATAAAGGTGCGCTCTTCCACACGTGCCACGTCGTCGGGGTCAGAGAACGCTGCATACGAGTTGGGGAACTCATGATCGCTTAGCCGTACGAAGGTACCTGCATCGACCAGTTCTTGGGCGAGTCGGTTGTACTCCTCTTCGGAACCATCAACCCAGTAGATACGGTCGGGCTCGGTGAGTGCTGCAACATCGCGCACCCAGGCTAAGAGCTCGGGGTGGGTTGTGGGAGCGTTCTGCAGGCTCTTTTCAAGTTCTGCAGAAAGAGTACCGGTTGAGATGTCAGTCATTGACCTATTTCCCCTTTGAGTCTTGAGAATTGCCGGGCACCTCACTGGCACGGCAGGCAGTGTGTTGTGAGGATGTTTTAAACTAACGAGGGCGTGTAGCTTCCTTAAAATACACGCCCGTGGAATTTTCCACATCCTCGTGTTCATCTAGAATAGCGCATTTAGCTGATGAGTCGAGTATTTTATATTTGACCCACTGCAGCGCTCTTGTCCTTAAGTTGGTTTGCCTGTGGATGCGGCGCAGCTTCACCGAATAATCCCGAGCGTTCCCACGAATTCCAAAATTTTTTGAAAAATTTTCCCACCCCGCAAAAACATTGAAATTACGCGGTTTTTATGCCATTTTTAGGAACTTTGCGAGTAATAGTTGAGGGTTTTTGTTAGAACTAACACTCTTTTTCGACTTGCGCGCTATCAAGGGTGCCCGTATAGTATTGTTTGTTGCTGCGACGGGTAGTTATAAGCCCGGTCGCGAGGAGCATGCGCCTGTAGCTCAACGGATAGAGCGTCTGACTACGGATCAGAAGGTTGGGGGTTCGAATCCCTTCAGGCGTACGAACGAAGCCTTTCCTGTCAAGGAAGGGCTTTTTTGCTGTCTATCAAAGCCTGCAGACGTGGCAGTTTGAAAGTCCTCGGCGAGTAATCGCCGGGGATTTCGCCGTTTCTATACCCTAAAACAACTATTGAATAGCGTATAATTGACGAGTATAGAGAACCACGATCCGATCCTTCTGAGTCACAACATGCAGGCATTCACATCTACAAACAGCTTCACCTCAGGCACTATACCCATGCCTTCAGAAGCGGTGACTATCGGGGGTCTCAACGCAAAACCAGCCTATGAAATTTCGGCTATCCATACGATCAGTGCAACCAGACGCATCGCGTAAATACTTGGCCTGCCCCTCAGTTTCCGGTGTGCCACCAGCTCTAACACCGCTTTTATCTGCTAGGGGATTAAAAACACCGTCATCCCAAGACAGGCTTCAAAAATACCGGTAATCTGGATACACCCCAATTTTCCAGGGAAAGTATTTCAACAGCGAAGGAGCGTCAACATCATGGTTCAGCTCACGATACCGCAATCCCTAGTGGGTTCCCTCATAGATATTGCTCAGCTAAAAGATATTACATACTATCCGGCAAATCACCGATGCGCCCACTGGGCAGTCTATAGCGAAGATCAGACCGAGCTTCTGTGTCCTTGTGCACCCGCCGAATCTGCATCCGTCGAGAAGCTGTTCAGCGCCGCATCCGAGATACTGTATAAGAATTTTCGACACCGTATTGAAAACGCCGACGATATTGTTTCTTTCTCAACTCAAGAGCACGAAGAAGTTAGTGAAGAAGTTAGTGCAGCTCAGGCCGACGAGGTTGTCACCGGTTCTCTGCCGCTAGTTCCCGAAACCACGATTAGCGCCGCGGTGGATACTCCCGCCGACATGATGGAGGCACCTGCGAGTGATGATAACGCAGATACGACCCAGACTGGCCCCATACCCGTTCCTACGGTGCCCACTCCCCTAGGGCAGGCCCAGCCGGTACCTTCTCATGAACAGCCGCAAGTCCCCACGCCCGGTATCGCCCGTATGCCTTCTCCCGCGATGTTCAAGAAGAAGAGTACACTCACCTATACTCCTCCGCGCATTGAAGAATATCTGCAGCAGCTGCGCACGAACCAAGCAGCGCAGTCCTCAGCGGAAAATACAACCCCGCAGCCCGAGACGGCTTCTTCACAAACGCCAAAGCCAGCGGGTTCACAGACTTCAGCATCCGGTGCGCAGCATCCCGCCCAGGTATACGGACACACGCAGAAGACCGCGCTGCCTTCTTTGAATGATCCCATCACCAAGGCCGAACGCACCGCCAACTATCGTGTAGATCCGGGACGGTTGGACACCTTCAAAAAAGACAATATCGATCTGGTGACTATCCGCGAAGTTATCACACTGGGTCGCGCCGAACGCATTAACGGTTGGATTATTCGGTTCCGCCACAACGATTACCGAGTCGATGTCAATACAGCGTCTATGACCGTTATCACCGCTCTTGACGAGTTTGATGATTTTGATGGACGAAGCGGCACAGAATACAGCCCCGAAGCCGCTCGCGAGCTTCTTGGCGTCCCCGATATTACCGCCTGCGATTTCACCTCCGGCGCGCAGAATTATCTTAAAACCCACGGCGGCGAAGCCTTCGATGCGATGGTCTCCGCCATCAGCTCCCCCGAAAAGGTAAGGGTAAACCTCGATTGGACGCGCGAATATCACGGAAGCGGTATACAGGTTACGATATCGCCCGATAACCGCATCGTCATGAGTATTCGACAATCCGTCACAGATACCGACGCCAACGGTGCTGAAGATACCCCGGAAAATTCTCTAGAATCAAACGCCACAGCCTCATAGGGGTTAGGAGGAAAGCACCTTATGAACAAGAAAATAGACATTCCCGTCGAGCTTTATGCCCGTCTGCAGGAGCTCTCCCACCTAGCGCGATACGAATACACCGAGCAAGAGGGCAGCACCTGGACTATACAGAACCCAGAGGGTGAAAGCCTGCTGGATGCGCGGCGCAAAATCTCCCCGGAGGCTGCGGAGCTTTATTTCACCATCATGCCGCTTCTTGCCTCAGAATTTATTGCCCAAAACGAGGCGCTGGTGACCGCCTATCGCAACGCCCCCAAGCCTGCGGCGGTCAAGCCCACGATTAAACCCTCAGGTCAGCAGCTTATTCCCCTGCTTGAGGTTCCGCACGAGAACCAACGCATTGCCGAACAGATTGAGAATGATTTCTATGGCGATGTTCCGCCGGGCGACCGCATCTACCCGGTACTGCCGGGTGTCATCGATCATATGATGCGCAACAACCTGGGGTACGCGCTCGTCCTTGAGCTCATTACGGCCCCAGACAGCGAACGCCGCGACGAATCTGCCCAGGAAAACCGTTTCGGACGTGAGGTTCAGCATTATTCAAACCGGCGCCTCGGGTACACCGCCGTTCTGAACGCGAATACCTCCGAGGTTATCTCGGTACATCCTTTTGATGGCTCTACACTCACCGCCCCCAGCGGACACTACGAGCTCACCCCTGATGCCGAGAAACAGCTGAGCGCCCTGGGACTCACAGCAGAACTTGTGGAGCGCATCCTCGAAGAGGCGAATGATCGCCGCCCAATTCCGGGTACAAACCGTACCGTATACTCCCTGCACGGCTATTCGGTAGAGTTCTCAAACACCAACCATAAGATTGTCAGCGTGCGCAAGGGTGTGGTGAAAACACGCAACCCCTTCGAATCGCAGCCCAGGATGCGCGGCACCAAGTCGCAGCGTGGCGTTAAGATTCCCCACGATATTCACGCTTTTAAGAATCTTCTGGAAAGTCACGGTTTTACGATTACGATGGGTGGCAAGCACTACGATATTCGTCACGAAAAATTGGCGCCGGGTATGAAAGCTACCACATCTGTGACCCCCTCCGACAGCCAACGTTGGCATCTAAATTCGGCCCGTCAGATCCGCGAGATTTTTGGTGTGGACCTGCGATACGCCAATCCCAAAGATACCTGCCGCGGTATCGTGCATGCCCTGGAAACAGAGGAAGATTTCGAGGAATAACCTCCAGAACAAAGGCACTCTCATTCACCATTTTCGACTCGTTCCCTAGGGCGCACGGGTCACGGATGCGCTGTGCACGGCACCACTGCATCATAGGGTTAACCTTGGTACTCTTCTCGCGGGTACGCCTCTGTCATACCCCCGTCGCAAAGTTTTACGGGGTAAGCTCTGAGTTTACAATAGAGGTGCATCTACACAATGTGAGGAGGACACGCGCGTGAGCGTGAAGATCAATGTAACCGGAGAAGACGGTGACAGCCGAGAGATCGAATGGGAGGATCACCAGACTCTATTAGAAGCTGTACAGGCGAACGGGTTCCCCGTGCTCGCAACATGCGGTGGCAACGCATCCTGTGCCACGTGCCATACCTTTATTGATCCAGAACACTACGCGGCTTCAGGCGATCGTACCGACGCTGAGGAGGATCTCCTCGACATGGTAGACGACGTAGCTAACGAATACTCGCGCCTCTGCTGCCAGGTGGAATACGCACCCGGCATGGATGGCGCCTCTATACAATTGCAGGCGGCGATGTAATATGACGAGTTCGGCTAAGATACTCTACTCCGCAACCGCACTTCTTTGCGCCCTTACGCTGGCAGGTTGCGGCGTTTCCGATGCCGATCATTCTGCGCAGACTGACGCTTCACCGAGCGCATCCGCCAGCGTTGCTCAGGGTAAAATTACCCGTGCTTCCGACCCGGCGCATTCTGTGTCCCCCGGTTCTATCAGTACTGCGGGCGGGGATAGTTCTCAAAGCCCTGAGGATAACCCCACAGATAATAACGACTCTCACTCAAACGATGAACATTCCGAGGATGGGGCTAAGAAAAAAGACTCCAATTCTAAGGATTCTCACGATAAAAAGAGTTCATCCGGCGAGGAAAGCAAAGATGCGGATGGCTCTTCATCGAATAACGATGGAGATAACGGCACTGAAGAATCGTCCAGCCCAGAAGCTAAACAGCCAGGGCGTTCAGCAACCGGTTCTTCAGGTTCACTCCTAGCGTCAGCCTGCCAGATCACCGATCTTTCGGTTTCTGTTTCCGAAGATAAGGGCACCCCCGGAGCCCGGAAATTCATTCTGACGTTCACGAACGTTTCTGAGGAGCCCTGTGTGCTCAAGGGTAACCCGACGGTTGTCTATGCAGATTCTAATTTCAGTCAGATTGGCTCACCAGCACGCCCGGCGGCAGGTTCGACGAACCCCACCGGCACGCTTCTGCACACAGGTGAATCTACAAACGCCCCAGTGACCTCGGTCAACGCTGGTCCGCTGGGTAAGAACTGTTCACCGACGATGGCACACGGATTCTTAGTTCAGGTTCCCGGTGACGGCAACTGGACGACGGTCTCTGCTTCTTCTGAGGCGTGCACCGGCAAGGTTCAGCAGCTGTCCGTGGGACAGTTCGGTTCGTAACCGATCAGCACACGAATAATTCGTTTCGAGAAGAAGCGATAACAGCAAGAGGCGGTTCCTCATCCGGGAACCGCCTCTTCAGCATCTACACAATGCTTTATTTATACACGAGGTTTACCTAAGTTTTCCACCTCATCACCCTGATACGGAAATATTTCTTACCTATCTATGAGATAGACCACCAGATGAAAGGAAAACGCTAGGAACTCGCTCGCACGTGGTATACGCCGCCACGTTTCAGGGCTGCCGTAAGCGCAGGAAAATCTCGTGGCGGGACGCGAAGCACGGAAATTAAACAGTGCGCGTGACATCCTCAAAGTCAAAGCGCAGCCCGCGTGCCCGATAGGGGCCCAAACCATAGCCGAGATTCACCACGAGGAAAGGCTGTTGATCTGCACCGCCGAGCAGAACGGGGTCGGCGGCAAGAGCCTCAAAATCTACGCCGGTGATAGGCCCGGCATCTAAACCTAGCGCACGCACCACGGTAATAAAGTACCCCGCCTGTACCTGTGCGTTTAGCCTGCCCAGCGGAATGCGTTCTTCTTCAGCCTCGAAGAACTCCTGCGCTGCCACGGCGTGCGGAGCGAACTCGGCGAACCGTTTCTGCCAATTCTTGTCGTACCCTAGAACCGCATTCACGGGCGCGCTGGCGGCAGCATCGCGATTACTTTCGTGAAGATATCCCAAAAGGCGTTCTTTCGCACTCTTCGACCGCACCCACGTAATGCGCAAAGGCTGATTGTTGTAGGCGGTAGGCCCGAGCGCGGTAAGCCGATAAATCTCATGAAGCTGCTCTTCAGTCACCGGATCATCGCTGAACTGATACGAGGTGCGGGGCAGTTCATATAGCGCCTCACGCTGTTCACGGGACAGGCGTGACTGGCGGCTCGGATTCGCGAGATAGGGTTCCGGTTCGATGCCCCGGTCGGCAGCACTGCGTGAGCTCACGTTCTTTCCCTTTCGGCGAGTATGCGGCATATGGAGCAAGAGGCACGTTACGCACCACTCCCCTTTTCTATAGTGCACCCGCCTCAGCTTCAACGCATAGCCACAGGGGTTTTCCCGATAGATTCCGTCAAACTTCGTCACAAAACCGGTAGGCGGTGCATCCTGGTGCAGATGCACGAGCCGCTAGAGGCTGCGGGTCACCTCGTCGAATCCGAACCGAGTATCGCGCGGGTACTGGGTAGGAACACCGTACCCTAGATTCACCACAAGGATGGGATGCTCGTCGGTTCCCGCAAAAAATTCTTCGTACAGCCCCTCAAAATCGGCCCATAAGGGACCGGCGTCTAGACCAAGGGCGCGCACAGCGGTCATAAAGTAACCGGCCTGCAGGTTGGCGCTCTGCTGAGCGGCAAAGGTAACAATTTCCTCGGTCGTGCAATAGTTCCTGATAGTCTCTGCCGCGCGGGGGTTAAACACATCTGCACGGTCTATCCACGCCTTATCGTATGAGAGTATGGCGTTGACAGGTGCCTGACGAGCCTTTTCTTGATTAGCCTCGATCAGGTGCTTGACAAGGCGCTCACGTGCCTCGGGGCTCTTGATCCATGTGATACGCAAAGGCTGACTATTAAAGGCCGTGGGTCCCAGATAGGTGAGCTCCTGAATCTCCCGAAGCTGATCATCAGTGACGGGTTGATCGGTAAATTTACGCATAGTTCGGGGCTCACGGAAAAGAGCGGTGATTTGGTCCTCAGATAAACGGGTCATCTCTCATATCCTTTCCTATAACGTCAGGTTCTCTCGACATGGTGAATCTATTCGTCCCCCGCAAGGCTACCGCGCCGTTCTTTCCATCATGCACCGGTTCGCACCATAAAGCTACCCCCAGAATTCACGCCACGGCAGTTCCCCATTCCCTCAAAGCCCAGCAAAAATCGGTGGCTGCAGCATCATCAGATACGGCAGCCACCGGTACACCACATATTCGCAGGCCTCCGGACACATATACCTAGCTACCGGATTCCTGCGGTTTACTCTCGCTGGGGACCGAAGGCGCACCTCGGCGGCTCAGCGAGCGCGAAACACGGCTTTTAGATGCTGCGGGTTACGTCATCAAACTCAAAACGGGTACCGCGCGGATACTCGGGAGCCACACCATAACCCAGGTTTACGACGAGGAAGGGCTGCTGGTCGGTACCTTCAAAGAATTCAGCGGCGATACCATCGAAATCCGCGCCATTCATGGGGCCCGCATCCAGGCCAAGAGCGCGCACGGCGGTCAGGAAGTAGCCAGCCTGAAGTGCAGAGCTCAGCGCGCCCGCAGGAATACGTGCCTCTTCAGCCTCGTAGTAGGATTCAAAGGCAGCGGCCTGGGGTGCGAATTCCCCAAAGCGTTTCTGCCAGTTCTTATCGAAAGCCAGCACAGCGGTTACAGGAGCCTTGAGGGTCTTCTCCTTATTCCCATCCATCATGTGCTTGACAAGGCGCTCGCGAGCTTCGAGAGTCTTCACCCAGGTAATGCGCAGGGGCTGGCTATTGAAGGCCGTGGGCCCCAGGTAGGCGATCTCCTGGATCTTCTTTAGCTGTTCGTCGGTGACGGGCTGATCGGTGAATGCGCTCACGGTGCGAGGTTCGCGAAAGAGAGCGGTGATCTGGTCTTCGGTCAAGCGGGTCATACCTGTGTCCTTTCAGTGAAATAAATTACTTTACGTGTAAAATTTTATGATGTACGTAATGTACATATTCAATTATTATGGCCCCATCACACGGAAAAGTCTTGTATTCGCGCACAATTGCCCCTGTAATATGTGCCACGCTGAGAAAACTTTCAAGGAGAATCCGGGGCATATACGGGATAATAGGACCATGCCCGACGCTCTAGAACCTTTCTCACCCGCCACTCAGCAATGGTTCCGCAACGCTTTTGGCACCCCGACCGCCGCGCAGGAAGGCGCCTGGGAGAGTATCAGCAAGGGCGAAAACGCGCTTATTATCGCCCCCACGGGCTCCGGCAAAACCCTTGCCGCTTTCCTATGGGCACTCGATGCGCTCTACCGCGGCAAAAGCGCAGAACCGGACCAGCGCGAGCTCACGACATCGACTCAGGCACGGAAAAACGGGGACGCTCGGGAAACACAAAAGACTATGAAGCAGCGTGCGGGCGGTACGCGCATCCTGTATGTTTCACCTCTGAAAGCTCTCGGGGCGGATGTGGAGCGCAACCTGCGCGCGCCGCTTGCGGGGATTGCGCATACAGCGAAGGAATCCGGGCAAACCCCACCCGATATTACCGTGGGTATTCGGAGCGGTGACACCCCGGCGCGCGAGAGGCGGCAGCTGATCAGCAACCCGCCCGATATTCTGCTAACCACCCCCGAATCGCTCTACCTTATGCTGACCTCTGCGGCACGTTCGACACTCACCGGTGTGACAACTGTGATTGTAGACGAGGTACACGCCCTGGCGGGAACCAAGCGCGGGGCGCATCTGGCTGTGTCCCTTGAGAGGCTCGATCAGCTGGTGGAGCGGCCGGTGCAGCGCATCGGACTGTCGGCAACCGTGAACCCGCCCGAAGCCGTCGCCACATTTTTAGGCGGAGTGCACCCGGTGACAATCGTGGCGCGGCAGGTGCCCAAACGTTGGGATCTGCGGCTCTCGGTACCCGTGCCGGATATGGCGGCACTCGGCGGGGCAAACGATTACGGGCAGGGCAGCTATGCGCCCGGGGAGCAGCGGGCACCACGCGGACAGGATTCGCCCGGTTCAGCCCCGGACGCACTAGAGTTGCCGGTTCAGGCAGCTGATGATGCGCCATCCTATACTCTTGCGGATGCTATCGGCACCTTCCCCGGCGAAGAAGGATTATCTCTTGAACTGCCGAACAGCTCCGCCGAACAAGACGGTACTGCGAGCGCGGCAGCAAGTGCAGGGGCACGGAAGCCGGGCGGTGAGGGCGAGCGCGCATCCGGGTATCGTGCCTCGATTTGGCCTTATGTTCAGGAACGCATCGTGGACGATATCGAGAATAATCGTTCTACAATCGTGTTCGTGAACTCGCGTGGGCTCGCCGAAAAACTTACCGCGGCTCTCAACGATATTCATGTGCGCCGCGAGCTCTCACGGCGCGAGCTCGCGGGTGAGCCCCTGCCTGACATTGGTGAGGAACCAGACATTGCGCCGCTGGCGCGGGCGCATCACGGTTCGGTGGCGAAGGATCAGCGCACGCTTATCGAAGAATCCCTCAAGAATGGTTCGCTGCGGTGTGTGGTCGCCACAAGTTCCCTGGAGCTCGGCATCGATATGGGGCATGTGGATGAGGTTATTCAGGTGGCGTCTCCGCCGTCGGTGGCTTCCGGTCTACAGCGGGTGGGTCGTGCCGGGCACCGCGTGGGCGAGGTTTCGCGCGGGCTTTTTTATCCGAAGCATCGCGGGGATTTGTTGGGCTCTGCCGTGGCTCTGTCCGGTATGCTCGCCGGGTCTTTAGAACCGCTTACCGTTCCCGCAAACCCGCTGGATGTGCTTGCCCAGCAGACCGTCGCCGCCTGCGCTCTGGGACCTATCGGGGTGGATGCCTGGTACGAGGCGCTGCGCCGCACCGCCCCTTTCGCGAACCTTTCGCGCGCGCTCTTTGACAGTACTTTAGAGATGCTGGCGGGCAGGTACCCTTCCGATGAGTTTGCGGAGCTTCGCCCGCGCATTATTTGGGATCGCACCGCCACCGCTGATGCGCCAAGCGGCACAATTGAGGGGCGGCCCGGTGCGCAGCGGCTTGCAGTAACTTCGGGCGGGACGATTCCCGATCGTGGGCTTTTTCCTGTCTACCTGGCCGGTTCTGAGGATTCCAAAGCACCTAAACGGGTGGGCGAGCTGGACGAGGAGATGGTCTACGAATCGCGGGCGGGCGATGTTATCGCCTTGGGCGCGAGCAGTTGGCGCATCGAGGACATTTCGCACGATGCAGTGCGCGTGAGCCCCGCACCCGGTGAGCCTTCACGTCTGCCGTTTTGGCATGGCGAGCGGGTGGGCCGCCCGGTGGCTCTGGGCCGTCGGTTGGGGCAGTTTACCCGCGAGTTAGCGAAGTCTGCGGGTGCTGAGTCCGCTAGCGAAGACACCTCAGCGACGGCTGCGATACGCGCCGAGCTGACCCGGTTAGGGCTGGACTCTTGGGCGAGCGATAATCTGCTCGCTTATATTCGGGAGCAGCGCGAGGCTACCGGCGTGGTCCCCACAGATAAGCGGTTTGTGGTGGAGCGCTGCCGCGATGAGCTGGGAGATTGGCGTGTTATTTTGCATTCGCCGTACGGGTATCCGGTGCACGCACCTTGGGCTGTGGCGGTGGGCACCCGCGTGCAGGAACGGTACGGTATCGACGCCAGCGCACTTGCGGCAGATGACGGTATTGTGCTGCGTATTCCCGCGGTGGAAGATACCCCGCCGGGTGCTGAGCTTTTTCTCTTCGAGCCCGATGAACTAGAGGAGATTGTCAAGGATCGTGTGGGCGAATCGGCGCTTTTCGCATCTCGTTTTCGAGAGAGCGCCGCCCGTGCCCTGCTTCTGCCGCGCCGCGATCCGGGCAGGCGCACTCCCCTATGGCAGCAGCGCCAGCGTTCGGCGCAGCTGTTGGATGTTGCGCGCAAATACCCCGAGTTCCCAATCCTGCTGGAAACCGCCCGCGAATGCTTGCAGGATGTATATGATGTTCCTGCGCTTCTTCAGCTGCATCGGGATATTGCCGCGCGGCGCATCAGCCTGTCGCAGGTGCAGACCGAGGGGCCTTCGCCTTTTGCCCGCACCATGCTTTTCGAGTACGTGGCGGAACATATTTACGATACGGATGCGCCCGCCGCCGAACGCCGCGCTGCCGCCTTGGCACTGGATCCGGCGCTTTTGGCGGAGCTGCTGGGTACCGCTCAGCTGCGCGATCTGCTGGATCCACAGGTGATTCTTGAGGTTCAGGAGCGTCTTCAGCGCACCGGGGCGAAGTATCGGGCACGCGGGGTTGAGGGCGTGGCGGATCTTCTGCGCCAACTCGGTCCGCTCACGGCGAGGGAGCTGGCGCTACGGCTGCGCGGGAATGAGGGGTCCGGGGTTGAGGCCGTGCCCGAGGTCTCTTGGAGCACTCCAAAAGGCAGCGAAAGTCGATCTAAAAAGGCTGATATTTCACATGAAACCGGGGATTCAGCCGAAAATACCGCCGAGGGTCTACTGGAAGAAGACCTTGAAACTACCCCGCACGCCACCGCCGAAGAGGCGCGCACGCTTGCCGAAGAGCTGGTCGCATCCCGCAGGGCATTCGTTATCAATCCGCACTCAAATATAGCGGGTAGCACGGAACCGATCTATGCCGCCGTGGAAGATGCCGCCCGGCTGCGCGACGGGCTAGGGCTGCCGCTTCCGGTCGGGATTGCTCAGGCGTACCTCATGCCAGTCGCCGCGCCGCTCGAAGACCTAATCTCGCGGTATGCGCGCACGCACATCCCCTTTACCGCAGCCGAGGCGAGCGCCCATTTCAGCCGCATCACGCCGACGGGTTCGGGTGCTATTCTGCCGGTTTTACGCGCTTTAGAGACGCAAAATCGACTGTTCTCGGGCGAATACCTGCCCGAGGAACTGCGTGTATCTCGCGCGGAGGCAGCCGATACGATACCGCTCTCCCCCGCGCCCACGGCAAGCCTGGAATGGGTGGATGCCGAGGTACTTCGCCTGCTTCGTGCCCGGTCGTTGGCGGCGCTGCGCCGCGAGATTGAGCCGGTACCGCAGCGTGCTTATGGCGCGTTCCTGCCCGCCTGGCAGGGAGTGCGTGCGCAGACGGTCAAGGTTTCGCGCAGGCTCGCGGAAACCACCGAGTACGGTGCGTATTACGAGCCCGAACGCACGGTTCAGGTTCTTGTCGAGAGCAAAGGTTCATCCACCGAGGCATTAGAGGGTCGCGAGGGCTTGCTGACGGTCATCGATCAGCTGGCCGGGGTGCGTGTGCCCGCCTCTGCCCTGGAGACCCTCGTCTTGCCAGCTCGGGTGCGTGATTATTCGCCGCAGCTGTTAGATGGTCTGCTGGCCAGCGGAGAGGTGCTTTGGCGCGGTGAGGGCGAAATCTCCGGCAATGACGGCTGGGTGAGCCTGCATCTTACCGAATCCGCCGAGCTGACCCTGCCCGATTCTTCCCGCACGCAGGCCTTGGATGAGCTGGGCTCGGTGGAGCACGCCGTCTTTGAGGCGCTTTCTGGCGGCGGGCTGTTCTTTATGCCGCTTCGTGAGCGCGTGAACGACATCTTGACCTCTCGCGCCGCCTCGGGCGAGGTTGTGCATTTTCCGGAGGCTTCGGAGGTGTCTGCCGCACTGTGGCGCCTGGTGTGGGCTGGGTTGGTCACGAACGATACTTTCGCCCCGGTACGTGCCATGCTGGCGGGCGGGTCGAGCGCGCATCCGGTGCGGCCCGCCGCTCCCTTGGCGCGCCCGGTGCGCAGGCGCGGTGCCGCGCGACTGTCTGCGGCACGTACTTCTTCGGGTGCTTATCCGCGCAGGTATAGCGGCTTGGGCGGCACTCGTTCCGGCTCTTCTGATCCGCAGGTTTCGGCCCGGGATTCTGGGCGGTTCAGCCATATTAGCCTTCCCCAGCCACCAGGCACCGAGTCCTCGCAAGAGGCAGATGCCACCGTTACCGCCTATGCACGCGCGGAACTTCTCTTAGACAGGTACGGTGTGCTCACCCGCGGCGCGCTCGCCTCTGAGGATGTTCCCGGCGGCTTTGCGGCCTTGTACCGCGTCTATGCGGCTGCCGAGGAACGTGCCCTGGTGCGGCGCGGATACTTCATTGAGGGGCTGGGTGCGGCTCAGTTCGCCTCCCCAGCAACAGTGGATGCGGTGCGTTCCTACGCTAATATTGGCGCTGATAATCCGCAAAATACCGGGGTAAAACGAATAAAAAACGAGGAAGTATTCGGTTTATTTGAGGGTGTTCTGCTGGCGGCTACAGATCCGGCGAATCCTTATGGTGCGGCGCTCACGTGGCCTTCCGTCCCCAGCTTGCTCTCGGTCTCTTCTACATTCGGCGGTGCGGAAGAGGCTGCGCGCGAAGGCACAGAGACCGCCCAGTCCGTGCGGCATCGTCCGGGGCGTAAGGCGGGTGCCTGCCTCATCCTGCTCGATGGTGAAGCGGTCCTCTATCTGGAACGCGGCGGCAAAACCCTGCTGTCTTTCACGGCTGATCCGCTCAAACTTGAGGCTGCGGCCCCGCTGCTGGCGCGCATCGTGCAGGCGGGTATTGCTGAGAAAATCGTGGTGGAAAAACTCAACGATTGTGATATTCTGGCAACCCCGGAACCGCCGACTCACCGGGGAGCGTCGAAGACCGATTCTGGCCGGCTGCCCGAGCATCCGGTGGTGGCGTTACGGCGCACGCTGCTTGCGCAGGGCTTTTACACAACTCCGCGCGGTCTGCGGATGCGCCGCTCCCTCTAAAATGCCGAGGTCTTTAAGTGCAGAAAGCCCCTGCATCGAGGAGAACCGAAATATTTTCGGTAACTCCCGATGTGGGATCTCGTTGAGAAGCTCTAGCTTAGTAACCGCCGGTCATGGTGTCTGCCACGCCAACGCAGATGTCGATAGCTTCATCGACGCGCATGGCGCGTGCACCCGCCGGAATGTTACCGCGCGGGCTGCCCTGCACCACATGCCGGGCGAAGTAATCGACTAGATGCAGCCATCCGCCTAAAATCATGCGGGTGCGGTCATTAACGGGCATTTCAGTGCGTTCGAGCATCCATTCCAAGTATTCGTCAGGAGTACTGGGAGCATCGCTTTCACTGCCGCCTTCAGCAACATGGGCGAAGTAGGAACGCAGCTCAACACGAAGAGCCTCCACCGGGTTAGGGTGGTGCTCGCTGAGCGCTTCAAGGACAGCCCGTGCTTCGCGCCGGGTTACCGCCGCCGCCAAAGACTCTTTGCCGGGGAAGTAATGGTACAGCAGTGCCCGAGTAATACTGGCCTCACGAGCGATGCTGCTCATGCAGGCTGCCACAACACCGTACTGCGCAAAATGAGCCGCCGCGACCTGCAGGATTTGTTCTTCCCGTTGCGCCGGAGTCAGACGCTGACCGCTCTGCCACGTCTTCTTAGCTGCTTTTTCAGAGGCTTTTTGTGCGGGTTCGGTGTGCTTAGCTTCGTTGCGTGCATTGTGTTCCATATATCCCTCTAATCGTTCGATTTCTCGAACCTCTTTTTTTAATAGTACCGCGCTAACCCTAAGCCGCTACCTATAAAACTTAATATGAAGTTTAATGCTTATACGCTGATTTTGCCGCGTTATTAAGCAGTTCCATGCTTCACGGTAGTGAAACAAATTTTATGATTTTATTTATTTATTAGACACTTTTGCGAGGAATATTTCGCATTAACTTCACACTGTTCATATACCACCCAAAATATGAGAGGGTCGTGCCATGATGGCCTAAGTATGTGCTGTCTTCAAGGCGCGGTCCTTATACTTTCACGCAGGAAGCTAGAGGTTTCCACCGAACAGGCCAACTCACAAAGCACGCTACAATCAACCTATGCCGCGACGAGTCAATCGCCACCTCTTCACACCACCCCTGCCCCAGCGCGCGGGCATAGACCCCGTATCGCTGACTCTGCCCGCGCATCCAGTACTGCATGAGACGACCCAGGGGCCGGATGCACACCCCAGCACGGTGGCTCAGTACCTCATCAGTCGATTCTCGCCCGAAGACCCCGCAACAATCCTCGACTGTTTCGCCCGGCACGAGGTGCGCACCGATGACGGCGCGATCCTCACCGATCAAACCCCATATCTGCCCGGTCTGAGAATCTGGTACTACCGCCCACTTCCCGAAGAACCGCCGCTACCGGATGACCTTCCGATCCTCTATGAAGACGAGCACCTGCTCGCCGTAGATAAGCCGCACTATCTGCCCGTCACCCCGCGCGGCGCCTATGTCGTGCAGACCGCACTCACCAAACTGCGGGTACGCGAGAATAATCCTCTGCTCACGCCCGTTCACCGGCTGGACCGCCCCACCGCGGGGATTTTACTCTTCGCCAAAACTCGAGACGCACGCGGCCCCTTCCAGATGATGTTTCAGAACCGGCAGGTCACCAAAACCTACCTTGCTATCGCCCCGGCACCAGGTGAAGACCTGCGTGAGAGCATGCTGGGCGAAGGCGTGCAGGTGCGCAGCCGCATCGACAAGGATCGCAATATTCTACAGGTGCGGCAGTACTCGGCACGCGAATGCGAGCGCGCAGGCCTTAGCGTGAACGCGGAAACTCTGGTGCGCATCCGAGAAATCTATCAAGCGCCACAAAGTGTTCCTCTCAAATCTGGCGAACAAAACCCGTATCTGTCCTATCCGGTGCCCGGCGAAGAACTCGCCCTCTACGAACTCACTCCGCACACCGGCAAAATGCACCAGCTGCGGGCGCACCTGAACCTGCTCGGAACCCCGATCTTCGGCGACGTTCTCTACCCGCAGGTTCTGCCAACAGCACCAAACGATGCATCTGTGCCGCTACAGCTTCTAGCGCATCGTCTTGACTGTGTACATCCCTTCACGGGCAAACCGCTCACCCTGTACAGCGCACGCACGCTTTCTCTCGCACCGCGAAATGTGGCACGACCCCAGTACTAATAATGCGATAATGTGGTAGCACCTCGCCTCTCGTGGCAGTATCGTAGGTAGCTTTCATAAGCAAGGAAGAAAGAACGTGACCTCCAACCACCCTTCTGAATCAGTCCCCAGCACCGAGCATGCGCAACGCGCCTCGCGTGCCGCCGACTCTATCCTTAGTCGATACACCCGCCGCGTTTTTGGCGTACCCGGAACCCTGCTCGGGGCAGTGCAGATGCCCGAATCGCGTGGTCTAGGAGCACGGTTTGCCGAATGGCATTACTGGTGGCAGGCGCACTTACTCGACTGCATTATAGATGCGGGCGAACGTGCCGTCCGTGAAGGCGACACCGAACAAGCCCAGAACATGCTCGCCACCGCCAGGAGCGTGGTACGCGGCATCCATACCCGCAACCTGGGATTTGCAAACGACTTCTATGACGATATGGCATGGTTGGCGCTCGCCGTGGGGCGGCTCAATAGGCTTAGTAAAACAATAACCGGCGCCTCGGACGTTACGGCGCAGGATGCAGGATCGGTACTCTTTGAAAGGCTTAACACCGGCCTTCATTCCTGTGGCGGCATGAGCTGGTCCAAAGGCAAACGAGACTTCTGCAATACTCCGGCAACCGCTCCCGCGGCCCTTGCTTTTGCGCGCATCGGGCAGATAAAAACCGCGCAGAATCTTATGTCCTGGCTCAACGACGTTCTTTGGGACGGCGACCGTATGCTCTACTTCGATGGTGCTAACCTGCGCCCGCAGGATGTGATGGTTGATGACGTCACTGGCCGCCGTAATGTTCCCTTTGACGTAGAACGCAATATCTACACCTACAATCAGGGCACAACCTTAGCGGTGCTTCTGACGCTTGCGGAATCCTCGGAAATTTCAGACGACCGCCGTGAAGAATACCTGCTGCGCGCCGAACGCCTGATCGTCGGAATCGTCAAAAACCTCAGCGAAGATTTCGAGTTCTCGGACGGTTCACATCATCTCGTACTTCACTCCGGTAGCGACGGTGACGGTGCGCTCTTCACCGGTATTCTGGTGCGCTACCTGGCGCAAGCGGCAATGTCCACTATGCTCAGCCCGGAGGCACGATCCCTGGCGAGCGCCCTCGTGTACGGCAGTGCCCGCGCGGTGTGGGAGGGACGCCGCGAATTCGACCCCACCCTGCCGCTGAATGAACCTGGTATTGACCCGAACGAAATTCGTGACCGGACGGTCGCCATTTTCTCACCGAAGTTCACCGTATCCGCGCGCGATGCGATCGCCGCAGGTAAGCCCGTGGAACTATCCGGTCAGCTTCAGGCGTGGATGACTCTGGAGGCCGCCGCCCACCTGAGCGTGGAAGACTAATGCTTTTCCGGCTCTGGTGGGGTGCGCCGCTTATCAGGCTCGTCCCGTCATGCCCCTAGACATGGGGTGAGACGGCGCGGGTCTGCAGATGCTCTGACGTGCCGCGCCTGTATAATAGCCGTGCGCACTCCTCCCCGGAGTAAGCGCATTTTCCCTGGTCGTACCCGTATATTTCAAAGGCACAGATGAACAACGAGTTCCCCCACCCCGACTTCGGTTTTACCGTCACGAGCCGCCTTGCCGAGACCGCATCCCCGTCTGCCGAGCGTGTTGAGGCTAATGGCGGGCAGTTTTTGGGGCGCACGGGTGTGATTCGCACCCCGCACGGCGATATTGAGACTCCCGCCTTCACGCCCGTGGGTACGAAGGCGACCGTTAAGGCGGTGCTTCCCGAAGCAATGAAGGAACTCGGGGCGCAGGCGCTTTTGGCGAACGCCTACCACCTGTATCTGCAGCCCGGACCCGAGATTCTAGATGCCGCTGGCGGGCTGGGGCGGTTTATGAACTGGGACGGGCCAACCTTCACCGACTCCGGCGGGTTCCAGGTGATGAGCCTGGGTTCGGGGTTCAAAAAGGTGATTGACATGGGAACCGTTGCCGATGCGAAGGGTGCCGACGGGCGCCCGATTGGCGACGACGATGTAGCTCACGGCAAGGAGCGCCTGGCGCATATTGATGATGACGGCGTGAATTTTAAATCCCATATCAACGGGTCTATTCACCGTTTCACCCCCGAAGTTTCAATGCAGGTGCAGCATCAGATCGGGGCAGATATCATGTTTGCCTTCGACGAGCTGACTACTCTGTACAATTCCCGCGGATACCAGGAAGAGGCGCTGGAACGCACCCGTCTGTGGGCGCTGCGCTGCATTGCCGAGCATGAACGGCTCACGGATGAGCGCACGGGCAAACCCTACCAAGCACTTTTTGGGGTGATTCAGGGCGCGCAGTATGAGGATTTACGCCGCAAAGCCTGCCGCGATTTAGGTGATATGCCTTTCGATGGGTTCGGTATCGGGGGTGCCCTCGAAAAGGAGAACCTAGGCACCATTGTGCGCTGGTGCGCCGAAGAACTCCCGGAGGCTAAGCCCCGCCACCTGCTGGGTATTTCGGAACCGGACGATATTTTTGTGGGACTGGAAAACGGCGTGGATACCTTCGACTGTGTCTCGCCCACCCGCGTGGCGCGTAACGCGGCGCTCTACTCCCCCACCGGACGTTTTAACGTGACGAATGCCCGGTTCAAGGCAGATTTCTCGCCCATCTATGAGGGGTGCGATTGCTATACGTGCGCACACTATACGCGCGCCTATCTGCGGCACCTGTTCAAGGCGGATGAGCGGCTGGCGGCAACCCTCGCTTCCATTCATAATGAGCGGTTTATTGTGCGCATGGTCGATGATGCGCGCGCCGCGATTGCAGACGGCACCTACTTTGAGTACCGTGACGAATTCCTCGGTAACTATTACTCTGGTAAGAAGCCCTAAATCAACGACCGTCACGGAGTGTACGATGAGCATCACTAAGGTTCCCGACGAAGAACTTCTCATCTTCGACCATGAGATTGCCGCCCCCGTCGAGCAGGTGTTCGGGGCGTTTCTGAACCCGAATCTGCTGCATCGCTGGTATGGTCCGACGGGGTGGCGTACCCGTGCCGAAGATATTGTGCTGGAACCTTATGTCGGCGGCATGCAGCGGCTATCGATGATTAACGAGCTTGATGCCTCGGTATCATGCGTTCTGCAGAGTCGGTTTCTGGCTATTGATCCGCTCAAGGAGCTCGAATATGCCGAACAGCTTCCGGACCATTTAGGGAACCCCGGAGGCGTGGTTGTCTATCAGCGGTTCCGCTTTTTTCCCGAAACGGTTATTACCCCCGAGGGCGTGGGCGAGGGTACGCGCATCACCGTGGAGATCGGCCCCATGCCGGTTTCGGTACACGAGGAGGTACGCGCCAGCTGGCGGTCTACCTTCGCGCGGCTAGATGCTCTGCTCAAAGAGGATGCGGCATAGGCTCAGGCAGCCTTGAGACTTTTGCCGCAGGGAAAGCACCGTAACTAGCCGTCAAATGACCACGCACAATACGGGTGGGGAGCGGACAGTTCTGTTATAAGAAACTGTCCTCTCCCCACCCGTATTTTATGAACACTGGCGAAGCTTAATCTTCGGACTGATATTCCGGGTTCTTTGGGTCAAGTTCGTTATAGGCACGCATGGCAGCTTCTGGGTCGTCCAGACGCGCCGTGATCTTGATATTATGCCCTTCCACAACGCATTCGGGTGCACCGCGATCGGGGGTATAGTCCAAGAACGGACGCCAGTAACAGGTGGCATCCTGAATGCGCATAACCCAGTGCTGGGTCTGGTTATCGGGCGTGGGGGTGCTGTTGATGTACTGGGTCATGATCGACATGGCGTAATCGCAATCCACCACGCCATCAACCACACGTAACTGTGCATTGCTGCCCCGCAGATGGCCCTGCTGAGGAATTGACCCGCAAGTCTCCCCTGCACGACGCACATTCGTGGGATTACCCGCGTTCGGGTCAGCCGATGCGGTGGTGACCGTACCCGTCTTGACCGCTCCCGGGGAGGTCCACACCTGGGCGGAATTCGAGGGGTTCGGGGTGTTGCTTGCACTTGCGGAAGGCTGCATGGTGGAGTCATCATTGACCACTGGAGTGCGCTCAGGCATAACAGGTTTCGCGCTTGTACTCGGGGTTGCCGATGCGCTGCGGCTCGCAGAGCTGTTTTGATGCGGGGAGGAGGCGCTGGCAGTGTTCTGCGCGTTCGTATCGCCGCCGCCCGAGCATGCGGTCAGCGCCAGCAGGCAGGCGGCACCAAGAGTCACGAAAGAACGAGTTTTCATAGAGATCTCCTCAACAGTGGGGACATAGTTTTATTGTACAACCGTGCAGGAATTCTCAAGATCTTCATGAAGGTTGCGCCACTTCCCCGCAGCGGCCCTGCTATGCCGCGCTTGCCGTTCCATCCTTCGGCTTCATGCCTTCTTGCATCAGCATCATGATTTATTCCACGTAAAAAGGCTCTTGATGCGAATAAAGCGTTGAAAATCCCGTTCCATTCGTATCAAGAGCCTTTTAATGGCGTACCCCGGGCAATTATCCAGAGAGGTTCGGAGAGTTATCCCTCTGACTATGACAACAGCTGATCGAGGATGCCCGGAAGGTCATAATCTGTATGAGCGTTATTAAAGGTCGTCTCTTTCTTGTCGATTTTCATCGGCTGGGTGTTAAACCCTTCCCTCGCATACCAGTCGTGACCGGCTGTAGCCGTGTTGAGAGCGTCCCACCATTCCGGTGTAGTAGCGCCGCGAGTATCTTTTTCGTTTACCCACCAGAACATGGGCTGCGATTTAATGTTCTGCGGCGCCTGAGTCTCCATGCGCCCATTCTTTCCACCGCCACCGCCAACCATGATGGAACCACCGCCGGAACGCCAGGTTCCCTGCTGATCGGCATCAAGCTCATAGGTGATAAATTCGGCGCCGCCAGAGTATCCCATAAGCCACACTTGCGACTCATCTATATCTGAATCGGCGATAAACTCCTGGGCAAAACTGCGGAAGTAGTCGCCATTCCCATCAGCGTTTTCCCACCAAGTGGCGTAATCATTTGCTTTATTTGGGTCGAATTCATCGGGCGTATCTACGGAGACAAAGACCTTGTTGTGTTTCTGAGCTGCATTCGCCATACCTTGCATGGTGTCACCTTTAGGGTTGTAGAAGAAAGAGCTATCTACGTCGTCCTGGTTATAGTCACCATCGAAGTAAAACACCACGCCCACGGGCTGTGACCAGTCGATATTATCGGCGTAAACGTGGTACTGCGAACTCACATTTTGGGGCGAAGTATAGGTCAGGTTAGTTCCCGATTGCACCTCTGCCTGGGCGGGGGCTGCCATGACCGAGCCAATCAGGGCGGGAACTGCGAGCGCAGTTAGGGCTGCAGTACGCATCTTTTTCGTAGACATAAGTACTCCTCAATTTTTATAACGATAGTTTTTCATAGTGTGTTGAGGAATATAATGCTTTCCGTCTTTTGATACAGAGTGCATACGAGGAACACTATCATTAAAGTTTTTATAGTGATATGAAATATAATTAGTATTATTTTCTTTCACGAGCTGTAAACATGGTTCTCTAAGTGCTTTCTGGATATTCTAGCGTTCGCACTAAGCCATATACTATTCTCAAAATTTACATACCCTGCTATCCTTTTAAACTTTGAGAAAACTATAAAATATTATTCATATATACTAAAAAGGTTCTTAGTGTGAACAATGCAGAATATCTAGTGTTGTGTTCACACCAAGAACCTTTTTCTGCGGTCTCAAACCAGAGAAAAGCTACTGCGTGAGACAGCATTTTTCTCAAATAAATAACAGGCTATTTATCAAAGGGTCTTCCAACAACATCGGTAGCGATACCTTCAAAGAACCCTTCCATCTGCCAGGCACCATCAAGATACCTCGCCTTAAGGGTTCCATCGGAGTAAACACTCTTTCCCCAACCATCGGTATTCTCAGGAATTTCATGCACTTCTCCGTTACGCACGTAGAAGTCTCCATGAAACATTTGTAATCGATAAGGCCAGGAATATTCTTCACCCTTTTTCTCGGGGTGATCGGATTCTAGCATATATACGAAATTACCTGACTCTTCCCAATACTTACCCTCACGCGTTTCTTCCAAAAGAGCAATACTTTTAAAAAGCTTCTGATCGCCCTCAGTCATTCCAGACTGCTTAATATACGTATCGTCACCCGTTTTCATGGCATAACTTATTCCAGCCGATGCATATGCCCAGCTATAGTACAGCCCGAGTTCAGAGTTCTCACTCATTTCTTGAGGCCTTTTAGGATGCGGCCACCCATATCCCTGCTTTTCGCGCGTGGAATACATATAACCCTCGCCCGTATACTCCATATCCTCACTATTAAGCTCCACATCGAATCCTCGCTGGAAGCTATTCAGCCTGCTTGGACTGGCACTGGGCGAAGCGCTTGATGAAGTTTCTGATGACGACGAAGACGTGGAACTCGCGGATGAAGAGCTTGCGAGAGGCGAAGCAGAGCTTTCGGTATTTGACGTATTCCCACCACATGCACTCATCAAGACAGCCCCAGCACCAGAACCAAGGAACAGGAGCGCGGTACGACGATTAACAGCTAAAGATAACATTGCTTAACCCCTCTCTAGGGTGTATTCAGTGAGAAACTAGACATATATAAAGTATCATAGGTCACATATATATGGTCGGATTGCCTCAGACTCTGCACTGTGACCTTAACTACTCCTTATGCTTCCCCTCACCCTAAACTCTCTGCCTACCGACTCCTCTTCTAACCGTATCTAAGCGTGATGGATGCGCCCCGTGCGGTTACGCGCCAGAGCATACAGCAGCAGGTTCACCACCGCCGCACCGGTTGCTGTCGCGCCGCCGATCATGACAATAGTGCGCGCATCCCCCAGTATTCCCGGCGTACCGAGTAGGTCACCCACAAGCACCATCGAACTAAACAGCGAGCCGATAAGAGCCCAGCACTGCCCCTGACGATGCTCGGGCACCTGCATATACACCATGTCACGAATACCCATATTGTGGATCGAGTTGAAGAACCCGCCTACCAGAAACCCAGCTCCCACAATCCAAGGATTCGCTGCCAACCCTTCCAGCAGAATCGCGGCGCCGATAAAGAATCCACCCCACAAAATCGCGTTCACCAGCTGCGGTTTGTACCATCCGCGCCCATAGAAAATACTGGCGATGAGCGCCCCGACAGCCCACATCGCCAACACGAGCGAATACTCGAATGCAGTGTTCGTGATGGATTGCAGGTAGAACACCCCGGCGATGCCTTCCATCGTGGTGGAAGCAACCACGACCGCCATCACAGGTAAGAAAATCACGAGGGCGCGAGCGCTAGAAATAGCCGAGAATCCTAGAAAAATATCTTTAAAACTATCGCGTTTAATCGCATCGGAAAGTTCGCGATCGCGCCGTGCTGGCACGTTAAACCAGGCGATGGCTGCTGCAATCAGCAAGAGCGCCGAAGAGCCTACTATAGTGGCGGTCATGTTCCAGGTAGTGAAGAAGGCGCCCACAGGCGGGGCTACGATCGAGCAGAACGAACCGATTCCCACAATAGAGGCGGATGCGCTCGACGGGGTCATACCCGGCGCCTTCGGCAGTAGTTTGAATTCGGCGGCGTTGGTGAGATTTCCGGCGGCTCCATTGAGCACGCTCATGGCAATGATGGTGACCGGATGCGGGAAAAACGCGATGACCACTACGCAGAGCGCGGAGACGGCCAGGGAGCCAGACCAGCAGGCTCGACCCGAAAAACGATCGGCAACCCAGCCTGTGAAAGGACCACAGAGTATGCCGGTGAAGAACCCGCTGACGGCCATGACGGTGAGCCACCAGGGCTCGGCAATGCGCGAGATATAAACGATGAGGATCAACCCGAAGGATGCGTCCGCGAATCCATCGATCAGGGTGATGAGAAGAAGGGGAGTTTTGAAGTATTGAGTTAGTTTTTTCATGCTTTCGTTTCGGTTCAGAGGGATAGTTGCCTATGCCTCTGCGCCGCCGAATACTATCTGCTGCACGATACGCACCTCCTCACGTGGTATTTTGCCTTGCATTCTCGCGGGTAACCCGCCGGACATGTTTTCTGCATCACATTGTATACGATAGGGTGACCGGACCGCCGGACTTCGCCCCATACCCCCTCCGCGCATACCCTATATACCGCGAGCAGATAGGATTTCGACGAAAAGATAACGGATTGCTATCTGCTCGCGGTTAAAGCGCTACAGCATATGCTGTGCCAAAAGTTCGCGCTGCTCGGGGGTGAGGCGAGAGAGGCGGGCGGCAGGTGCATCCCAAAAAGCCAGCACAGTGAAGGCGCGCACGCACTCGGCATGATCCACCGGAGAATAGATACTATAGCCCACTCGCACCGAGGCGGCACTCACCTTTTCGACGCGCACATTTATCTCTAACGGCTCACCCGTATAGGGAAGCTGCCCCAGATAACGCACCCCGTGTTCGGCGATCAGAGCCTGCACTCCATCGGGCATAGTTTCAAAAAGCGGAATGGGCGGCGCGGGCAAATTCTGCGGTTTCTGCCCCGAAGACGGTGGCGGTCCGAAGACGGCAATGCGTGCCTCTTCGAGAAGGCTCAGTATTGCAACGTTATTGACGTGCCCGTAGGCATCCATATCGCCCCAGCGCGGCGGCACCTGCACGGTCAGACCGGATTCGCCAGTTATCGAAGTTGCTGGGTTCGCAGTGGATTGATGTGCGTTCATGTCTTTAACTCTACCTTGTGCATTTTTATGCATAAATACGTATATGGGTAAAGTTTTATGGTCATATCTTCACCAACATACAGTCATCCTGACTTCATGCAGTATGCGGCAAGAAAATCTCGCTAGAACGCTATCTAATACCACCAAGACGTCTTAAACGGTCTTAAATATGATGTTCCCCGGAAGCATCACCGCCTCCGGGGAACACCCAACACACAGACATTTGAACGCATACAAGATCATACGGTTCACCAATAACTATAGACCCTCTTGTAAGCCTATGATGCATTATTGCGGGTTTGTTACAGAAAAACTTTTTGTGAATTTCGCGGTCTTTCGAGAATACCCACAAAACCTTCAAGTACTACATGATAGATAAAATCATCATTACTTGAGGTTTCCCCTGTAAATTATTATGGTGATGCTGCGGCAGAGCACCCATCACCTCGCACTTCAGCGACGAAACCCAGCATGCGCCGCATCAGCAAAGCGCTCTAGCGACCGAATTCGGAGGTTGTCTTCAACGCCTCCTCTTCCTCCTCTAAGGCTGTGGCGTGCTCAGCGGAAGCCTGCTGTGCCTCGGCAAACGCATCCTCATCAACCGTGAGTGTGTGTTTCACACGCGCAAAGTACACAATCGTCAGAACCAGGAAGTACCCCACGCCCACAATCGCGGGAATGAGCGAACCGCGCACCATAAACAGGGCAACCCACACGGCGAAAAGCACCATGATGCCCACGCCCGCTGTAACGCGCCCGCCCCACAGGCGGAATGCCGAGCTTTGACCCTCAACCCGCCGGTACACAATGTACGCGAGCAGAATCAGCACCCACACGGTAAGCGCACACACCATAATCAGGAAGATCATGGAGAGGAATGCTTCTTGCGGGCTGAACAGCGCCAGCAGAATAGCGATAACAACGCCGCTGGTGGAAACCCATACGGCACGCGAAGGCACCCCGGAGGCGTTCACCGCAGCCAATGCGCGAGGCGCCATACGGTCGGTCGCCAGCGAGTGCATCAGGCGGGCACCGGCATACAGGTTAGCATTTGCCGAGGACAGCGCCGCAATAAGCACCACAAAGTTCACGAAATGCGCCGCGCCCGTAATGCCCAACTGATCGAAAACCAGAACGAACGGGGAGGTTTCAACCTTCTCCCCCAGCTCGCCCGCCGAACGCCACGGAATAATCGACACCACAATAAACAGCGCCAGCACATAGAACGTTGCCAAACGAATCATCATAGCCTTCGCACTGGAACGCACCGATCGGGCAGGATCCTTGGCTTCTGCGGCGGAGATAGAGATCATCTCAATACCGCCGAATGAGAACATCACGACCGCCAGTGAAAGCCAGACCGCGCCGAACCCGTGGGGCATGAACCCGCCATCATTGACAAGATTAGCGGTGCCGACCGCCGCATGTGAGGGCAGTCCGAAGAATACCAGGCACAGACCCACCAGAATAAAGGCGATCACCGAAATAACTTTGATGGACGACAGGAAAAATTCGAGCGCGCCAAAAGATTTCACGCTCGTGATGTTCAGAATAATAATTGCGACACCGAATACCGCGATGCCCGCCCACAGAGGCAGCTGCGGCCACCAGTAATTCAGGTAGGTGGCCACAGAGACCAGTTCCACGCCGGTGATGACCACGGTTGCGGTCCAATAGGCTAATCGTGTGAGAAACCCGGCATAGGGGCCAAGGTACCTGGTGGCGATGGCGCCGAAACCGCCTCGCACCGGATAACGCACCGCCATCTCGCCAGTGGCCGCGCCTATGACGGAGGCGAGCGCCGAGCCGATAGCATACGCGAGAATAACGGCTGGTCCGGCCATAGCGATTGCCCGCCCGGACCCCAGGAATAGGCCGGTGCCAAGCGCCGAGCCCATAACGATCATGGTCATCTGTCCGTGCGAGAGGGAACGCTTGAGTTCGGCGCGGGCGGATTTATTGCGTGGTGCTGCCTCGTTCGGATGCGCAGCGCTGCTTCTATGCCCCTTAGCAGGTTGAGGGGTGTGGCCGTCGGTCATGTTTAAGCCTTCTTCGGGTTCTGAGTGCCTGGACTGTGATGTTGTAAAAATGTCAAAGAATGAGTGTGTTTCTAGGGTAGTACATCGCCCGTATTAACCGCGAGCAGATAGTATTTTGACGAGCAGATAACAATCCGCTATCTGCTCGTCGAAATATTATCTGCTCGCGAGAGGAAGGTGATGGGCGGTTATGCGTCTTCCTTCTGTTGTTCGGCAAGCGCATCAAGATCGGCACGCGGAAAACCGCCGCGTTTTTTCGCCAACACCACGTAGAAAACGGAGATAATGGCGAAGAACACCACGCCCGCCTGCACGGATACTACGGCGCTCGAATCAGGAAGCATGAAAAGGGCGACCAGCGTGGCAAGCACCCCGGCAAGCCCCACACCCGCCGTAATGCGCCCACCCCAGACAGTGAACCCCGAGGAGTTCCCCTGATGCTTCTTGTAGGCCTGATAGGTCAGCAGAATCATAATCCACACCACCAGAACGCATAGGGTGACCAGGGCCATCAGCAGCTCGAAAATATTACTGATTTCTGCCACCGCCATGACAGATGCGATCACCACACCCAGGAAGGAGAGCATAAGCGCGGTGACGGGCACGCCGTTATGGTTCGTGGTGCCCGCAAACGTGGGTGCCATTTTATCGCCCGCAAGCGCGTGGAGCAGGCGGGTTGCCGCATACAGCGAGGCGTTCGCGCCCGAAAGCGCGGCGATCAGAATCACGAAGTTGGTAATATCTGCCGCATAAGGAATGCCCAGTTCAGAGAACACCATCACGAAGGGCGATTGGCTGAGGTCTTTGCCGGTCTGCGCCGCCTGCTGCCAGGGCATCAGGCACAGAATAATCAGCATCGAGAGCACGTAGAAACTGGAGAGCCGCCAGATCATGGCCTTGACACTGGTACGCACCGAACGCGCCGGGTTCTGCGCCTCTGCGGCAGAGATGGAAAGCATCTCAACACCGCCGAAAGAGAACATCACAATTGCCATCGAAACCCAGACGGCGCCGAGTCCGTTAGGAAGCAGCCCGCCGTCGTTCACGAGGTTTGCGGTACCCACCGCAGTGTGTCCGGGCAGGCCAACGAACACAAGAAGCAGCCCCAGCACAATAAAGACGATAACCGCAATTACTTTAATGGAAGAGAGGAAAAATTCGAGGGCGCCGAAGGATTTAACGCTCACTAGGTTCAGGATGAGAATCAGGATGCCGGAGGCTGCCACCGTCACCCACAGCGGAATTGCGGGGAACCAATACGAGAAATATTTGCCAACCGCCACGAGTTCGGCGCCGGTCAGCGGCACGGTAGTTGCCCAATACGCCCAACGGCCAATATACCCGGCGTAGGGGCTGAGGTATCTGGTTGCGATAGTGCCGAAACCGCCGGGAACGGGGTGGCGAACCGCCATTTCGCCCGCACATGCCGCGATAATAGCGGCGATCATGGAGCCAACAGCGTAGGCGATGATAGCACCGGGTCCCGCAATTTTGATGGCGGAACCAGAGCCCAGAAAGAGGCCGGTCCCCAGGGCGAGACCCATCGCAATCATAGTCATTTGACCGTGCGAGAGGGAACGTTTCAGTTCGCCGTTTTCTGCCGGTGCCGTCTTAGGTGCTGAGGCGTCCTGTGCTTTACTCATCAGGTGGTGCTTTCCATTTTTTCGTTCATCGGTTGGGCGCCTGCCCTCGTATGTCGCGTCGAAACCGAGCGCGGCTCGGTACCCGGTCTGCAGCAAATGTGGCAAAGGCGTATCGAATAACTATCCCGCGTCGAGCATCATCTATGCAACTTTTTGCATGGGTTTGTGCGTGGCGAAACAGATTTTCCCTATGATTCTCAGAGTTTGGTTATTTTTGGGTGTTCCACGATGTAATGCAAATTTGTGCATAAGATGCGCCACCCACCGCACAAGGATACAGCGCCACAAATATTAATGGCGAGAAGCAGACAACCCATCTGCTTCTCGCCACATCATCAATTTTTCACGGCGATGTGGGGTATTAACCTAACCGTCGTACTCGATCTCGTGCCGTTTGAACCAGCCAATCACCGGGTAACTGATAGGCATGAGCACAATCTCAACCAGGCACTTATACACATACCCGACCAAGGTGTAGCTGATGAATTGATCCAAGCTAGTAATCCCCAGAATAGGCGAAGCAATCGCACAGAAAATAATGGTATCCGCCAGCTCGCCCACGAGGGTTGAAGCGATCATACGCGCCCACATAAACCGCCCGGAGGTGGCCTTCTTCATGGCAACCATCACCCATGCGTTCAGAAGCTGACCCGTCAAATACCCCAGCAGCGACCCGGCAAAAATCTGCCATACGGGACCGAGAATAATGGCGAACGCCTCTTGATTCTCATAGTAGCTGGCGGGCGGCAGGGCAACAGTCAGCAGGAAGCATCCGGCAGCGAACGCCGCCGCCACAAACGAGGCGATAATAGCCCGGCGAGCGCGCTTAAACCCGTACACCTCAGAGAGCACATCGCCGAGTACATAGGCCAGCGGGTACAAGAAGAAACCACCATCACTGGGGATAAAGTTGCCGTTCGTGAACGGCGGAAGCTCAAATGGGAGCGGCCCGAATTCGATACCTTTCGTAGCCGCAATATTCGAAATAATCAGAATCACGCAGGATGCGCCCAGCAGCAGATCAAAATAGCTGCGGCGCTTCGCCCACGGCGGGGTAGTAATATCCTGCGGTGCCTTAGCGGGTGTAGACATAGTTCTCCCTGAAAGGTTTGATGTGAATGTTGTTTTGAGATTATGCTCGTCTGCCACCCGAGCACTCACTATTTTACCCAGTAACTCCGTTTGAGTGAGAACCTAAAAAGGCTCTTGAGGTGATAAAACGTAGTTTCGCCGCTTTATTCGCATCACGAGCCTTTTTACGGTGCAGGCTGCCGCCTCTTAAACTAGAAATATGGGTCACCAAGAACCTGCTCGCTCATCCGTGCGCCGCACAACCGCGCACATCCCGCGTTTGCCCCGAAGCATTTCGGCGGCGATGCGCGGTGCCCGCCGCGCCGGTTCAGTTCTGGAACCCCTGCTCGTTTCCTCCAGCGAACTCATCGGGTACCTCCCCTATCGTGCCTACGGACGAACCCTGCACTATCGGGTCGATAACGTGCACCATCTTGAGGCTGTCCAGGCCGAACCGCCCGGAATTCTTTTCTTCTTCGACGGCGATTACCTGCTTCGTTCCAACAGCAGGCTGCTCAGCCGCACCTCCAGTTTGCGACGCGACCTCGCCGATATTGCCCGCGAACACCGCATGCTGTGCGTGCCCGTGCTGGCACCAGGGACCCTTGAAGCACCCGTTTTCAATGACCCCACAACCACTTGGTGGGTGCGTGCCCGCAGGAACGGTCGTGTTTTTCGTGCCCTTGCCGCCGACCTCGCCGAACGATACGGATACGATCGCACGCGCATTTGGCTTGCCGGGTATTCGGGCGGGGCGGAATTTATTACCTACGAACTGCTGTCGCATTCCAACGACTGGCTGCTGGGCGGGGGCGCATCTATGATCGGCGGAGGCGGTTCCGACGGTATTCCGCAGCGTTTCCGTGGGCCCAGCCGCTCCCTAAACGGGATGCTGCTCAGCTGGCATGTGGGAGACCGCGACGGCAAAGCACCGGCTTCTGCGGGCCAGATCTGGTCAGCGCAGCGTGCAGCTCATGAGGGTGAAGAGTTTTACCGGGGACGGCAGGCACGCACTATGCTGCGTATTCTGCCAAAGCAGGGGCATCGTGGGTATCCGCTGACCTCTTTGATTCGGGACGATTTGCGTGCCGCCACACGGCTGGGCTACCTCTAAGCCGGGGCTTCTAAATTTTCCGAGCACAGTATTTTCATTCCTAGTCAGGGCGTGATGCGCTCGTTGAGAAATATCTCAAGTTTTTCGGTAATTTTTTGTGCCACAGTCGCAATTTATTGACGTTCTGCGGTAAAGTGTCACTATGCCTCGTATTTCTGCCGCAACAAACGCCGCTCAGCGCGAAAACACCAAACGTGCCATCCTCGAATCTTTCGGGAAGCTCCTCTACTCCCGAGGACTCCCCGGACTCACCATGACCGACGTCGCCAAAAACGCCGGTATTGGGCGCACAGCAGTCTACAATTACTTCGCTGACATGGGCGAACTCCTGGTTGCCTACGCCCTTGACGAAACCGAACGGTTCCTGCACGAACTTGATGAAGGGATCACCGGAGTCACTAACCCCATCGATCAGCTCGCCGTCTATATTCGCTTGCAGATCGAAGACCTCGCCCGCAGGCACCTTCCCCCCGGACCCGCCATGCGCTCCATGCTCTCACCCGAATCCTACGCGCGCCTCGGCAAACACGTAAGCGAACTGCAAATGGTTTTGGCAAACATCCTCTCCGACGCCATCACCGAAAAATACATCCCCGAAAACGACATTCGCGAACTTGCGATGCTCGTACACGGTTCGCTCTCCTCAAGCGCCGGACGCGCCGAAGACGCCCCCGACGCACAAACCCGCGAACGCCAGATTCAAAGCACCATCAGGTTCATCCAGATGGGGCTGGGCGCCCGGTTTGATGCGGACGGAAATCCCCTCAAAATCGAAGAAACTCAAGCAAACAAAAGCGAGAAAACGACCAACCTGACCGTCGCATCCTAAAGACACTCGCCCCCGTCCGGCAGAAAACGAACCAGCATTAAACTCGAAGACCCCTGACCGCTACGTCAGGGGCTTTCTTCATCTCCACAAGTTGGCTACGAGGAGCGAACGCGCATCCGGCTAAAAACCCGGAACCTGATCCAAATCAAGCACCCGCGCATACATCACCGCACGCCGATGCAAAGCATTACGCAACGCCCGATGCACCCCATCCTCCAGATACAAATCATCACGCCACTTCACCACATGCGGAAACAAATCCCCATAAAACGTGGAATCCTCCGCAAGCAGCGTCTCAAGGTCAAGCGTCTTCTGCGTCGTAATCAGCGCATCAAGACGCACCTGCTGCGGAGGCACATTACCCCAATCAGCATGCGACAAATGATGCTCAGGATACGGGCGCGAAGAACCAACCTTCTTGAAAATCATATCTACATTCTAAAATGCCGCTCCCCCAGGCCGAAAAGCCACGCCCACAACACACGGCACAACGCCACATTGACTTCCTCTACCCCGTGAACGGGGTAAATT
>NZ_KV793073.1:0-10814 GCF_001808385.1 Rothia sp. HMSC08A08
TCCTGAATCAAGTTCTGATCCTCGTCAGACTCAGGCTCAGCCCAACGCTCATTCACAATACGAAACGCCAACTGCCCCAATACATACGACATATTCACCCAGTTGCTATGAAGCTCTATCCCTTCATCAAAATACCCTTCATCATTATACGGACCATCAATATATAATCCATCCTCAAAATTATTGTCACGATCTGTCCGCTCATAGTATCCAAAATCACGAATACGACGATATTCAACCTTTTCAACAAACCGGAGAAAAGTACGCCGCAACACATACGTACGCGTAATCTCCACATACGCATTCCGATACCACACATAAAACAACAGACCTGCTACAGGACATGACATCAAAATTCCCTGACATATACCGTCAAAACGATTAAAACGGAAATAAAAATACAGAAATAACACTAATGCCACAAGAGAAACAGCCCAAAATCCGTATGCAGCCAAAAGAAGAAAACCCATCCGATGGATATTCTTTTTACCTGTAGACTTCCCTCGATTACGTTTCGACTGAAAACTTCTACCTAGTGCAGAGATTATAGGACCTAAAAATGCATTATCCACGTAGAATCACTCCTTTTTATCCCTATTCTGAGGTGCTCTCTGGAGTTGCGTTATGACTTTCTATTGTATTAGAAGAATTGGAACTATTTGATGGTTTAGAGTCTTTCTTAATATTTGCATTAAACTTGGCAACGGTTTTGGGATCCCACTGCTTCTTCAACTCATCCACCGCTGTATCACTCGCAATCTCCCACGCGTTTTTATCCTTAACCTGAGCACGATTACGGGCATCAGGATTTTCCCCTGGATGCTTTGCCATATATTCGTCCCTGTCCTTACGCAGAATTTCATTCTGTAAAGGAGCTGTAGCTGCAGACTGAGGAATATCGACCATACGATTTAGCCCTTCGGATGCCGTATTCTTAAGGGTAGCGGAACCCCAGCGCTGCAATTTGCTCCCCTCTTTTGCATTACGGACTATGGGGAACTTTGTGTAATCGGTGCTATCAAGCTTCATTTTAGGGATTGTCTTGATGCCAGATCCGAGTCCTTTCATCGTGCCTCCGGTTGCAGCACTCAGCATCATGCCACGCACACTCCAGTCGTCCCCGGCATTCTTACTGTAGTCGTAGGCTCTTATATTTCTGAAGCTCATTGGCGGCATCGGAGAGCGCATCGCCCAGCCGTTTTCCATCGCGAAGAGCAGTTTCCGTGTTGTGCGCGAAAAGATCCGCGTACGGTCCGGCAAATTCGGTCATCGCCTGATCGCGAGCGCCTGAACGCTGGGTGGAGTCCGTGGTGTGCAAATATTCGGAGGCTTCACGCAGCTGACGCATCAGCTGGTCTGCTCTGCCGTTATCGAAGTGCACGTCTTCTTGTGAGGCTTTATATTCTTCAGACATCAGGAACTCCCCCGGAAGTGTGTAGTTTCAGATGGTGTGATGCTCACGAGCACACTCTGCCCGCGCCAAAGCAGATGGGCATAATGCGCCGCGCCTCTTTAACTGAGGCTTGATCAGGCATGACATCTTCCGTATAAGCAACGATCACTGGCGTATTCGCGCTCTAGTTCCGTGAACGCATTCACATTTCATGGACTACGGAAGTTTCACTCAAGGCTATCTACTTTAACGTTGAAGGTCAAGGATATTTGGGAGCATTCTTGAACGTGTTTCATCGTGCGTATACAGTTGTGGTGCCCTCTAGTACACCGCCTACACAAAGAGCTTTGATCGTGAATAAAGCGGGATTGCCAACGCTTTATTCACGATCAAAGCTCTTTGCACTTCAAGGAATGGATGCCCCAACCGGCATATGCTGAGCACCAGAACCTAGCGGTATCCAGCACCCAGCGCAGAAAAGGAAGAAAGGCTACAACATCCCCTTATCTTTGAGCCAGTTTGCCGCTGCCGTGGATGGGTCCAGTTTCTTATCGCCGGATACCTCGTCATTGAGCGAGCGTAAATCGTCGGTCGTCAGCACCGCGCTGATGCGGTTCAGTACCGCCTGCGCATCCTCGGGAACCCGTTTGGTGTTGATAATGGGGAGTACCTGCTGCGCCGGGATCATGTTTTTCGGGTCTTCGAGCATCACAAAATTGTTCTGTGTAATTGCCGGGGTGGTCGAGTACAAATCTACAACCTGCACGGTGTTATCCTGCAGGGCTTTGACGGTAAGTGCCCCTCCCCCATCCGCAAGCGAGACGAATTCCGCCGGAACGCACCCGTACTTATCTTTGAGCCCCGGAATTCCATAGGCGCGTTCGGCAAATTCGGGAGCGGCACCAATCTTCAGTTCGGTACAGACCTTCGCCATATCATCCAGGGTGTGCAGATTGTATTTCTGGGCGGTCTGCTGGGTGACGACTAAGGTATCTTTATTTTCCGCCTGCGAGGCGTCCAGAGCCTTGAGGTTTTTATCCAGCACCCCACCGAGCGCCTGCAGAATCTCTTGTTTAGTCTGCGCTGTGGAATTCTCGTCAAGATACAACAGCAGGTTGCCCGAGTATTCGGGAACCACGTCGATAGCCCCGGAGGTAAGCGCCCCCAGGTAGGCTTCACGCGCGCCAATCCCCAGCTGGGTGCTCGATTTAAACCCGTTTTTATTTAGCGCTTGGGAGTATATTTCGGCGAGAATCTGCGACTCTGCGAACGCTGCTGACCCCACGATAATACCGTCGTGTTCACCGCCGAAAACGTTTTCGCCGCTCAGCCCGCAGGCGCTCAGCGTTCCCAGCGTCCCGAAGGCACCGAGGACACCCAATGCCCGCCGCCTGGTAACGCCGCGTGCCATTCCAGTCTCCGCTGTTTCACGGTATTTCTTGCTCTTTCCGGAAAGAAAAGAACGATCGTTCGTGTTTCGGCGATGCACCAGGCTCATGCGTGCGCCCCTTCCGTGTGCGAGTTTGCCGCATCCAGTGCGCTCTCGTGTTTCGGTTGCCCATGACGTTTGGATGCGCCTCCACCCCGCAAGGGCACGGGGGTCACGGCCCGCTGCGCTAGGGCCATAATCGCATCCACCACGAAGGCGAGCACAGCTACCAGCAGGGTTGCCACGAGCATACGCGGATAGTCCCGCACCGCCAGCCCATCAAAAAGGTACCGGCCCAGGTTATTCCCATTAATGTAGGCGGCAATAGTCGCGGTCGCGATCACCTGCAGCACCGCGCTGCGCAGACCACCCATAAACACCGGAAGACCCAGAGGAATCTCAACCCGGCGAAGAATCTGCCCTTCGGTCATGCCTTGGGCGCGTGCCGCATCCACCGCATCCGGGTCAATCCCGGTCACGGCTTCGAGGGTATGCGCCAGCAGGGGCGCTACCGCGATAATCACGAGCACAACGAGCGGCGGAATCGCGTTAACACCAAACCAGAGAGCCAGCAGAGTCAGCAAACCCAGGGCGGGCAGAGCGCGCAAAGCGGCGGTAACCCCCAGCAGAGCGTGCCCGCCGCGGCGAGTATGCCCAGCCCACAGACCCAAAGGCACGGCAATCACTAGGGCAATCGCAACCGCAAACACGGTGATGCCCAGATGCTCAATGGTGCGCGCAAGAATGCCCTGAGGCCCTTGCCAGTTGGTGCCATCACCCAGAAAAGCGAAGGTGCGTTCTATAACATTCATGCGGTCCTCCAGGCGGTCAGGCGCCGTGCCGTGAGGGCAAGAAGCGCATCGGCGAGGTAGGCGAGGGCAGCACTGAGCACCACGCCCGTGATAAGTTCGGCAGGGATACTACGCGCTAGTCCGTCGGTAAAAAGCGTGCCGAGCGAAGAAACACCAATAACCGCGCCCACAGATACCATCGCAATATTCGCCACCGTCGCCACGCGGATACCGGCAAAAAGCACGGGCAAAGCGAGCGGTAATTCCACCGTGAAAAACGCACGAGCCGGGGTGTACCCCAGGGCGCGCGATGACTCCACTACGTGCTCGGGAACCGCGTTAAAAGCGTCTACCCCGGAACGCACCATCAGCGCCATCGTGTAGATCGTGAGCGCCACGAGCACGTTCACCGGCGAAATAATGCTGGTTCCTAGAATCAGCGGCATGAGCACGAAGAGCGCAATCGACGGGATTGTGTAGAGCAGCCCGAAGCCGTGCACCAGGGCGTGTGCACCACTCCGGTAGGTTTTCGCGCCGTCTTCCCGCGCGCGGCGTCGGCTCGCATACCGCGCCACCGGAATCGACAGAGCGGTTCCCACAAGTACCGGAATAATGCCCTGGTACAGGTGATTGAGGGTCAAATCAAGGACGCGCTGGATGTTATTTCCCAACCAGTCCCAGTGCATCGAATCTGCCAGCAACAGGTTCATACTATCCCCGCCCAGAGGTTGATGCGGTGCCCTCGCCCGATACTGCGGCTTCGCGTGTGCGGCGGTAGCGTTCGCGGCGAATATACCGCACCTGGCGCATCACATCGGCAGGCAGCAAGGCACCCACGGACTGGCTAACGAAAGATTCCACAAAATCATTAGCGGGATTCGTCAGGATCTCTTCGGGAGCGCCGTACTGGGCGAGCTTGCCGCCGGGGGCGAAGACCGCAATATTATCGCCGAGGAATAGGGCCTCATCAATATCGTGGGTTACGAAAACAATGGTCTTATGCAGCTCGCCCTGCAGGCGCAAAAGTTCTTCCTGCAGTTCGGTGCGCACAATCGGATCGACTGCAGAAAACGGCTCGTCCATGAGCAGAATGGAGGCATCCGCCGCGAGCGCCCGCGCGACTCCCACGCGTTGGGCCTGCCCGCCGGAAAGCTGAGCCGGGTAGCGCTGCGCTAAGGACGCATCCAAACCCACGGTACCCAGAAGGTCAAGAGCGCGTTCTTTCGCCTGCGATTTGGAGGTGCCGTTCAACAGGGGCACGGTCATAACGTTCTCAAGCACGGTACGATGCGGCAACAGCCCGCCGCTTTGCATGACGTACCCGATGGATCGGCGCAGCTTGTAGGGGTCTTGATCTGCAATATTTTGCCCGCCGATGGTGATCGTGCCTTCCTGCGGCTCGACCATGCGGTTGATCATGCGCAGGGTGGTGGTTTTACCGCACCCTGAGGAACCGACGAAAACGGTGGTTTCACCGGCGGGGATGCTCAGAGTCAGGTTATTGACCACGGTGTTAGCGCCGTAGCGTTTGGTGACCTGGGAGAATTCGATTCCCGCAGTGCGTGTTGCCTGCGCGGAGTTCGACGGTATGGTGTCTTGGGGAATGGGTGCTGGCATTCGATCTCTTCCGTATGCGCCGGTTTTGCCGCCGTGTGTACAGGTGTTGTCCAAAATAACACAACGTCTCCACCCTAACGGAAATTCCAAGAAATTGAAACGAACCGGCGTGTTTACCGCTCTGCCAGCTACTACTCTCCTCTTCCCTAGTGTAAAAAGAGCCTTGATTTCAAGAAAGCGTCGAAAAATACTCTTGCTTGAAATCAAGGCTCTTTTAACAGAAAAAGACTGCGGGCGTACAAAATATAATTCACAAGACATAGAATACGCAGGCTTGAGACCAGGGCGCGGTTAAAGAAAAATCCGCCCCCACTGTAGAAGCCTGGAGGGCGGATTGTGGCTCCGACCGGCGTCGATCCGGTGACCTTACGATTTTCAGTCGCACGCTCTACCAACTGAGCTACAGAGCCTTGCGCATCGAAGCAGATACGCAACGACCGCGTCTTCGTGATGAATTTCTTCACCTGAATCACGCGGCCAGAGCGACCCCGACGGGACTTGAACCCGCGACCTCCGCCGTGACAGGGCGGCGCGCTAACCAACTGCGCTACGGGGCCTTGTTGGATTCGGCAGGGGTATAATCTGCTTCTTCAACATGGCTTTGCAAATCTGAGGATTTGCAAGTACCCCCAACGGGATTTGAACCCGTGCTACCGCCGTGAAAGGGCGGCGTCCTAGGCCGCTAGACGATGGGGGCCTAGTCGATGCGAACGGGTTCTTTTTCGTCCCGTCGTTCGAACCTCAACTAGTCTATGACAGATTTTTAAGCCGTGCAAGCCGGATTCTTCAAAAACTTCTTCATACCCGCCACACTCCCCCTTCTAAGATACCCTGCTCACCTACATAGCTACTAGTCAGAACGTATTTTATAGTCACCAGAAATTTCTCAAAATTTTTCTGAATAACCCCCGCAAACAGCGCGAAATGACCGGGTAAGTGCCGCGCATCCCCTACACAGGTTCAGCAAAAAGGCGTAAAATATGCCGCGCGCACGCGCACACTATGATTTTGATACAAGAAATCCCCGCCGGTTTCGGGCTGTGCCGAAGACCCGGCGGGGATTCTTCATTGCGGCTCATGTACCGCAGAAAATCGCTGCGTACAGCTATTACTCGCCGCGCGAAATACGAATCATCTCATCACGGTCAACAACCTTCACACGCTCACGCGGCTCACCCTTCGCATCCTGTGATGCCGCACCGAGCGCCTTTTCGTGACCGTCCAGACGGTGCCAGCCTTCCCAGGTGGTATAGCGAATGCCCTTAGAATCCAGGTAATCGCTGAAGGTGTCAGCATCCGGTTCGGGAGCGGTGTACAGATTCTCGCGATCCTCCAACAGGTGGGTGATGGTTTCAAGCGCATCGCCCTTCGTGGAGCCAATCAGACCTACCGGTCCGCGCTTAATCCACCCGGTAGCGTACAGACCGGGCACGTGCTCGCCATTTTCATCGACCACACGGCCCTCAACGTTAGTAATCACGCCCTTATCAGCGTCATAACCAACCTCGGGCAGCTCAGATCCGAAGTAGCCGATCGCGCGGTACACGGCCTGCACGGGGTAGTCCACGAACTCGCCGGTGCCCTCGATACCGCCCTTACCGTCAAGCTTATTGCGTTCCATGCGGATACCCACAACCTTGCCGTCCTCACCCAGAATCTCGTGCGGGGACTGCAGGAAGTGCAGGTGCAGGCGGCGCGATGCTGTCTGCTCGCCCTCCTCCTGGTCGGTAAGCCAGGTGGTGAGGGTCTTCATCATGGTCTTAACCTGGTTATTCGTCTGAATAGCTTCGTCCGAAGCCTCGTCGAACTCGAAGTCCTCTTCGTAGAGCACAATATCGACATCGCGGGAATGAGAGAGCTCGCGCAGCTCCAAGGGGGTGAACTTGATCTGCGCGGGGCCGCGACGGCCAAAGACGTGCACATCGGTCACGGGCGAAGATTTCAGCCCTTCGTACACATTCTCGGGAATTTCGGTGACGAGCAGATCATCGGCGTGCTTAGAGAGCACACGCGCAATATCCAACGCCACGTTGCCGTTACCTAGCACCGCGATTTCCTTCGCGTTTAGCGGCCAGGTGCGCGGGTAATCGGGGTGACCGTCATACCACGAGACGAAGTCGGCAGCACCATAGGAACCGTCCAGGTCGATGCCCTTAATAGGCAGGGGCGCATCGTAAATAGCGCCGGTCGCAAAGATAATGGCGTCATAATGCTCGCGCAGGTCGGCAAGGTTCAAATCCTTACCGTATTCGACATTGCCGAAGAATCGAATATCACCGCGGTCAAGTACCTTATGTAGGGCGGTGATAATGCCCTTGATGCGCGGGTGATCGGGCGCCACACCGTAACGAATGAGCCCGAAGGGCGCGGGGTAACGGTCAAAAATGTCGATAGAAACCTCAACGGCTCCAGAGCGTACTTCCTCAGATTTGGTGAGCAGATCGGCGGCGTAGATACCCGCAGGACCCGCACCTATAACGGCAACGCGCAACGGGCGTGCAGCTTCAGACACGTATTTTTCCTTTCAAAGTTCACCCATAGGGCGAGCTTAGCCTTAACATCCTTGCTTATTTTAGCGGTCATGCCTGAGCAAACGCAGAAAACATGAGCTGAACCACTCAAAAGACACATTTTTCATGTTTTTATCCCAAGGATTTTGAAGGCTCCATCATTAATATTCCTGTCACGACTTCGGAATATGTGTGCGAGCACAAAATTCGTCGCCTGCGTTACGAGAACACACTAAAAGTTCAGGATGCTCATAGCGAGCGCCTAAGGGTGCATCGCCCCCAGGCGATGCGGGACCCCTTGTCAAGCGAAGCATGAGCATCCTGAACTTTATAACGGTTGTCAGCTAAGCCGCAGCGACTTTACGACTCTCGACGGGGTATTCCGCATCCGGTTCGCCGGTGAGGCGGTTGCAGCGCAACCCGAAAGTCTATAGAACACCACATAAAGCCACAAAAACCCTAATAGTTATTTTCTCCTGACCTGTATATTTGTAGGGTAAAGTTTCTTAAAATATTTTTCCGTCATAAAACGCAATAAAACCCACCGATGCAGTCTCGGTGAGTTTTATTAGCCCGCGAGCAGGTGGCTTTTGGCACGAACAGGTAGGAAAATCCTACCTTTTCGGCGAAATCCTACCTGCTCGCAGAATGAATACAGGGGTTAGACCGCGTGGAATTCCACGACTAGTTCTTCGCGCTCGCCAAAACGCACAAGGTGACGCTCCAGCACGCCTGCAAGGCTCTGTGCTTTCTCGTCGTCTTCGGCACGAACCTCCATGATGAGCGCATGGTTCGCATCATCGGCTACCAGATCGCCATACCCACGAAAGATACCGTCGCGATTAAAGATTAAGCGCAATCCACCAGGAATTTCCTCGGTACTAATTTTGCGACCCATATGTGAGCCAAGCTGTTTAATATAACGTGCCGGGCGGTCGGTACTGACCGTGGAACGCTGACGAACGGGCAGAGATTCTGCGGCTGGATACTCACTCATAACAACCTTCTTCATGCTTCAGGATGCGCGCCCAGCGCCAATTCCCAGGCGGCACATATCATCCTTAGGTAACCCTTATCTTAGCAGTGTTGTGAGCGTGTGCCGATGGGGTTTCGCCTACAGCGCGGGTGGTGCCCTCATGGAAAACTTACCGCCTAAAAGCGACCATCATGCGCAGACGCAAAGAAGTAGCCTTTTACGGGTTATTCCCCCTAGAATGTTGTAGTAACAAGAGCGTCACGCCCCACGGCTGGCGCTTTTCTTATGCGCATCCCCAACCGGCGGTTGCGCGCCCTACGAGAGTATCTACGGATTTTCACGAATGTCTTCTGAGAACACCGCGGCTCCCCAGACGCCTAAACCCAGCAGTTCGGGCGGCACACTGGACCGTTACTTCAACATTACCGAGCGTGGCTCAACTATCAGCACCGAAATTCGCGGCGGTTTAGCGACCTTCTTCGCCATGAGTTATATTGTGGTGCTCAACCCGCTTATTCTCGGCCTCACGCCCGATTCATCCGGACGTTCCCTCGGCGTGCCGCAGGTTGCCGCCATGACCGCGCTTGTTGCAGGCGTGATGACCATTCTTCTAGGCGTTTACGCCAAACACCCCTTCGCGATGGCGGCGGGACTGGGCGTGAACGCGCTGCTGGCGACTACGATAGCCACGACTCCTAACCTCACCTGGCCGCAGATTATGGGGTTGGTCGTGTGGGCGGGTGTGCTCATGACCGCCCTCGTGCTGACCGGTTTCCGCACCGCCGTTTTCGACGCCGTGCCCGAAAGCCTGAAAACCGCAATCGTGGTGGGTATCGGGCTCTTTGTCGCCTTTGTTGGGCTGGTGAACGCCGGAATTATTCGCCGTGCAGAGACCGGATCAACCCCTGTCGTGTTCGGTGTTCACGGGCATCTGCTCGGCTGGCCCACTCTCGTGTTTATTGTGGGGTTGTTCCTGACCATTATTCTGTATGTTCGTCAGGTGCGCGGCGCTATTCTCTACGGCATGCTCGCATCCACGGCACTTTCGCTTATTCTGGAGGCGGTCGCCCCCTCCGGCAGCGTGCATGCTAACCCTCTTGGCTGGTCGCTTAACGTGCCCACCTGGGACGGCAGCGGTTTTGGTCTGCCCGATTTTTCGCTTCTGTTCTCCGCAGATCTTTTCGGCGCCTTCAGTTCTTTGGGTGCAATGGCCTCAATTCTGCTGGTGTTTACCATCCTCATTTCGGCGTTTTTCGATGTGATGGGCTCCATCATGGGTATGGCGGTCGAAGCCGGTTCTATCGATGAAGACGGCAAGATCGAAGACATCGACCGTCTGCTTCTGGTAGATGCGCTGGGCGCGGTCGCCGGTGGCGGCACCTCAACCTCAACCAACCAGGTATTCGTGGAGTCGGCAACCGGTATTGGCGCGGGAGCCCGCACAGGTCTGGCAAATGTGGTGACAGGTGTGCTCTTCCTGGGCGCTATTTTCCTCTCTCCCCTGGTGACGATTGTCCCCTTTGAGGCGGTCGCCCCCGCAATGGTGTTCGTCGGGTTCCTGATGGTGCGCCAGGCGGTTAATGTTGATTGGAACGATCTTGCCCTGGGAATTTCGGCCTTCTTGACGATCGTCATCATGCCGCTGTCGTATTCGATTGCGCACGGTATTGGTGCCGGGTTTATTTCGTACACGGTTATCCGTGTGGCGACCGGTCGCGGACGCGAGGTGCACTGGCTCATGTACGTGGTTTCGGCGGTGTTTGCGGTGCATTTCGGAATGGGCCTGATTGAGGGGTGGATGCGTTAGAGCATCTTTCTCTCTCCCCCCCCCATCGTAAAAGAGCCTTGATCGTGAAAACTTCAGTCACAATCAAGGCTCTTTTTATCACCTATTTTTACCCCTAAAGGCGGATATACATCCCCGCACCCCGCTAAAGACCTGAGAATTTCCTGTCAGTAGCGCATTGAGGGTTAAACGTCATAGAATAATGTGGTAACAAAAGCGTCACACCCGCCATAAGGGTTGGGCGCTTTTCTTATTGCGGCGCAAACCCGCGCGCGCATCCTACGAGAGTATCTACGGATTTTCACGAATGTC
>NZ_KV793073.1:10834-13183 GCF_001808385.1 Rothia sp. HMSC08A08
ACGAATGTCTTCTGAGAACACCGCGGCTCCCCAGGCACACAAGCCCAACGCATCGGGCGGCGCACTGGACCGTTACTTCAAAATCACTGAACGAGGCTCATCTATTTCAGCCGAGATTCGTGGCGGTCTCGCCGCGTTCTTCGCGATGAGTTACATCGTCGTCCTCAACCCCCTGGTGATCGGCACCGGCGCAGACTCGGCGGGAAATATCCTTGGCGTGCCGCAGGTTGCCGCGGTCACCGCACTCGTCGCCGGCGTGATGACTATCCTAATGGGCGTTATTGCTAAGCAGCCTTTCGCAATGGCGGCGGGCCTGGGTGTGAACGCGCTGCTGGCGTCCACAATCGCAACCACCCCCGGGCTGACGTGGGCAGATATTATGGGCTTGGTGATTATCGCCGGTCTTATTATGACTGTGCTGGTCCTCACCGGCTTCCGCACCGCCGTATTCGAGGCGGTCCCCGAGAGCCTCAAAACCGCAATTGTGGCGGGAATCGGCTTCTTTATCGCCTTTATCGGACTGGTTGATTCCGGGATCATCCGCCGCATGCCGGATGCCGCAGGAACTACCGTTCCCGTCTCGTTCGGCGTGGGTGGTCACCTACTTGGCTGGCCTACTCTCGTGTTTATTTTCGGTCTTTTCCTCACCATCGCCCTGTTTATTCGCAATGTGCGCGGCGCTATCCTCATTGGTGTGGTGGCATCTACCGCGCTGTCTATCATCCTAGAGGCGGTTTTCCATATCGGCAGCGGCAAAGGAAACCCGACCGGCTGGTCGCTCAACGTTCCCGCGCTCAATAATTTTTCCTTCTCAGCCCCCGATTTCTCGCTTATCGGGTCTGCACGATTCGGCGCGTTCGGCGCTATCGGCGTGCTGGGCGCATCCCTGCTGGTGTTCGCTATTCTGCTCTCGGTCTTCTTTGACGCCATGGGTGTTTCGGTGGGCTTAGCAACCGAAGCGGGCACCATCGATAAGGACGGCAAGGTCGAGAACATTAACGAGGTGCTGCTCGTGGATGCGGTCGGTTCCGTGGTCGGCGGCGGCGCATCCGGCTCTGCGAACCAGATTTTTGTGGAGTCGGCAACCGGTATTGGTGAGGGTGCCCGCACGGGTCTGGCGAATATCGTAACCGGTGTGCTGTTCCTGGTGGCGATTATCGCCTCGCCGCTGGTGACGATCGTTCCCTTTGAGGCGGTCGCCCCCGCTCTGGTGGTTGTTGGGTTCCTGATGGTGCGCCAAGCCGTGCATATCGACTGGCAAGACTGGGGTCTGGGTATCCCCGCGTTTATGACCATTATTTTCATGCCGCTGTCGTACTCGATCGCTAACGGTATTGGTGCTGGGTTCGTCTCGTACGCCTTTATCCGTCTGGTTCAGGGTCGCGGGCGCGAGGTGCACTGGCTCATGTACGTAGTGTCTGCAGTATTCGTCATCTACTTCGGCATGGGTATTATCAACGGTCTCACGCACTAGCGTTGGCTGATCCCGGGTATATATCGGGTGTAAAAAGGCTCTTTTTGAAGAGAAGCGGCGGAAAACTACGCTTTATTCAGAAAGAGCCTTTTTATACACCTATGGGGGGGTGTAGATATGCGCTCGAAAACGTCAGAAATTTCACGGCTGCAGGTATACAACTTCACCCGTTTTTCCTGGTATTCTTCGCATAGGTTTACTTTCAGGTAAACCCAATTCAACGCACCTATACACGCAGACAACGCGTTTGAATGCGAACCAGCCCCGCCCTCTTACTCAGAGACGGCGCGGGCTGGCTCAGGTTAAACCGAGAATTCTATCTGTCGCTTGGGCGGCATAATTCTTTCATGATGCGCTCGGCCCTCTCTTGTGCACGCTCATCCACCGCGCCAATATCGCAGACGTGCAGCAGGTCTGCCGCCACGTGCAGGCGCAGCACCCGCGGAAGGGTAAAAACCTCGCGCAAAATCACGTTCGCCCGCTCGGGTGGAGCAGGTTCCAAACCCCAATTCGGAGCAAATTTTATGAGGTCACTGGGCAGAATGTAGGCGTCGAGCAGAGAAGTTTTCATCCCCAAAAGCTCGTGCCGAGCCCCAGTGAGCGCGAGCGCACTCGCACCCGTTCGCAGCAGGTCGCTCGTATCGTAGGGTGCCACGTAGTAGTGCACAGTCATCCCGGTGCGGTGCGTATACTGCCGGAGCGCATCGAGCCCGCAAGCGCAGAGGATGCGGGCGCGTTCGGCGGCGCTGCGGCGCGCGTCCGAGGTAAGCAGGTGCCCTCCCCCGTTGAAATAGAGGGCGAGCTCGTCGAAAGATTCCTGCGAGATAACGTCACTCATGGCTTGACTTCCTCTACCCCGTGAACGGGGTAAATTC
>NZ_KV793074.1:0-83092 GCF_001808385.1 Rothia sp. HMSC08A08
AGCGAGCTTCTACGCCAGATGCTCCTTATGCAGCACCACCTGATGCGGCAGCGCATCCGCATCCATCACCTGGGCCTGCCGTTCTCGCTGTTGGTCGCGGGCGCGGTCTGAGAGCGAATAGAACCATTTGATGTGCTCGCACACCCGCTCATAGGCGGCGTCCTCGTCACGGGTGGAGATCGCCTCGTAAATGCCCCGGTGCTGGTCTTGAAGCGTCTGCTTGACGGAATCCCAATCGCGCAGCAGCGGCACCGCCTCCTGCACGTAGCTGATAGTCGCCATGTGCAGTGAATCGATCACGGTATCGAGCACAATGTTTCCGCCCAGCTTTGAAAGTTCGTAGTGAAAGCGGGTATCGCAGAAATGGAAACGCTCGTTTGATACCTGCGGCAGATCCATCTCACGCAGATGCTCGCGGGCGTTCTCCAGCGCCAGATCGCGTTCGGGGGAGTCGGGGGCATTTGCGGCGGCACGTGCAGCCGGTCCCTCCAGAAGCAAACGTGTAGAAACCACATCTTTGACCGGCAGGTTGCGGGTTGCGATGTGCATGCGCAGTGCCCAGCTGAGGGTGTCGGAGGGCTCCGAGATGACGATCGCGCCTGATTTAGGCCCCGATCCGCTACTGGAGCGAATCAGTCCCAGCGCGTTGAGAATACGCAGGGCCTCGCGTACCGAGGGCCGGGAAATTCCGTGTTTTTCGGCCAGTGCACGCTCGGAAGGCAGCTTATCACCGACACGCAGCTCGCCCAGGCGCAGCCGCCGCTCGAAGGTTTCAAGAATGATGCTGTAGCTGCGTTCCTGTATGCGGGATGTCGAGTCTGTCAGGTGAGTCATGAGGTGTTCCCATCCTAATAAGTCTCAAGATACGGGTGAGAATAACCCGTCGTGTGTGCGTTTGAGGCGGCTCAGGTGGGGTGGGAGAGTGCCTGAGCCTGTGAGGAATAGTAAGAGAAACGCGCGGGGCGGCGTACCGTGAAGTACACCGCCCCATCGTGGTTTATGCGTTTGTATGTGCAGCGTACCGGTTAGGGAATCAGGAACGAGAGCACGTTGGTCTGCAGGAAGACCAGAATACAGACCACCACGAGCATGGCGAACGACCAGGGAACCACGGCCTTGAGGATGTCGGATTCCTTACCTTCCATATCCACGGAGGTTGCCGCGATAGCCAAGGACTGCGGGGAGATCATCTTACCGACCACGCCACCGGTGGTGTTAGCAGCCAGCAGCAGTTCGGGGGTTGCCCCAGAAATACCGGCCTGGTGCAGGTTCTCGGCGGCAGAGACCTGCAGCTTCGAGAACAGTGCGTTGGCGCTGGTGTCCGAGCCGGTCACTGCGGTACCGATCCAGCCCAGTGCGGGCGCCAGGATAGCGTATACGGGGCCGAGTCCTGCCAGGAAGGTACCCATGGCAACTGTCTGACCCGAGAAGTTCATGACGTATGCCAGCGCCAGCACTGACGCAATGGTCAGAATTGACCAACGCATACGGTAGACGACCGAACCGAATTCGGTGAACAGTGCGGGGAACTTGAACCCGTAACGACCCTTCTCGTTGAAGAGGAAGTAGATAACACCCACGATCAGACCCGAGATAATCAGCAGGGTACCGGGGTTCGAGAGCCAGGTGAAGGAGTAAACAGCATCCTTACTTTTGTGCCGTCTTTGGTGACCAAGCGGGAGCTAAGCGCGGGAATATCGATTTTGATAGCCACGGTCTTGAGCCATGTCTTCAACTCTGCACTGAGGTTCACGAGACCGAAGATAACAACCACGATCAGGTAGGGCAGAAGAGCCATCCACACACGCACGGCGGGCAGTGCTTCTTTCTCTTCGACCTGTGAAGGAAGGCCGTAACGCTCACGCACGCCTTCTACGCCGCGCGGTTTCCAGAAGCGCAGGAAGAGCACTGCGGCACCCATCGAGACGATACATGCCACCACGTCGGTGAGGTTGTATGCGGGGGTTGCTGCGGTGATCCACTGTGCAATACCGAAGGAAATACCAATGACGAAGGCAGGGAGCCATGCATCTTTAACACCCTTCATACCGTCGAGGATGAAGAGCAGAATGACGGGCACGAACATTGCCAGGAACGGTGCCTGGTGACCGACGATGGTTGCAATAACGTGCGGGTCTTTGCCGCCAACATCGCCTGCAGTCACAATCGGGACGGCGACGGCACCGAAGGCCACAGGAGCGGTGTTAGCAAGAAGCACGGTAATAGCTGCTTTGAGCGGTTTCACACCAAGGGCAAGAATCATGGTTGCGGTAATTGCCACGGGAGCACCGAACCCTGCGAGGGCTTCAAGCAGACCACCGAAGCAGAAGGCAATCAGAATCGCCTGGATACGCAAATCGCCGCCGCCCAGACGGTCGAAGGTACGGCGCAAGTCTTCAAAGCGTCCGGCAAGCACGGTGACCTGGTAGAACCAGATAGCGCCGAGGATCACCCAGCAGATCACCAAACCGTAGATAGCGCCGCGCACCGCGCTGAGCCCTGCCAAGTCGAAGGGCATCGTAAAGCCGAGGCTTGCCACCAGGATGGATGCGGCAAGTGCCACCAGCGCCGACCAGTGTGCGCGTGCCTTGACGACGAGTAGCATGATGAAGAAGGTCAGTAGCGGTATGGTTGCCACGAGCGCGCTTAGCCCAAGGCTTCCCCCGACTGCGTTGGGTTCAGCGAAGAATGTATTCACTGGAACTCCTTTGGTTCGGTTCGACATGGATGTGGTCAGACCAATCAAAATTCCACGGATTCGTGGCGACTATGGCACCCTTCTGGGATGTGGTCAGACCATTAGCTTCATGTGAAGCCTACCCGAAGGGTGGTTTGAGATACAACTTATAGAGTGCAGGTGTGTTTTCCGCACGATGGCGGGGGAGAGGGGTGATATTTGCGTTCTGGGCGTCAAAAATGGGTTGTTCCAACTTCTGGCATTAAATTTCAGCTCTGCGCATAGAGATTTTGCGCACTGTATTTTTTCGAGATGTTCCCGGGTTGTACCACCCGATATTGCAAGGGATTTCATGGGTAAAGTATGCATATTTACGGGAAATTATGCAGATAAATTTGGCAGTTCCGCGTCAGCTCGCGGATGTTGCATATACACCCGCTGGAATGTCTGTTTAAGGTATCTCGAAACATTGGGGTTGCTATGACCTAAAGCATGCTTTACTACCTGAAACTAAGGGAGTCCTTAAAACTCAATTTGGTGAGAAAAATGTTCGTTATTTCAATTAAAGGAATGCTCCGAACCTGGTGTTAAATGAAGATCAACGAAGAAAGTCTACGATTACGTTTCTACACCGATATGACCGGTCCCCGTAAACACCGGCGGGTTCCTGAGAGAACCTGGTCAGTCATGATCCTGGCGCGTTGAAAACCCGCGTTACGTAAATTCGGCACAGGAATTTGCGTCCCGGAGCGCATACCGCATCCCACACCAGCGGTTCTGTAGAGACTCGAAACCAGAAAGGACGGATAACATGCGTATTGCGCTTTTCTCCACGTGCATTGTTGATGGCATGTATCCCCGCGTAGCGCGCGCGACCGTCGAGATTCTAGAACGCTTAGGGCATGAGGTTGTTTATCCTCCCGGGCAGACCTGCTGTTCCCAAATGCATGTCAATTCCGGGTATTTTGATGATGCCTACCCCGTTGTAAAAAACCACGTCGAGTCTTTTGAGGCGTGGGATTGGGATGTTGCCGTGGCACCTTCAGGTTCCTGCGTGGCGTCCCTGGGGCACCAGCAGCCCATGATCGCTCGTCATCAGGGCGACGAAGATCTTGCCGTGCGGGCAGAACAGATTGCCGCACGCACCTTTGAACTTTCCCAGCTTCTCATTGACGTTCTGGGCATCACCAACGCTGCCGAGCAGCTTGGTTCTTACTTCCCCGAGCACGTGACCTACCACAGCTCATGCCACGGTATGCGTCTGCTGCATCTTGGCTCTCGTCAGTCAGATCTTGTGCGCACCGTTGAGGGTATTAAGTACACCGAAATTGAGGGTCTCGACCAGTGCTGCGGCTTCGGTGGAACCTTCTCGTTCAAGAACGCCGATGTTTCCGGGGCGATGGTTGAAGACAAAGCAACCAACGTTGAGAAGACCGGCGCATCCGTATGCACTGGCGGCGACTGCTCCTGCCTGATGAATATCGGCGGTGCACTCTCACGCCGCGGATCCTCTGTTAAGACCGTCCATTTTGCCGAAATCCTCGCCTCCACCAAGGAGAATCCGCTGAAGATTGATGGCAACGTAGAACTCGCCTTCGCATAGAAAGTAGGTTGATGATGACTTCCACCGCAATCCCCCTGGGTATGCCGAAGGTCGTGCACTACGGCGAAGGCAATATCTTTGAGAACGAACCGTTCCCCGAATACGCCAAGCGTGAGCTGAAGAATGACCAGCTGCGTAATAACCTGCGTTTCGTGACCCACGCTATTCGCAATAAACGTGCCCGCGTTACCAGCGAGCTGCCCGACTGGCAGGAGCTGCGCAACACCGGCGAAATGGTGAAGAACTATGTGCTCTTCAACCTGCCTCAAATGCTGGAACAGTTCGAGCGCAACTTTACCGCGCGTGGCGGCCACGTGCACTGGGCACGCGATGCTCACGAGGCAAACCAGATCGCCCTCGATCTGATTCGCGAACAGGGTGTGGACGAGATTATCAAGATCAAGTCCATGGCAACTGCCGAGACCGGTCTGAACGAGTTCTTGGAAGAGAACGGTATTAACGCCATTGAGACCGACCTTGCGGAAGAAATTGTGCAGCTGGGCGAAGACCGCCCCTCGCACATCCTGGTTCCGGCAATTCACCGTAACCGCCGCGAAATCCGCGATATCTTCCTTAAGAAGATTGAAGGCATTAACCCGGATATTACCGATGAACCCGCTGAGCTTGCGGAGGCTTCGCGTAACCGTCTGCGCGAGAAGTTCCTCTCGACTAAGGTCGCCGTTTCGGGCGTGAACTTCGGTATCGCTGAGACCGGCACCATGACCATCGTAGAATCCGAAGGCAACGGTCGTATGTGCCTGACCCTGCCCGACACCCTCATTTCGTTCATGGGTATTGAGAAGCTGTTGCCCACCTTCCAGGACTACGAGGCGTTCCTGCAGCTTTTGCCGCGTTCCTCCACAGGTGAGCGCATGAACCCTTACACCTCCATGTGGACGGGCGTAACCCCCGGTGACGGCCCGCAGAACCTGCACGTGATCCTTATCGATAATGGTCGTACCGCTGTGCTGGCCGATGAACTGGGTCGCCAGGCTCTGCGCTGCATCCGCTGTTCTGCCTGCATGAACGTGTGCCCCGTGTACGAGCGCGCCGGTGGTCACGCCTACGGTTCCACCTACCCCGGTCCGATTGGTGCAATTCTTTCGCCCCAGCTTTCCGGTATTGAAGCGGCGCACAATAACTCGCTGCCATACGCATCTTCGCTATGCGGTGCCTGCTACGAAGTGTGCCCCGTGAAGATCAACTTCCCCGAGGTGCTGGTGCATCTGCGCGGTAAGGATGTTGAGGCGAAGCACGCGAAGAAACACACGCCCACGCAGATGGACGCCATGATGTACGGCGCTAAGAAGCTGTTCTCCTCGGGCAAGATGATGGCAGCCGCCGAGCGTGGTCTGCCGATGTCCCGTCTGATTAGCGGAAAGAAACACAAGATTACGAAGGTGCCCGGAATTATCGGCGGTTGGACAGACTACCGTGATATTCCTGAGCCTCCCAAAGAATCGTTCCGCAACTGGTGGAAGAAGGAAAAGTCTGGCGCACCCGCTCGCGACAGCGCCGAGCGCGTGGATATTTCCGCTCTCATTGAAGCGAATAAGGGTAAGGTTGCAGAAGCCGCAGCGAACGCACAGGCTGCGGCCGAAGCTCAGGCGGCTCGTGAAGGTAAGGAGAACGCATAATGTCCTCTGCGAAGGAAGATATTCTCACACGTATTCGTGAGTCCCTGTCGGATGCCCCCGAGGCACCAACCCCCGTGCGTAACTACCGCCGCGTGAGCGAGCTGAACCGCGAGCAGACTATTGAGATGCTGGTGGATCGCCTGATCGACTATAAGGCGAACGTCTTCAACGCGACCGAATCGAATATCGCCGAGGTTATTGCCGAGCGTCTGGGAGAGAAATCGCGCTATGTGGTTCCCACCGGGCTGAACCCCGAATGGCTGCCTGAGGATACCGCAACCCGCGTGCATGTCACCGATTCGGGGAGCACTCTCGAACCCGGCGCGCTTTCGGTGCATGAACTTGACGCCGTGGATGCGGTGGTCACTTCCTCGACCGTATCGTGCGCTGAGACCGGCACCATTTTCTTGAACTCCGCCCCGCAGGAAGGCCGCCGTGCGATTTCCCTGGTGCCCGATCACCACGTATGTGTGGTGCCGGAATCCACGATTGTGGAGCTGGTGCCGGAGGCGATTGAACGCATCACCTACGAGCGCCCGGTGACAATGATCTCCGGGCCGTCTGCGACCAGCGATATTGAGCTGATTCGCGTGGAGGGTGTGCACGGACCGCGCATCCTGGATGTGGTGATTCTCGAAGGCAAATAGTAGGTGCGGCAGGCGTGTACCTAGGCGGTTGAGCCTAGAGCCCCGCTAACGCATTGAATAGAAGGGGATGGGGACCTAACGTGATTCCTATCCCCTTTCATTGTGTGGGAGAAGTGCCTCGCACGCTATCACCGCTCGAACAGCATAAGCACGCACATCACGAGCTGGAGCGCAGCCGGCCCACAGCACGAGCACAGCGAAGCCCCTGCCGCGCATCCGGGAGAGTAACCCGGTGCCCAGCAGGGGCTTCTAGGAACAAGCTACAGAACTTTACGCGCGAGCGTCGAAGTGCTGCAGACCGGAATCTTCGCGGCTACCGCCTTGACCGTCGCCAACATCGCGGTAATCGCTGATCCATTCAATTTTCTGAACCCACTTGACCATCTTGTAGCCGTGCATGGAATCTGCACGCAAGCGCAGGGGACCACCGTAAACATCCGGTAGGGGCTTATCGTTCATACCCCAAGCCAGAATGGTTTCGTCCTCCATTACCATGGAGATATCCAAGCATTCGTAGTAGGGTTCGGTGGGGCGACCATCGTAGGTGTGACCCACGTGCCCGAAGGAAGTCACCATAACGTACCGTGCGTTATCGTCCTTTTCAACAAGGGCGAGTACATCACGCAGGCGAACACCTTCCCATTTGGCGATGCCCGTCCACCCCTGCATGCAGGTGTGCATCGTAATATTGACTTCCTTGCCCAAGGACTTCAAATCGTCGATGCTTAGCGACTTCGGCTCTTTCACCAAACCGCCCAGCTCCAGGCGATAATCTACGAAGTCCTGTTCACGCAGTCGGTTCCATTCGGTGCTTTCACGCTCTGTAGGCGGGCGTGTGTTAACCCAGTGGAACGGCGAAATATCGGCGTCCGTGAAGGTCTGCTTCTTGACCTGACGCGAGGAGATGCGATCCAGGAACAGGTTGCGAACCGGCTGGGTCAGACCCCAAACGAAGGTCTGAGCGAAGCGCAGGTCTCGATGCGACCAGTAAGAAGCACCGATCCAGACCGCGAGAACCACGACGACACCAACGATCAGCATGGTCACTGCCTGGGCGAACTGTGCCGCGTCAATCTCGTTGTAGTTCTTGTTGAGCATCATGTGCGCAATGTTGTACTGCGGGTGAACGATGAGTACCAGCGCCACGTGCATGATCGTGAAAACGCAGTAGAACGCCATGCCCAAGAAGTGAATTGAGCGGGCGGTCTGGCGGTTACGGAACAACCGCACGTAGCGTGGGAAGCGACCGCAGAACGCGGGGCTCATGATAGGACCGGTGGCAATCATCAGTGGTGCCACGATGAAAACCACGGTGAAGTACATGAGCTTCTGAAGCGCATCGTAGGGTTGGAAATGCTCAATAGAGGGGATTTGGAAACCCGCGTAAATCTGGATGGACTGCCATGCCTCGGGGAAAATATCCCAGGAGGTAGGAACAATACGGCGCCACTGACCCGTAATAAAGAGTAGGCTCACATAAACCAGACCATTAGCAATCCAGATGACGGTAGTGAGAGCGTGCCAAGCACGTCCCAAGCCAATCTGAGCCTTACCGGGGAGCGAGATCAGAGGAGAGAGGCTTCGTTGATCGTCGCGGGCGGTGTATTCGCCAGGAACGGTTGAAACCTTATCCTTCGTGAACTTGAGCCACTCAGACCCGGGGGTGCAGTGGTTGTTCCAGTAAAAACGCGGATGTGAGGCAATAACTTCCCAACCGGATCGGATGAGAAGTCCAATCATCAGAAAGTTAATGAAGTGGGTGATGCGCAGCCAGGCAGGAAAGTCTAGTGCTACACCACCGGCACTCATCATGAGTGTTTGGTGCATTTGTCTTCCTTAGAATGACCGTGTGTGCGTATGGAATTGGTGTGTGAGGCCGTAAAGGTAAAGTGCTCTGATGAGCTATTCAGAGGTTGAGGCCATATCGTTCTCCGTCCCTGTAGAGCTCGTCTGTCAACGCGGGACTACCCGGAAGAGTCATATCTCGACTAACCTGCAACCCCACATGAGATATTGGATTCTGTGGGATTTATGAGGAGCCCTGCCGTATCTATTTCATCTTAGCTGACACAGTGTCACTCGCAAAAGATAAGAGTCGTAACACGCCGAAAATTTGTCGTAAAAATACCGAATATTACGGACTTTTGAGGGTGTTAATGACCTTAAGTAATGCTGCCGGGTAACGATTACGTGACGGGTAAATTATGGAATTTAAGAGGTTATATGTATGAAAACTTAGGATACCCTTTTTGTGGGTTTAGAGCGATTAAACCAAAATTACACGTTCTTATTTTATGGTTTCAGACACCTCAACTCGTCGGCACCCTGAGAACCGGAGTATGCACGATGCACGCGAACGCAGCAGGTGAGGCTCGGTCGGGCACATCTCCCCGCCCGCACCTAGAGCGCGAGCAGATATTATTTCGGCGAACAGATAGCGGATTGCTATCTGCTCGCCGAAATAATATCTGGGGGTAGAATCCTGACTCTAGACCGTGCGGATTGCATCGGCGGGTTGCGCGCGAGAGGCCACAATAGCCGGAACCATGGCAGATACCAGTCCGGAGATACCACCTGCGCCGAGCCCCAGGAATAGGGGAGTCGCCTCCAGAATAGGTTTCCAGCCGTTGAGTTGGCATATCAGTAAGGTCAGGAGCGTGCCTAGCGTAATCCCCAAAATACCACCCGCAAGCCCAATAAAAAGCCCTTCAAGCAGAAACATGCGCCGTACCGCCGCTTTCGACGCTCCCACCGCACGCCGTAACGCGATCTCGCCGCGCCTGGTTTGCACGCTTAAATACAGAGTTGTGCCCGCGCTCAGTGCCGCCAGCAGAAGAATACCCCAGGAGGATACAAGCGAGAGGGTCGCAATATCGTTCGAGACCCCGCGATGCAAAGACCTCAAGTCTGTGACCGTCTGAACCTTGTAATTTTCCGGGTGCGCCGCATCCACGCTTAAGGGCGCTACCTCAGAAACAGGCGCGGGGTAGCCTGGTTTAGTGCGCATGAGAAAAAGGTGCTCGTTTTGCGGGTATGACGATGCGCTCTTCATATCAAGCACCACAGCATTAAGCAGAAGGGCATCTCGGGGAGCGTCCTCAATGATGCCGACCACACTATACTCCCGCCCTTTGAGTGTCACGATGGAGCCGGCACCAGAACCGGAAATCCCAAGCTGTTCCGCTGCGTGCTTTCCTACGAGAGCCGAAGGGCGGTCTTGATTCATATGTGCGCGGGTAAAAAGGGTGCGGGCGTTGCCTGGTTTGGTGACCGCCTCTGCCGCATCCAGGTACCCCGTGTCGATAGCGTAGGTGAGCACGCTTATTTTATTGATGGGAACCGGTACGTCAAGCGGGAACTTTGAGACATCACCGGCGATGCTCGTGCGGTATCCGACGGCGGTAACCCCGTTAATCGCCGTGAGTTTTTGGGAAACCTCCCCGGCTTCTTCAGAGGAAAAATCTTGGGAGACGGGTGAAAGTCGAACCTCGTCGAGAGCTGCCGCTTCCAGGCGTTCACTGACCTGATGAGCGGTGCTGTTCAAGAGTCCCGAGGATGCCACCAGCCCGGTGACCGCGAGCGCATAGGCGGTGCAGAGCAAAGCTGAGCGTCCTAGCCGTGTTGTCATGGCGGCCGCCGCATCCCAGACGGAGGAGAACCAGGCTCGAACACCGCTGCGTTCCAGGGGCTGCTTTTTCTGCTGCCGTTCAGACATATTATGCTGTGGAGCGGTACTTGATTCTGCGTCTTTGAAGTGCACCTCTTCTAGATGGCCGTCTACCATGCGCAGACACCGGCTTGCCTGACGGGCAACATCTTCATCGTGGGTAATCAGAACAATGGTAGTACCCGCCGCATTGAGTCTTTTGAAATCTTCCATGACTCGCTCGGTAGTTACACGGTCCAGGTTTCCGGTGGGCTCATCAGCAAGAAGAATATCCGGGTGCGTGCTCAGGGCACGGGCTATAGCAACCCGTTGGCGTTCACCGCCGGAAAGCGCACCTCCGGAATACATGAGCCGGTGTTCCAGCCCCAACTGGGTGAGCGTCTCTTCGCTAATGCGTAGTTGTTCGTGAAGACCCACTCCCTGTACCCGAAGGGGAAGTGCAACATTGCGTATCACGCTTTCGTGGGGCAGCAGATGTGCGTCTTGAAAAACGAACCCGAGATGTCGGCTGCGCAGAATGTCCAGGTCGCGGGTCGGTGCATGGGTAATGTCACGTCCACGAAGAAAATAGCTGCCGTGCGTGGGGGTATCTAAGAGGCCGAGCACATTCAAGAGCGTAGATTTACCGGACCCGGAAGGGCCGATAATTGCGAGCATATCGCCCGGGTACACCCGCAGGTCTAGGTTCTGCAGAACGGGAGTATCGGCCCTGGTGTAGGTTTTGGATATGCCTACGAGCTCAAGAATAGGCTCATGCCCGTTGTTGATGGATTCTTCGTGTTCGGTTTCGTAGGGCAAGTCAGCGCTACGGGGTTGGGATTTCAACGTCGGTTCCTTCCCGCAGCTCCTGGTCGCTTTTAATGGCCGCCCAGCCTTCAGCCTGGCGTACTACGGTCACGGTGACTTCTTCTCCACTGTGTAGGCGCAGATACTCTTCACCGTTTTTCTCACGCAGGGCTGTAATAGGTACGGCTAGTGTGGGGTCGCCGCTGCTTTTCACCTCAAGAGTTGCGGATGCACCATCGGGCGCTTGGAACCCTTCCGGCACGGTGAAGGTCACGTCTTTACCTGGTATATCGCCGGTGGCGTTAAACTCTGATATTGCGGTAACGGTTGCCGTTCCTGAGGCCCCACCGGCGGATTTTGCTTCGGCGGTGCTGCCCACGTGCAGGTCACGGGTGACATCGATGGTTGCACGTGCCACGATCGTGGGAGAGCCGTTCCGTGTAGTCAACAGCGGATTCTCCCCCAGTACCGTACCCTGTGCTGCGATAGTTTCGACGGTGCGCCCCGCAGAGGGCACCAGCATAAAGGTTTTCCAGTCGATGCTTTCAACATCGCCGCTGGCAACCCCTAAGTTGTAGAGGAAGGACTGATAGGCCTTCATACTTTGCTCCGACCAGGTGCCGTCTGTACCGGGGGCATACCCCCAATTGGTGAGGGTCTGTTGGAGCGCCAGCACATCAGACCCCGAATCGTCTTTCTTGATGGTGCGGTAGAAAGGAATGGAATCGGGCATGGCAATAATGGGCACATCAGAGATAGTTGCCACAAGGTCACCGGGGTGAATAGTGCGCCCAGGTTCTACCGCAACGCGAGTAACCACGGCACGTTCAGCCCCTACAGCAGGGGAGTAGGGCTCAGCTTTACCCAGCTGCACTTTCCCTTGAAGTACCGTCGCCTGCCCTACCTGACGTTTTTCGATTTTGGTGGTGACGGTGAGTTTTTCTTGAGAGCTGGCAAGGGCCTCTGACTGTGCGGTACTCATATTTTTACCCACGATTAAACCTAGAACCAGAAAAAGCAAGTTAGCGCAGATAAAAATAATGAGGATGCGCGAGCGGGGAATGCGCTCCAAAGAAACATGTGACGTATTTTTTACCATGAGGGCAGCGGCTCTCCGTGATCGGCTAATACTTTTTTAGCCTCTTCGATTTGGGCGTCAAGGTTTTTGCGGTATTCATCAAGCTGCGGCTTGTACTTTTCAATGGCTGCGGCCTGATATTGTGCCCGGCGGTTCATAGTTTTCATGAAATATCCGGTGCTGTCTTTGCAGTCTAGATCAGCGAGAGCGACTTCAATTTCTTTTTCTTTATCGCCGGGAACATCTGGTGCCCAGTAGTAGTCTTTGGGAATAGAAATACCTTTATCTTTGAGGCATTGTTCCCATTCTCCGTGCCATTTTTTGACGTCTTCATCGCGCATCCATGCGGAGTCTGCTTCAAGATCAGCCTGAGCAACGATGGTGTTGGCTTCGGGCATTCGAGCGGGGAAATCGCCCAGCTGACGGACTGTATTTTGGCATTCGCTATATATTTCCATCTGGGCTTCCGAATATTCTTTTTGGGGAAGTAATGTAACTATACGAATTTTTGTTACATCATGGTCGATAGAGTATCCGTATTTGGAGACGTAGTCTTTATTCCAAATTCCGTACTGAAAATGTGGTTTAATTTCAACACCATCTCCGGTGCTGCCGCTTGGAACTCCTCGCGCTACTGAACAGTCATTGTTATTGTAAATATTTGCACTGAGCGTTATAAGCCCTTCTGATGTAGACATCATATATTTGTTGAGTGGAAGAATAATTTCCATATGTTCGTTATCAAAGGTCGCTTTAACATCTGAAAACTTTGAATAATTTAAATCTTTTCCGGCGGTAGGATCACCCTGAGGCTCACCTGTGTGAGGTCCGCTTGAACATGCTGAACACAGGAGAGTAAGGCAGGTAATGGCAGAGAGAAGCCTTTTCATAGCTTTGGATTCTTTCGAGATGAGGGGACTGAGCATCCAGTCCAACAGAACCATGTGAGTGGTACAGCACGTTTTTGTGATGTATCTCAAATCTAGCGTAAATCACCCAGAAAGCAAGGCTGTAGAATTATAAAATTACCCATGTTTATGAATAAATATCTGTGAGTTGTGAATAAATATTGATGAGATGTTTGGTATACACGCGAAAATGATGTGTTATAGCCCCATATAAGGGATATATGCAGCTGATGTGCCTCAAAAAGCCGGTGGATGCCCAACGCAACATGTATATATATTTTTTCTAAATAACGGACATCTATCTGACAGATGCTCGTCACGGGACGTCATATACCGTCTAAACCCCGGAATCTCGCAGGTAGTCCCGTCCCCTATAATCGTGCGGGTTTCTGGCATGGGAGGGGGGGACCACGAACTTCGGACGGTGTGACCGCAGCGAACGCATCCGCGCGGGAAAATCCCTACAATGAACCATAAACGCCGAACGAGCAGAGTCTTGCGCCAAACCTACAGGAGCAGCAGATGAGCAATGATATGGATCTTCGCACCTCCTATAAGAAATTCATCCAGGACTTACCCCAGCTTCTCGCGGACAAAGGCCCCGAACAGGTATATGCCCTGTACAAAGCCGAGAATTATGGCAGCCTGCGCGCGGGCGGGTTCCGCGAGGAAATCGAACGCCTAGCCAGCCCTGTACCTCACTGGTGCGATCAGGGGTTCTTTCGGTTAGCCGAGCTCTACGATGGGCTGCAGCTGAACCATGGCGACGACTATTTTCTGGCGCTTATGAACCTGAACGTTTCGCTTCGGCAGAGTCTGCTGCGCCACGACCGGCAATTTCGTGACGAGCTGCTGTGGCACCTGTTCACCGTCGAGGGAACCCCCGAAAGGTCGTTCGCGACTGTAGATAAAAATACGTTCAGAAACACCTGGCAGAGAGAACTGCTTGAGGCTTCTGCCGAGGGGCTGATTCCCCGGGAACATCTGCTGGATGCGTGCCTGGCATCGTTAGCGCGGGACTTCGCCGCCTACCGCGCCGGGTGGTTCTCCCGCATGTATGCCGCGCTCAAACCCACCGCCGCAGAATCCGCTCAACGGCAGGATACGCTCGTGAACCTGCTGGGGTCGCCGGTGGGCACGACCGTCACCCTAGCGGTCAAACAGCTTTCGGCGGTGCATCGGGCGGGGCTTCTTGAGGCCGACCGGTTCGTTCATGGATGCGCCCCCGCGCTGCTAACGAGCAAGGCGAATGCGCTGGCGATCCTCAAACTCTTGGCGTCTCTGCGCGGTACAGTCGGTGATACGCCGGTTGCTGAAGCATCTGTTGCGGGACTGAACCACGCGCATCCACAGGTGCAGTTGGCAACCGCAAAATTGCTGCATCAAGCCACAGCGGCTGAAACGCTGCATCAGCATGTGCAGAACCTCAGCCCGGTTGCACGGCAGGAATTAGAGGATGCCGAACTCCTGAAACGTACAGAAGAGGGAACAGCGCAGCATACAGCCTTGAAAGCCCCAGTTGAGACCGAGCAAACCGCCAAGGATACGGACCACGATGCCCCGCATCCTGATTACATGCGTTCCGGGAAAGGTACGGGGGGGGGAAGTTCCCAATATTCTTGAGAGCATCCGAGTGAGTTGGGATTATCGTGAAAGCGAGGCGAAACGCCCCAACGGCAAACCTGAAAACGTGTGGTGGAGCCCCGCCGTGCACCTGCCTGCCGCAGAACCACACCACACGCCGGACGAAAAACATCTGCTCACCCTGCACTATGTGGCAACGAGTTGCGAAGAACTGGCGCGCCTCTGCCCTTCTTCCACAGTGCCCGTGGCGGTAGGGCTGTTGGAACGATGGGTCTTTCTCGACGAAGAAGACGGGCACCACTATATGCATGATATGGTCCAGACCCTCAGGAACCATCCGGGGCAGTGGAACTCCATCACCTCGCAGGCGCTCGCTGTGCTGGCTACTTCAAAGCATAATATAGACCGTGCGGGAGCCGCCGAGCTGTTGGCGGAGAACCTTGGCGGTCGGCTCTCCTACGAAGACGCCACTACAGGGTTTTCGCAGGCTGCTCCGGCGCTGATGTTCACCCGGTGGGCGCATACCTTTGAGGATATGGCGGCTATAGACCCGCGTGTTACCCTGCGTTTCTTAGGCGGTCTGCTGCCGCATTGTGATCGCACCCAGCACGGGATGGGGAAGCTCCTGGGAGTATATGCGCAGGAATACGTGCGTGTTCACGGCGCGGATGATTCCCCGCAACTAAGCCCCGAGATGACCGCGTGGTTAGGCGGTTTTAAAGGGTCCTCGCAGGCGGCAAAACACGCACGGGCTATACTCAAAACCCTGACCTAAATACGCTTCCTTAGCTCGGGGCACTAGCTAGTTCTCCGGCGGTTTCTGGGTTTTGGAGGACCCCGAAGAGCCTTTGCCCCGCAGAGGACTGTGCGTTTCTTTCGTCGGTTTCACAGCCGGAATCATGCCGGTTGTGAGCTTCACCGTCGCGTTGCGGTGCGCCTTCAACGCATCAATCTGGGCACGCTTAGAAACACCGGACTCAGCCTCAGCCGCCTGCGACCTAAAAGCCCGCTTAATGGCCGCAGCCCACAGTGGGAACAGCAAAACCGTGAGGGCACCACCTGCCACCAGAAGCGATGCGGTAGAGCTCTCCAGCAGCCCCGAACTCGTGGCGATACTCGTGACCGCCACAATAATAGGCAGGCCCGCCGCTGAATACAGCGCCAACTCAATCTTCTCGCTCATTGACTGCAGCCCCGAACCCGTGTTCGTGAACCGCTCCGCAATAAACACCGGCACCCCGCGCACCAGCAGAATACCAATAACCACCATCGCCAGCAGCAGAGGCGAAGACGCCACCACAGAAGGGTTAATCCCCATACCGCTGACCACGAAAAACAGCGGAATCATGAACGTAAACCCGACCGTCTCTAACCGTGCCGTGATCATGTGAAGTGCGCCCACCGGGGTGAGCGAACGCATAATAATACCCGCAGCGAAGGCGCCGAGCACCGCATCCAGCCCGAAAAGTGCCGTAAACATGATGAGGGTAGCCAGCAGAAACATAGCAAGACGCAGCACGAGCTGACTGGTCGTGTTAGTTTCTACCGCCATAATTTGGCGCAGACCGGGCACTTTCTGCAGAAGACGATGCGGAATAATCGCCGTCACCACAGCAATCGCCATGAACCCCAGCAGAATCAGAATCGCCAAGCCCGGAGAGTACGAGGAGAGCAGCAGCGACATCGCAAAAATCGGGAAAAGCTCGCCAACGGCACCGTGTACCAGCCCCGCATTCCCCCCCCGAGTACCCGCCGCACCATGGGATTTGAGCATGGGCAGCAGCGTGCCCAGAGCCGTGGAACTCAGCGCAATACCCACCGCAATATAGGTGTTAAAACCCTTGGCGAAACCGGTGATGAGCGCCGCCCCCAACACGCCCAGCGCAAAGCAAACGAACCAGGTTACGATCGCGCTCTTACCTTGGCGGTTACGCAGCGAATCGACATTAATCTCAAACCCGGCAATCAGAAAGAGCATACCTAAACCCAGCTCTTTCAGCAGCGGAATGCCGCCGTCGCTGCCGGATGCCAGCCCCAGCACGTTCGGGCCAATGAGCACACCGCAGATCAGCAGGAACACCACATCAGGGATGCGCTTGCCCGTTAGCCGCGACATGATGGGCGAAAGCAGCGCCGCTAAGGTCACCCAGAAAATCGAGACATACTGCGCGGTACCCTCAACCCCAGACGCCTCGTGCGGACCCGCAGCAAGAATATGCGTGTGCGCGGCGGCGAGGGGCTGGGCAAGCTGAGAAACATCCAGAACGTTCATAGTGAAGAAAGCATACCTTAGATACTTCGGGTTATTCACATAGGAGGGGCTTCAATGAGTTTGGGCGTAAGTACAGCGGGCGAAGAAATCTACTCCAGTTGCCCAAGGTATCACATGACGTTCCGAAGCCAGCGGATAATCCGCACACAACAATCCGGTATCTTGCACCCACCCCCGCACATCTGCGCCCTGAGCTGGGGCAAAACATTTTGACATCACGTGATGCGGCATACCCTCAACACGAACCGTCACAGCATCAGGCGCCGCTAGAAACCGCCCGCAGAACACGGTACCGTAGAATGCACCACCACAGGCACGAGCGAGCAGGAGATGCATGCTACCGGAAACCAACACCCGGCGAGATACCGGGTTAGACAGCGCTCGCGCTTTTGCGCTTCTGCTCATGCTTATTCCCGTGAGCGTAAGCCATAACCTGGTGCCCGGCAAACATTTGAGCTGGCTTTCACAGATGCTTCCACAGGCGTTGGATCTGTTCGCCGTGATTCTGGGAGCGGCTGCATATTTATACTCCCGCAAAGTGGCTTTTCCGCAGTTTTTTGCGAGCAGCATCGTGCGTTTTCTGGCGTTCTGCGTGCTCGGCTGGATTCTCGCCCAACTTCCACACAGCACCTTTGCGGATCAAGCTTTTTCCGGGTGGAAAGACTTCCCCATCCGTTTCGATATGCTTCTGCCCCTAGCCGTGCTGACCCTGCTGAGCATCGGGCTAGTATATATGCCGTTTTGGGTGCAGCTTGCCGTGACCGTGCTCGCCAGCCCCGCCGTGCCGTTCACTTACGAGCGGCTGAGCGTGGGCGGGTGGACTGCCGACGACTGGCTGCATCGTACAATTCCAGCAATCGTGAACGAAAGCGCGGGAACCATGTTTCAGGATGGGTTCAAACTCATTTGGCTTATGGGCTTGGGCATGGTGCTGTGGCGAGGGTACGAAAAACTCGGCGCACGCCTGGGCACACCGGTGGCGCTGGGTTCTCTTGCTATGAGCATCTACCTGTGGGTGTATCCGCATGCCCAACTGGGACCGCTCACGTGGCCGATCATACTCACCATCGTAGGCGTGGTGGGAACCATCTGCACCTGGGGCGAACTTGCGCGGCTCAGTGCCGGAAAAGGCATGCTGGAACCGTTCGCGCGGCTGGGTCGAATGTCGCTGAGCGCATCCATTGTGATGCTGGCGCTGGCATTCTACGGCGGCGGGCGGCTCGTGACGATGGTCGCCGGTGAAGGTTATCGCGCCCAGCAGCAGGGGAGCGTCTATAGTTATGCGCTCTGGTTCGGGTTCTTGCTTGTATGGTGGGTGCTGGCGATGATGCTGTGCACTCTGTGGGAGAAAATTCAGCAACGCGGCCCCCTCGAAATGGCGCTCGCCCTCATGAGTGGGCGGGGATAGGGCCTGGACTCGGTCGAAGATCTCGTCCTCGCATCGTAGCGCGGACAGGCCCGAAAGACACTCGCTGCCTCGACGATAAAAAATGAGGTAAGGGTGAACCAACATGCTAAGGATCTGGCAGAGCAATACGGCACTAAGTGTAATGGTGGTCATCAGTTTGGTGGGTCGCTGGAGCCAAGCCGACCTCGCCGAATGTATCAACGTGTCACGGCAGACGATCGTCTCACTAGAGAACTGTCGATACGAGCCGACGCTGAAGACCGCCATGCGGTTATCGGCAGTGTTCGATGCACCGATCGAGGAGAAGATCTTCAGCCCAGACCCCGACGACCTCAGCTTCGTTCGCACAGACTGACCACACGCGCCCTTAACCCACAAGACGCCGAACGCCTCGATTCATCTGGATGGACCCCCATACAGCGAGGCCACTACGAGCACATCGTTACCCTCCGCCCAGGGCGATGGCGAGCGTTGCTGCTGCCAGCAGGAGGCTGGTCGGTGCCATCGTCCAGCGTTCGGCGGGGCTGCGCGAGATCGCGTTGAGCGCCACGCTCGCGGCGAAGAACGCGAACACCACCCAGGTCAAGACGATCACCGCTGTACTGTCTCCGGCCGGGAGAACGCCCGCACGGCTGAGCAGCAGGGCCGCCAACCCCGCGTATACCAGCACCGACGCCGCACTGGCGACGCGGAGCCCGTGCGGCAGAACGCGGTGCGTGCCGCCCCATACGAAACGACCATAGGGAAGGCCCGACGCGACGAGGAGCTGCAGGACGGCGAGCGCCGCCAGTAGCGCGAGCGCGACGACAAGAGCGATGGCGGTCATGCGGTTTCCTCTCGCCGAGCCTCTGCATTGCGAGCACATGCGCGCGGATGCCGTGGCCCAGGGTTGACCGCCGTCTTGCTCCTGTACCGCTTGACCAGGTGCCGGGCATCGACAGTCAGAGGCGGAGTCGCGGTATCCATCATTCACTCCTCAGATCGTGGGCCATGCTCGGTCGAGTACGTGCTGGTAGGGCTCTTCCTAGTCACGGTCACTCCTGAGAGTTCTCGGTCGACTCGGCGAGTCCGAGCAGCTGGCGTGTCTCGCGCAGCCACTCCCGTTCGGCCTCGGCGTGGACCAAGCCATTGCGCAGGGTCGCCGTCTGCAACAGCCCCATCAGGTCATCGGACCTGATCGTGATCGAGGATAACGTGGTCAACGCCTCGTTCATCTGACGCTCCCGCTCATCAAGCATCCTCTCCACCCCTTCCCGGCCGATCAGGGCGGCAAAGAACAGCCGGGCGAGGAACGGCTCCTTGGGAAGGTCCTCCTCCACCGGAGATGACAGCCAGTCCGTCAGCTCCGCGCGCCCGGCGTCGGTCAGGGAGTGCACCTTGCGGTCGGGCTTGCCGTCCTGTCGCACCACCTCTGTCGTGATCGCCCCCGCCCCGCTCAGCCGATCCAGCGTCCGATAGATCTGCGACCGGTCGGCGTGCCAGAAGTGCGCTACCGAACTTGCGAACGCACGTGCCAGGTCGTAACCACTTGCGGAACGGATCGACAGCAGCCCAAGGATCGCGTGCTTCAACTCCATGTCACATAGTCTACCACACACCTATATGACTATGCACCTATGAGTTCGGAATCTACGAGCACACTGGTGCTGCGGTCACCTGTCCAGGGATGACCCGCCATAGTGTGGGCCGCGGTCTTGAGTCAGGGCACGCGAGGATTGGAGTTGGCGGTGACGTTCTTCGACAGCACGGTCGGTGGCACCGCGCTGCATCTGCTCGATGGCACGGGACTGCTTGATGCGTCGAAGTGGGGTGCGTGGTTGTGGTCGCACTTGTGGATGGAGGTTGCTGACGGGGTGCTGCATCAGGAGTGTGGCTGGATGCGCGAACCAATCATAGGGCCTCGTCCTCGCAGTGAAAAGGATGCTGCGTTTGAGTTGGATCAGTTTCCTCGGGATCCGCAGTGGGTTCCGGAGTGGATGGCGGTCAAGGCGGCTGCTTATCACAAGGAGGCGGAGAAGTGGGGGCGTCGGGCTAGGAAGAAAACCGAGAAGGCTGAGGCTGCGGGGGGGGGCAGCTGTATGTAACTGGGCGCATCAAAGATATGATGATTGTGAGGGGGAAGAACTATTTCCCGAACGATATTGAGAAGTCTTTGCGAAGGGACTTGCCAATCCTGCGTGGGCGGCGGTTTGTCGTGTTCCAAAATACGGAGGACCTTATCTATTGCTTCGTGGAGGAGGTGATTGAGATAGGCGATAGCACGGGTGTTCCAGGTCTTGTTCGGGACAGTGATGATGAGGTTGGCAGCATGTTGCGATCCGGAATCGCGCGTAGCGTGGCGCAAAGATATGGTTTGTATGTTGCTGATATGCGGGTGGTTCCGGCGGGCAGCTTGCCGACGACTGTCTCTGGAAAGATTGTCCGGACAGGTTTGGAGGACCTAATCAGTCGGTTAGACGTTGGAGAGAACGACGAGTGAGTTGATGGTATATGGGAACTGCAATAGAGTCCGGTAGTCGCGAAATTACAGATTTAAGGGATAGCCGCGTTCTGGCGCTTGTGCTCGTCTGCACGGTGAGTTTCATGAACGTCCTGGATATCACGGTGGTGTCGGTGGCACTGGGTGATATCGGGCAGAGTCTTGGTGGGTCGCAGAGTGAGTTGCAGTGGGTAGTGGATGCTTACACGCTGCCGTTGGGAGCGTTGCTGATGTCAGCGGCGACTTTGAGCGGAAGTCTGGGGCGGCTGCGATTGTTCCGATGGGGGCTGGTCCTGTTCACGGTGGGGTCGGCCGTGTGCGCGTTGGCCCCTTCGATGGTCGTACTCAATGTTTTCCGGGCTCTTCAGGCGGTCGGTGGGGCGATCTTCTTGGGCGTCGGTGTGCCGATGATCTCTGATCGCTACGCCGCCGGACGCGAGCGGGCACGAGCTACCGGGATTTACGGGCTCATCTCAGGGGTGGCTATCGCAGTGGGGCCACTGGCAGGCGGCGGTCTGGTCCTAGTCGTCGGGTGGCGTTCTATCTTTTGGATCAACGTCCCTGTGGGGGTGGTGTCCTGGCTGGCGTCGTGGTATGTGAAGGATCACGGCGCGGATCGCAGAGGTTCAGACATGGACTGGCCCGGAACGCTGCTGGCAGTCCTTGCCACCGGGGGCGTGACGGCCGTCCTGCTGGAGGGGTCGGCATGGGGGTGGACCAGTGCGCGCACACTTGGTGGCGTTGCCGTCGGACTGGCCGCGATGGGTTTGTTCATGGCCGTCGAGCGGCGCTCGGACTCACCTATGATTCCGGGACGCCTGCTGACTGACCGGCTCTATGTGGTGAGTATCCTGACCGGCTTTGCCGTCCAGGCTGGTCTGGTGGGGCAGATGCCTTGGCTGTCGCTGTATGCGCAGAATATCTACCTGTTGTCACCCCTGCAGGCCGGACTCTGCTTCCTCCCGTTCAGTCTCTGTGCCATCGCGGGGGCGTGGCTGTTTCGTGGCGGTAATAGGCGCTGGGCGCCGTCGGCCAGGCTGCTGGGGATCCTTGTCGTCGGGTGCGCGGCGCTGATGTCATGGGTACTGTTGTACGGCTCATCGACCTGGGTGGCGCTCCTGCCGGGTCTGATCCTGGCAGGCATTGCGGTTGGCGCTGCCGGGACCGTAGTCAACGAGCTGGCGGTTGCCTCCTTCGAGGGTGATGATGCAGGTGCGGCCTCTGGGCTGTCCGCGGCGATGAGGCAGATCGGCGTGGTACTCGGCGTGGCTGTCTCCGGCGTGGGGTTCGGTGGCGCGAGCGAGCACGTGGTGCGTAATCAGTGGCCGGTGGGTGCGCAGGAGCTTGTCAGCAGCGTGCGCTCAGGACAGGGACTGCGTACGACGGCTAGTGCTCCCGGTGCCGGGCGCAGCCTTCTTACCGACGTCGTGCACCGTGCCACCGACTGGGGGATGGTGACCAGTTTCGCGATCGGGCTGTTCATCATGCTAATGGTGCTGGTTACCGGTGTCCTGTGGCTACGACGAGGAGGCGTCAACATGCCGACTCCGGGGAAGAAAAACTCCCCCGATCCGAGAAACACCGCGCACCCCGCACACTAAGCGTCATGAGTCAGGCGTTTTCGCCTCACAGCCCTAGAATGCTCGGCTTCGGCGTGCCTTCTTGGGCTTCTTCAGTAGGTCGGTCATGGGGAAGTTCACATACCAGGCCTGGCGCTACCCCGGCAGAACACCAGAATTGGAGCACGATTCCGGGGACATGAATTTTCATATCCCCGAACTCGGTATTCCGCGAGATTAAGTCACAAGGACGACCCTCATAGAAATCTGCTTTCCCAAGACTTCAGCCACAACCGCCAAAGCTGTAAATGCATGACAACTTTGATAGGACATGACGGATTATCTTAGCAGGTTGATCACAGCCTTGCGTGAGGCTGAGATTCACGTTCAAGGCAACAAAGGACTTGTGAGTTTTCCCCGCAGGCGAAACATCAACGACGCCTGCTTCTGGGCAACCAATGACACATGGAATGTGGGCTATTCACGCTGGCTCACGGATCCAATAGCAATTCTCACCACTCCTGATCGTGATGTCTCACTGCGCTGGCTGATTTGCTGCATCGGCAACCTGTATCGCAAGAAGCAGAATGATTCTACCTCCTCCCTCTCCGAACCACTTCCGGATTCGTGAACGGCTGGAAAGTTCCCGAACCCAGCAACGGATAGGCACGTAACGGACTACTGTCGGATAGTGCGGGCGTATTCCTCTATCACAACGCCGGATTCAAAGCTTCGACAACTCACCAGATCAAAGTTCTGCACGACGGCACCAGCATTACCGAACAGTCGGACACCATCACCAAGGACGACGGGATTGCGTTTGAGAATGAGGCGGTCGATCTCGGGCAGCAGCTCTCCTGCAAGATTTCCACCACCGCAGAGATAGATCGCAAGCCCCTCTTGCTGCTTCAGCTCACGCACAGTCGCGAGCGCGTCAGCGGTGAATGTCACGCCAGCTGGCGGGGCTGTCTCCGAGCGTGTTGCGACGAACTCGCTCAGGTGCGCATAGGGTCGTTCAATACCGGCCGCCCGCGCAATGTCATAACTTGCTCGCCCTTGAATGACCGTGTCGAAGCGATTACCCGGCGGATGCATATCGAGCGCCGCGAGTACATGGGCGGGGAGCGCATCGGCGAAGTCACTCAAGTAGACAGCCATGTGATCCCCTTCAACGGGGAAGGCATCGTAACTGCCGTCCGGTGCGGCGATGTAGCCATCGATAGACACGGCGACGTAGTAAATCAGTTCACGCATCATATCTCCAATCACTACTTTTGTCGTGGTTAACATGACTTTACCACGATATCAGTAGTACATGCGATAGCATGATCACATGGTCCGTAATGCTGAACGACGCACACTGCTCTCCGACGCTGCTGTACGAGTACTCGCTCAACAAGGCTCACGCGGTCTGACGCATCGGGCGATCGACGCCGAGGCGAAAGCACCCAGAGGTACAGCCTCGAACTACTTTGCCTCGCGCGATGAAATCATCGATGCGATCCTGCTCCGTATCAGTGAACGTCTGCAGCCGGACCCCGACATCCACGCTGACCTTGCCCAGCGACCTCCCGGCGTTGAGCTATTCACCGAGTACTTGCGCGACATTGTCCACCGGCTGACAGACAACCGTGATGCTGCGATAGCGCTCTTCGAGCTGCGGCTCGAAGCCACCCGCCGCCCGCGCGTCGCGGAGGTGCTCACCACCTGGCGGCGAGCAGGGCTTCAAGCCGATATCGAGTTCAACGAGAAGATGGGCCTACCCGGTCGGCCTGCGGACATCACGCTTTTCCACTACGCCCTCGACGGACTGCTTCTTGATCATCTCACCGTTCCCGTGGATGAAACTGTCAACCCTGACGAAGTGGTGAGCGTGCTCGCCCACCGAATTCTCGGCAGCTGACGCAACCCATCACTTTAAAGTCGCCAACATGCTGGGTTCTCCCCAGACCCTCCAGCTCAATCCTGCTCTGCCGAGTAGACGCGGTCTACCAACGACAGCTCAAACTGCTGCATTTTGTGTCGCTGTCCAGGGCATGCTTGTCACGCAGATACTCCAGCGTCAGAACGAGGTTCTCAGTGGGGCCACTGCGTGCTGCGCATAGGCGCTCGCTCTCATGAGCGGGCGGGGATAGCCCGGCGAAGTGACGAATATGCTGGCACGCACGGTTTCTCTTCGATACTCTGGTGCCTACTGAAGAACACGTGAGAGAGGAATAAGTCCGTGACGTACTTTGCGCACAGGGTGGTGGGAAAAACTGAATATGACGGATTCGATGTCCCCCAGACTCCGCAGTCTTTCGCCGACGATACCGAGCAGCGCCTCACTGATCCCGACTTTTTGGAGGGTGACAAACGCTTTGCCCTCGTGGTGTGGGCTCTGCCTGAAGGCGTGAACCATGTTGATGACGTTCCCCAGGATTCGGTGGCGCACGGCAACTATATACAGTGTGCCGGTTCCACGCATGCGATGACGGAAATTAGGGTGGCTGCCGAAGATGGCTCGTACGAACAGTACACGGTGGCCCGCAAACCCGTGACCGACCCCGATGCGTGGACAACCATCACATGGGTTGGTAACCGTATGCCCGTTCAAGTGCACCCTGAAGAGGTTTTCACGGGTGAGCAGGCGGCGCCTATCTTCCGCGCCTACATTGAGGACGGCGTGATTCCGCCGCGCGATTTGCTGCGTACATTGGATATTTAGACATTTGACTCGGCCCAGTGGGTGACCCGAGCAGAAAGCATATACAGAAAACCCCCTGAAGATTACTCTCAGGGGGTTTAGAGTTGGTCGGGATGACAGGATTTGAACCTGCGACCTCGTCGTCCCGAACGACGCGCGCTACCAAGCTGCGCCACATCCCGGTGTTAACCTGTCGGACAACCCGCAGGCAACTCATCAATAATAGCCGAAGAACCCGGGGAAAGCAACACGAATAAGCCCTCTCAAAAACCTGTAAACCCTGATTTTCCAGGGGATTAAGCGCGGTGTCTTGTGCGTGTGCTTCCACATCCTGCGTGACACAGCATAGGCGCGGAAGCACACGCAACACCGGAGAGAAACGCTCAACATTTCCCGCAGCGGCTGTACAAGATTACCCGCTTAGATTTTGGCGAAGCGGAACACAAATGCGGCGGTCGCTTCACGAGTAACAGGCTCATGCGGGCGGAAGGTGCCGTCAGGCCAGCCGGTCGTGATCTTCTGGGCCTTAAACCATGCGATTTCACGGTAGAACGGGCTCTTCGAGTTAACATCCGTAAAGGGTGCCTGAGTCGGTGCCGCATCGTCGTTCATATTGGCGGCACGGTAGAAGAACGCCGCCAGGGCCTCACGGGTAACGGAATCGTGCGGGCGGAACGTGCCATCCGACCAGCCGGTCGTGATGTGCTGCTGGTGCATCCACACGATCTCCTTGTAGAAGGGATCGCTCGGAGCAACGTCGGTGAACGGCGACTGCTTGGGTAGAACAACATCGGGTGAGCCAGCCATCCGGTAGAAGTATGCGGCAATTGCGGCGCGCTCAATATTCTGGGACGGGCGGAAGGTGCCATCGGGCCAACCCGTCGAGATACCGGTCTGTCCCAGCCAGGTGATCTCCTGATAGAACATGTGGGTCTGGGGAACATCCTTGAAGACTACCGCCGCTGGCTTTTCGCTCGGTGCAGGTGCGGGAGCCTCCGGAGACGGGCCGTCACTCGGAGCCGGTGCGACTACAGGCGCCGCGGGAGTCGGATCTACCGAGAGCCCGGGGTTCGTCTCAGCTGCCGGTGCGCTGGGTGCTGCAGATGCGCTCGGCGCAGGATCCGCTGCCTTCGCAGTTTCCGCAAAAGCAGGCTGAGCGGCAAAGGTCAGGCCAAGAGCAAGAGTGAGTGCAGAAGCGGTGCCCTGAGCCAGAAACTTCCTCGCATCATTGCGTGACATATTTTCCTCCATGAGGTTATAAGGGTTTAAGTGAATGAGTATCTGCACGCTCTACGAAGCGGCAAGACACCTTTATCATCCACAAAAAACTTTGCCGTGTCTACTTGGGCGGTTACAGGTAAGAACTATGACGTTTAGGGCTCTCGTGCACGTATCACAATAGGTAAACGTGCGCGTAAGAGTTAGGCACTGGGGGAGTTTGAATCCTGCCGCGCATCCTCCCACGAGGTGTACATTGCGGCAAACTCGCCACCGGCGGCAATTAGCTCCTGCGGTGAACCATCCTCAACAATAGACCCTGCAGAAATAACCAGCACCCGGTCCGCACTCAGCACGGTCGAAAGACGATGTGCAATCACCACGGCGGTACGCCCCGCCAACAGAGCATTGAGCGCACGCTGCACCGCACGCTCGCTGGGAATATCCAAGGATGCGGTAGCCTCATCCAAAATCAGTACCCGCGGATTTGCCAAGAAAACGCGGGCAAAAGACACAAGCTGACGCTGCCCAGTCGAAAGGTTCACACCGCCGCGCCCGAGCATCGTGCCGTACCTCTGCGGGAGGGTCTGAATAAACTCATCCGCGCCGACAGCCTGCGCCGCCCGGCGTACCTGGTCGTCGGTCGCCTGCGGGTTGCCCAAACGAATGTTCTCGGCAATCGAGGTTGAGAACAGAAAAACTTCCTGGGTGAGCATGACGACGTTTCGGCGCAGCTCCCGATCGGTCAGGGAACGCACATCCACGCCGTCGAGAAGCACCCTGCCGGTATCAACGTCATAGAAACGGGCAATTAATTTGGCAATCGTAGACTTTCCGGCACCGGTTTCACCCACGAGTGCCACCGTCTGTCCCGGTGTAATCCTCAGCGACGTAGGCATGAGCGCGTGCTGACCCGCAGTGTAACCGAACGCGGCATCCTCAAGAACGATCTCACCCAGCGGAGCTGCCTCTGCCGAACTCTCGGTGCTCGCCGGCGTGGAGGGGGACTGCGGCAAGCTTACCGGATGCTGCGGGTCTTGAATCTGCGGTTTCTCGGCTAGGAACCCGGAAACCTTCTCCAACGCCGAAAACGCCGACTGGAGTACGTTATAAAACTCGGAGAGCGTCATAATCGGCTCAAACACCCGGTTCGCGTAAATAATGAGCGCAAGCAGGGTGCCCACCTGCATGGTGCCGCCGAGCACCGCATACCCACCAATCACAAGCGCCGCCGCCACAAAAATATTGCCCAGCAGAATCAGCACGGGGGAGTAGATGCCGAAGAGTTTGATGGAATCCATGACCGCAACCCGGTACCGTTCGGCGTTGCGGGCGTACAATGCGCGCGCATCCGCCTCTGCACCGAAACCCTTGATGGCTCGAATACCGGTGTAGGTTTCAACAAAACGGCTTGTCAGCTGGGCAGATTCGTTACGCATAGCACGGAATGCGGTCTCTGAGCGGGTGCGGAACCAGTGGGTTATCAGCCAGATGGGAACCGTCATAGCCACCAGAAGCAGCCCGATGCGCCAATCCAACAGGAAAATGGCGATTACCGAGAACGCAATCCCCAGCAGGGTTGTGGCAAGCTGACTGATACCACTGTCTAAGAAGGTGCGGATCGTATCAATATCGCTTGTCAGCCGCGAAATTACGCGGCCTGACGTATATGACTCGTGGAACGAGACGCTCAGCGATTGCGAATGTTGGAATACGCGCGTGCGCAGACTCAACAGCACACCCAGTGAAACCCTCACCGTATACACCACATTCACCCAGGTCAGGGTGCCGTTAGCGAGCACGGTCGCTCCAAAGAGCACCACAAAGAATATAAGCGGGGCGCTGTCGCCGCGGGTGAGCGGTTCAATCGCGGTATCGAGCACGCGCGCAATCAACCAAGGCTGCACGGCGGATGCGATCGCCCCGAGTATTACCGCCGCCACCGAAATCGCCAGGGACAGCCGATGCGGGCGCAAAATCTCGCGCAGTAGACGGTACGAACGTTCCCGAGCCTGCCGCCGTTCTTCGGGGGACAGGTTCGTGCGTTCGTCGGAATTCGGCACGAGACGCTTGGGCATTAATCCTCGTCCTGCAGACTCATCAGGCGGCGGTACTGCGGCAGCTTCATAAGCTCGGTGTGGGTGCCTTGGGCGGTAATACGGCCACCCTCCAGCAGCAGCACCCGGTCGGCAAGCGCCACCGTTGAAGGACGATGCGCGGTCAACAGAGTGGTAGCCCCGCCCAGTCCTTCGTGGCCGGTGCGCAGCGCCTCAATAATCTTCTCTTCCGTATGAACATCCAGCGCCGAGAACGGATCATCAAGCAGCAGCACGCTCGGGCGAACCGCCAGGGCACGCGCCAAAGAAAGCCGCTGCCGCTGACCGCCCGAGAGGCTCAACCCCTCTTCGCCAATAATGGTATTGACCCCTTCGGGAAGGTCATCCACGAAATCGCAGGCTGCGATCGTGAGGGCGGCGCGCACACGCTGATCCGCCTCCTCAGAAGAACTAAGATCGTGCACCCCTAACAGGATGTTCTCACGCACCGACCCCGAGAACAGCACGGCCTCCTCAAAAACAGAGGCCATTTGCGCGCGTACCTCAGGCAGCGGCATATCGGCGGCATCATGACCGCCCAGCAGAATCTTTCCCGACGAGGGCTCATAGAACCGCGGAATCAGGTTGAGAATTGTCGATTTCCCGCTGCCGGTAGCCCCTACGAGCGCCAAAATCTCGCCCGCAAAAGCTTTAAACGTAATATCGTGAAGTACCGACGGAGTTTTGGAGGTTGCAGCCTTCTGCTGTGCACGCGCAAACTCGCGTTCCTGCTCTGTAGGCTCGGGGCTTGGCTCCTGCAGATCAGCCTGTAACTCCGGGAACGCCGCAGGATCTGGCTCCTGCGCAGGGTCGGCGCTGTCCCGGTGATCCTGCGAACCCTTGGCAAAACCTAGAATCTTCGCCAGAAAACCGCCTAAACCGCTCTGCTCGGCGTGATCCGTTGAAGCCCCATCCTGCCCGGAATGTTCATCAGGAACCTCAGCCGTGCGCGCCTGAGTATCAGCGGAATCTTCGTGTGCGCGAGCTTCCGAACCAGAGTCAGAATCTACAGCGCTTGCCTGCTCGGCATAGCTAAAGCTCACCGCCTCACACGCCACAGAAATTGCGCCACCCGAAGGATAGGCCACGGTCTCCTCCTCAACTAGTCGTACCTGTTCATCGCCGGGATCCGCCATCACCTCAACGTGACGCTCAAACGCTACCCGGTAATTCAAATATGATGCCATCAGCGCGGTTGAACGGAGCACATGCCCCAATACCACCGTCAGCACCGCAAAATAGGCGGTCATCGCACCCAAAGAAAGACTACCCGATGCTACCTGCGGCGCGCCCACCAGCAGGGCGAGCATCGTCACCGCCCCCACAATCACGCGCTGATAAAACCCCACGCGCGCCACCAACATGGCACGGCGATGCTCCACCTCATTCAAATGTTCGGCATCGCGGGTATACTCAGTAATCTGCTCGGGGGAGCGACCCAGCGCTTTCACCACCCGAATACCGCGCACAGACTCCTCAATGCGGGTCGAAAGATCGCTGGTGAGCCGCTGAATCTCGCGGGTGTAAGCCTCATATTTGCGCACATAGCTGATGAGCGAGAGCACCAGCACCGGAATAGCCACCACAAAAATAACCGCGAGCGGGGCGGATGCGGTCACCATAAAATACCCGCCCGTTACGAACATGACCACAACCGAGGTCATCTGCACCAGCGCAAACGAAAACCACCGGCGAATCGTACTCAAATCGCTCATGGAACGGGTGAGCAGCTGCCCGGAAGACCACCGGTCAAGAACGCTCAGCGGCGCCCGTAAAATCCGGTCGAAAAAGTTCATGCGCATGCGGATTTCAAGCGTGGAGGTAGGATCCACGATCAGCCACCGCCGCCAATACGCCAACGATGCGTTCCCCACGCCAATCAAAAGTACTAGTCCGCCGCCAATCCAGACACCCGCCTCGGTCGTATTCTGCACAAGCTCATCGACAATGAACCGAAGCATCTGCGGAATAGAAATTTCGAGAATCGCCGCGCCAACAGCGACCAGCATGCCGATAGCCCAGCGCCACCGAATCGGGGCAATATACGGCAGGAATTTGAGGCGCGCGCGCTCGCCCGCATCATAGTTCACGGGCGCGGGAATAGGCTCCGGGGCAGTTTCCAAGAAGGGATTGCGTCGTCGAGAAGTGCCGGGGGCGTGTGTGCGGGTCGTGCTCGGTTCCTCCTGCTTAGCGGTTCAACGTTTCTGCATGACGTGAGCGTTAGTGCTCTTAATTATAGAGGGGCACCTCGGATGCACCCGCTACGGTTCTGCCCTGAGCGTCCCGTTCTTATCGGTGAGCTTAACGTTTCCCCTTCCCTAATCCGCGAGCAGATAGTATTTTGACGCGCAGATAGCGGATTGTTATCTTCTCGCCGAAATACTATCTGCTTCCGAGAGGTTGCACGGTTGCAGCTTAGGTGTAGTAGGTGTTCAGATGCGCCAGGTAGTCATCCGCGCTGTCTGCCACCTGCTGGGCAGCGGCTTCATCGTAGCTCTCATAGGTGTCGATGGTGTGGAACGCGAAGAGAGGCTGATAATCGGCGCTGATATAGTTGGCTGTCAGCTCGAAGGGGCGCAGGGTTTCGGCGACGGTGTATCCGACGGAGCCTTCCGCACTGTACTCTGGGGCGGGTGCTCCCAGCGAGACGGCAATGCCGAGTTTCTTATTCTCGAACGCCTTGCCTTTCGAGCCATAGGCCCATCCGTACGTCAGCACCTCGTCGCACCACTGTTTCAGAAGCGGCGGGCAGTTAAACCAGTACACCGGGAACTGAAGCACAATGTTCTGGTGCTCTTCCACGAGAGCCTGCTCGCGCTCTACATCAATCACGCCGTCAGGGTACTCGCTGTACAGCTCATGCACGGTAAACCGATCCGGATGCTGGCGCAGCATGTGAACCCAGGTTTTGCTGACCATAGAATCATGGATATTAGGATGCGTGACAAGCACAAGGGTTTTCATGGTATTCCCTTCCGCTCGACTTGAGAAAATACCATGGTATCCATGCCCTTTGGCTCTGACAATACCTCAGAGTACCCTTTCGGCTAATGGCTATACAGCGATCTCTCGCAAGGAGGTGCGCTGCTGACCGTGCGTATCAAAATTCTTCGGATCCAGCCATTGCAACAACCGGTGTTTGTGCTGCTCCCACTCGGTATCCAGCATTGAATACCACGCCGTATCGCGGTTGCGGTCTTTATACACGACGGCTTGGCGGAACGTTCCCTCATAGGTGAAGCCTAGGCGCTCGGCTGCGCGGCGTGAGGGCTCATTCAGTGCATCGCATTTCCACTCGTAGCGGCGATAGTGCAGCGTCTCAAACACGTATTGCGCCAGCAGGTACTGCACCTCCGTGGCGGCGCGAGTGCGTTTTAGACGTTCGCCATACGTTACACTACCCACCTCGATAACACGGTGGGCGGGGTTGATGCGCATGAGCGCTAGAGTGCCAACCGCACGCCCATCCTGATCTATCACAGCCAGATAGTACGGATCCGTGGATTCCTCCATGCGCTTGAGGAGGGTCTCTAACTCTGCCCGGTCAGCAACAGGGTTCAAGGACAAATAAGTGAAACTCTGTTCGGGAGCTTCAGGGCCGTAGACCTCGTACAGGTCGTTGCCGTGGCGTTCTGCATCAAGTTTTTCGAGGCGGCAGTAGCGCCCCTGTAAACAATCAATGCTGGGAGTCTCGCCCGCGCGGTAGTCGGGCAGGGCATCGCCGATAGGTTGCTGGTAGTCGTTATATCGCATGGACCTTTCCAAGGCATTGCAGTAGTAGGGAAGAGTGTCTTCCGGTATTTACTCTACACGCGAGCGGGTTATGGGATGTGTGTAACCTGCTGGGTAGTACCGAATGTAAATCTATTTGCCCTGTGTTGAAGATAGAGACAGGCGTAGCTTATACAACATGGCGAATTGAACCTAGCCCTCATCAAGCTCAGGATGCGCACTCTGAAAGTCAAGGAGATCATGCAGCGCTTGCTTCTTCTCGATACGTCGCTGCTCGCGAAAAGCAAAAACATCTTCACGTTTGAACCGGCGGTGAGTGCCAGCTTTATGCGAAGGTATCCGTCCTTCATCAGCCCACTTGGCAAGAGTGGGGCGGGACAGTCCCAGGATTGCGGCTGCCTCGCTGGTCGTTAAAATTTCTGGGCTGAACTGCACGGAAACATCGTGGTGAGCAAGAATAGCTTGAAATTGTGCACGAACAAAGTCGGCAACGGGTTCAGGGGCTTGAACCTTTTGCCCATTCGGCAGAGTCCCCTGAACCGTGAGGCTTTGGACGAACTCTTCTGATAACGGAATAATCTGTTCTTGCAGAGGCTCAGCCGCAAAAGTTCGAGTGTGCTGGGCAGTCATGACTGCTACCTCCTAACTCATACATACTTGGGGGTTTCTCTAGTTTACGGTATTTTTCGTTTGCAAACGAAAGTCATAGTGCTAGAGGGGTAACAGAGCCAGGTTTCGGTTTGTATAGATTGTAGACGGAGTATGCACCTAGAGGTATCTGGAATATGTGGTATGCGGTAGTAATAAATACTGATGCAGAGAAAGCCTTCCGGTATTTACTCTACACGCGAGCAGGTAGCATTTGGCCGAGCAGGTAGTATTTTCCTACCTGCTCGGCCAAAAACCACCTGCTCGCGGAATCTGAAGGGGAAGGAAACCTACCCGTCCTTAGCCGTGAGGGTGACGAGCACCGCCTCCGGGGGACAGAAGAGTCGCACCGGCGCGAACCGTGAGGTCCCCAGTCCTGCCGAAACCTGCACCGGAACATCGTCCTGGTAACTCACACCCTTCGCACGCGAAGGCGGCAAATCACAGTTACTCACGAGCGCACGACCGCCCGGCAGACATACCTGCCCGCCGTGCGTGTGACCAGCAAAAATAAGTTCGGCACCATCCTGAACAAATCTGTGCAGAGTGCGCATATACGGTGCATGGGCAACACCCACACGAATACGCGGCACGTCCGAAGACTCAAACGCCTGCGGTGAGAACCCCGGATGAGCATCATAACGCAGATGCGGATCATCCACCCCCGAAAATTCCAGGCGCAACCCGCTCAGCGTGATGCCGTCGTACCGGTTAATAAGCCCCGTCCATCCTCGCGACTCAAAAGCGTTATGCATACGCTCAATCGGAAGCGGCACACGCGACCCTTTCTCAATCTCCTGAGGCGTGCGCGCCTGCCACAGATACCGTGCAGGATTCTTCAGCACCGGGGCAAAATAGCAGTTCGAGCCAGGCACGAAAACCCCCGGAAAATCCAGGAGAGGGTCAAGTGCCTCTAGGAGAGGGTCAAGCCCGCCCACATGCGAGAGGTTATCGCCCGTATTCACCACCAAATCCGGGCTCAGGTCCGCCAAAGAGTGCATGAACTCGGTCTTCGTTCGCTGCCTTGGAATCATGTGCATATCCGAAATATGCAGAATCCTAAAGTTTGGCGACCCCACCGGAAGCACCGCGAGAGTTTCCTCGCGCACCTGAAAATTATTCAATTCGACGAAGCGCCCATACGCCGCCGTGGCGGCCCCCAAAGCAAGCCCTGCAGCCGCAAACTTCACCATACTCTGTGTGAAGTGCGAACCACGTGCCGCTTCAGAAGCCGCCACGGATGCGCGGGCACCGGATGCGTTCTCACACATCGTGTGCCTTTCTTCAGTACGCCCTCTTAGTTACCGTTGACGTTTGTTGACGTCACCGATGCCGGGGGCTCAGTAAACTTCTCGGTGTTGTACTTCGGTGCCATGGCCTGCATGAACTGCTGCCACTGGGCACCCGCATAGGTCGCACCGTCCACGTACTCCAGCACGCGACCGTTAATCGCAATACCGTTCATCGAGCGGTAACCCAAGTCGTTACTGCCCACCCACGAAGCGGTTGCCAGGCCGCGGGTGTAACCAACCATCCAGGTCTGTGAGGAGTTATCGTTCGTACCGGTCTTCGCGGCGGAAGCATCCGGCAGACCGATAGCGCGCTTAGGCGCTGAACCTCCGGAGGCAAGCACGCCCTTGAGCACGTAGCTCACACCGTTAGCAATATCCGGGCTAATCGCCTGCTCACACTTAGACTCGTAAGTCTTCATGGGCGAACCATCACTCTTAGTAATCTTCTCAAGTGGGCGCGGCTCACAGTACTTACCTTCGCTCGCGAAAGTTGCGTATGCGCTCGCCATGGTCAGCGGGGTAGCACCGTACCTGGTACCACCAATGTTTGCACTGAGCAGACCCGGATCGTACAGCTGCTGACCCAGACCGTCGTGCAGGTGCAGCTTATTTGCCATATCGCTGATATCGCAGAGGTCGAGTTTACTGACCATCGAGTACAGGTAGGAGTTAGCCGAAACGCGAATACCGTAGGCGACCGTACCCCAGCTCTGGTATCCCGGAACCGCGTTCTTGAAGGACCAGCCGTTAGCGGAGTCACGGTAGTAGTACTTACCGCCCTCCACACAGCGGGCGTTCCACCCAAAGCTGCTTGGGTAGGATAGGGCCGTACCATCGATTTGGGCGTTCACACCTCGACCAGAGTTAATCCACTGGGACAGCACCACGGGCTTGAAGGTTGAGCCCGGCTGGAATCCGGGGGTGCCGCCATAGAGCGAATCTACGTTGAAGTTGAACTGGGTTTGCGAGTGGTCATTCGCATCCTTGGGTTTACCCCATTCGGCGTTCTGAGCCATCGCCACCACGCGACCGCTGCCAGGCTCCACACTGGTCAAAGCGGCGTTCACGTTGTTGGTGTTGGTGGAACCAGGCTGAACGGCCTCCACAGACTGTTTAGCGATCTTCTGCGCTTCGGGGTTCAGAGTACTCACAAGCTTAAAACCGCCGCGGTTGAGCAGGTTCAAACGTTCCTCGGGAGTTGCCCCGAAAGATTCGTCGAGCGCAACATAGTTCACCACGTAGTTACAGAAGAATGAGCTTTCGCCCGCAACAGAGCAGCCCTTCTCAGGCGGATGAACATTGAGCTTAATAGGCGATGCAATGGCTTCATCGTATTCTTGCTGTGAAATCTTACCGTCACGAAGCATGGTGCCAAGCACCACATCGCGGCGTTCACGCGCCAGATCGGGGTGGGTTGTTGGGTCATAGGTGTTCGGTGACTGCACCAGACCCGCGAGAAGGGCCGATTGGGCTACCGAAAGATCCTTCGCGGAAATACCCCAGTAGTATTGGGCCGCCGCCTCAACACCGTAGTTGGTACCGCCCAAGTTCACGATGTTCAGGTAGCCCTCAAGAATCTCGTCTTTAGACTTGTTCTGCTCCATCGAGATAGCGAGCTTCATCTCTTTGATCTTATCGAGATACCCTTTATTCCCGCCCAGGGTTGTGGGGTCTGCGCCGCGCTGCACATCGGAATCAACGATCAGGTTGTTCACGTACTGCTGTGTGAGTGTCGATGCACCCTGACGTTTCTTCGGGTTCAGGAAGTTATTCGCGAACGCACGACCAATGCCGATAGCTGATACGGCACCGTGGTTGTAGAAGTCGCGGTCTTCCACCGAGATAATGGCATCACGCATATGCGGTGACATCTGATCGAGCTTAACCTCTGTGCGGTTTTCCTCGAAGAAGGTCGCAAGCTCGGTCTTACCATCAGAGGCGTACAGAGTCGATGGGCGTGAGAAGGGGCCTTCTGAAATGTCTTCCGGAAGATCCTGGAACCACGTCATTGAGGCATTAGCGACCATGCCAACACCTACCGCCGGGGGTACCACGATAATTGCTACCAAGAACCCGGCAATGATACTGAACGCCACAAACTGCAAAAAGTCACTGGGGCGACGCCGTTGCGCGCGCGATTTTTTTCGTGAAGCCATTCATTCAGTTTAGCGGATACACCTGAGAACGCATCCCTCAAAAGGGTTAAACTCTAGGTTTAACTTGCCGGTTTCCCGTCTTCGCGGGCAACGCGCCGGATGTACTTCCTTGGCTATACCGTGAAAACACCGGGTCTATGCCCCGAAAATCCGCGGTATCTCGCGGGTTATGTACTCTGTGCGGGGCTGACCGGCGTATCCGGTGCACGAGGTGACCGTTCGGCGTCACGTTCTGGCCTTCTGTTACGCCTAGAGCGTTGAACCTGCAATAGAGCGCAATAGCCTTGTTCGAGCCGGGGAACAGGACTACCCTAGAGCTATGAAGAAATGGGAATATTTGACTGTGCCGTTGATCGTGCACACCACCAAGGCAATCCTTGATAACTACGGTGAGGAAGGGTGGGAACTCGTTGCGGTTCTGCCCGGTGCACCCGCACCCAGCGGACCGAACCCCGCAGGTAACATGGTGGCACCCACCCAGGGTAACCCCATCGCCTACCTCAAGCGCGAGAAAGTTGAAGGCTAAAGCCTTGCACCACGCCCGGTAACCTGAATCCTCCGGTTGCCGGGTTTAGCGTCCCTTTTGCGATATGCTTCTACAAACACTACATATATGCGGCGCACGTGCCACCAACCACATCCCTGGAGAACCCCATGACTGAATCCCGTTACGAACTGAGCATTCGTGAACTCGGATACCAACTTCCCGAAGTCGCAGCCCCTGTCGCCGCCTATGTACCCGCCGTGGTGAGCGGGAACTATGTGTATACCTCCGGGCAGCTTCCATTCGTCAGCGGTCAGCTGCCCGCCACCGGTAAAGTCTCGGATTCGGGTGACTCAACATTTGTGACCCCTCAGGACGCTAAGAAGTACGCCGCTATTGCAGTGCTGAATGCGCTTGCCGCCGTGAAGTCCGTTATCGGCGACCTTGACCGGGTGAAGAAGGTCGTGAAAGTTGTGGGGTTCGTGGCATCAGACCCGGAATTTACCGGTCAGCCCGGGGTGATCAACGGCGCCTCCGAACTGTTGGGTGAGATCTTTGGCGAGGCTGGTACGCACGCCCGCTCGGCGGTCGGTGTTCCGGTGCTTCCGCTGGACTCTCCCGTTGAGGTTGAAATCATCGTCGAGTACGTCTAATATTCTCAGGATCATGACTACGACACCTTCTCAGAAGCTGTACACCGGAGTAGTTCCGGTGGTTGGTGAAGAACGGAAGCCGCGCATCTTTACCGGGCGGTCTTCTGCACCTGCCGCACGCACCGAACAGATTCAGCGTCTTTATAAAATCCCGGAGTTTATGCGCACTGCCGCCGAAACATGGGTATCCGAGGGCGGTGAGGATGCTGGAGGGGCATGCTCGCTCCGCCAAGCGGCGTCAGTCATCTTTGTGCGTGACGGCGAAGACGGTCTTGAAACCATCCTGACCTACCGTCCGGGGTCCTCACCCTTGGGCGTTGTCGCTTTTCCGGGCGGTACCGTGACCCCCGGCGATGACGACGCAACCCCCTGGTACGGCCCGACCCCCGATGAATGGTCTGCCAAGTTCAAATTCAAAAATGTAACCTGCGCGCGACGCACCGTGATCGCTGCTATTCGCGAGTCCTTTGAAGAAACCGGTCTGCTTCTTGCCGGTGAGGACGGGCAGAACGTCGCCGAAAGCGGCGCGGGTGAAGAACAGATGAGTCAGCGTGAGGCAATCGCCGATCAAGACAAGAGCTTCGGGCAGTTCTTAACCTCATGCGGACTGAAACTACGCACAGACCTGCTGCGCCCGGTATCGCGCTGGCAGTCGCCCGACTTCTTCCATAAACGCTACGACATCGCCTATTTCACCACGGTTGTTCCTGTGGGGCAGAACGCCAAGCTGCTGGAAGGCAAAGGTGTGTGGGGCAGCTGGGTGAATGTGCGCACGCTCATGGAGAGTAAGGATACTTCGGAACTGGGGGATCGTATCGGGCAGCCGAATACGGTGGGTAAGACCCTTGAGGAACTGGTGACTCCCGCCGTGATGTGCATGCTTGAGTCGCTCGCCGCCTCAGAAACCGGGGTATCGTGGCTGGCAAAGCGTCGTACCGTTGAGGTGAAGAAGCCCGTGCTCGTGAAGAACGACGGCGCGTGTATGCTTTCGTTTACCGAAGTTGTGCCGGTGTCGTCTAAAACAGGAACGCTTGGCACAGTCGGTCCACTCAGGTCGACCTCTGTTACCCCCTCATAAAACTTGGAAGGCCGGATTTTCCGCAATGTGTGGAGAATCCGGCCTTTGTTGTAGGCAGATAGTCACAGTGAAAGGAAAAATCTCATGATTCGCAAAATTCAGTACAACGCCTATGGCGATCCCAGCGTCCTAGAAATGGTTGAGACAGATGAGCCTACGCCGGGGGAGGACGAGGTTCGTGTGACGGTCAAAGCGGTTGGACTGAACCCCATAGATCTGAAAACCTTTGAGGGGTATAAGCCGCTTCGTGTCGCAGAGACTAGCAACCGTTTGCGTCACCCGTCCTGGTGGTTTGGCCGCGGTCCCGCACGTTTTCCGAAAGGTGTGGGGCGTGATTTTTCAGGTGTGATAGATGCTCTCGGTCCCGGTGTGAACAATGTTGCTGTGGGCGATGCGGTACTGGGAACCCTGCGCAGCGCTCCCGGCTCCGGCGTAACGGAAGGCTCCCTGGCTGAGAAGCTGGTGACTTCTGCCCAGAATATTGTTGCGAAACCTGAGAACCTGAACTTTGAGGTTGCCGCAGCCTTGGGTGTCGCCGGGGAGACCGCGTGCGGGGCGTTCCGTGCAATCGATCTGAAACCCGAGGATGTGCTGGTTATCAGTGCCGCATCCGGCGGTGTGGGAGCCGTGGCGGTTCAGCTTGCGGTGCATCGGGGAGCAACAGTTATCGGTATCGCATCAGAGAAAAACGCGGAGTTTGTGCGCTCTCTGGGGGCTACTCCAGTTGCATACGGTGACGGTTTGAAGGAACGTATTCTCAAGGCAGCACCGACCCCGGTTACGAAAATGCTTGACTGCTACGGCGGGGACTATATCCCGTTAGGGGCAGAGCTCGGACTGAAAGGGCCCGTGATGGGTACGCTGATTCCTACACCGAAGGCAATGATAAAAGGCGCGCAGTTTACGGGGGCGCGGCATGCTCAGCCCGGTGATCTGAAAGAAGTCGCCGATCTGGTGGCATCGGGAGATATTGACGTGACCTTAGCGCATGTGTACCCGTTCAAACTTGATTCCATCCGTGACGGCTATAAGGAACTGGGCACGGGGCATGTGCGCGGTAAACTTGTGGTCACTATTCCCTAACAAAAGTCGAAAACTATGAAAATTTTAGTGTCCGGTGCTACCGGAAACGTGGGCCGTTTGGTCGTGGAACAGGCGCTTGCGCGTGGCTATGAGGTAGTTGCACTTGCCCGGAAACCGCAGAATCTTCAGCTCGATCACCCGAACCTAACTACGGGCGCTGTAGATATTCTTGATGCTCAGGCCCTCAAACCCTGGCTTCAAGGCGTAGATGCGGTCATTAGTACCGTAGGGATTGGCACCTCGAAAACGCCGACAACCCTTTACTCTGCCGGAACAAAGAATCTTCTGAACGCAATGCAGGAGCATGGGGTATCACGTTTAGTTGTGATCTCTTCGGAGGTCGCCGAACATTGGGCTCATCAAGGGCTCTTCAAGCTCTGGGTGGTATTGCCGCTGCTGCAGCACTTTTTGGGTGCAACCTACGATGATATGCGGCGTATGGACGTGGTTTTGTGGGAAAGCACCGCGCAGTGGACTGCGGTGCGTGCCCCTCGCATTCAGCCGATGAAACCCAAAGGCTCTTATCGGCTAGATGCCCACAAGCCGCTTCGACGCGGCTGGATGATTACCCCAGCGGATATGGCGACTGCGTTACTCGATATTGCCGAATGTGAGGACCTGAACCGGCAGCACGTCTACGTTGCTAACTAGATGTGAGAAGGCGCCTGCTATGCCTTAATTGGGCGATGCTTATTTCAGCTATATGCTCCAGAGCTTACTTGCCGTTTGCCAGTTATCAGGAGCTCCCATATGTGAAATTGGGACTATCTGAACTTCTGGAAACGATTGTACGACTGTCGGTAACAGCTTTTTATTACCAACGTTGAGACGATCTAAGAGAAGCTGCACAAGTGTAAGTTGCCCGAAAGTGCGTTTCCAATCGGTATTTATGCAGTCGAGATCGGTGTGGATACCTTGAGCAGGTAGCTTAGGCGAAATAGCATGTACCCTGTTAAAAAGGCGCCCATGGTGAGCGCAGATATTCCGCACGATGTTAAGAGCCTTAAGCCAGCTACGCAATTGAGGCGCAGTGAGGTCGCACTGACTAGATATAGTATTCTGCACGCTAGTGGGTGAAAGCTCGTAAAGATAGGTCAAGCTTCCCCAGTCCATAATCTCCGTTGCAGCCCATACTGGGAGCTTCCCGCCATATTTCTGTTTGTGGTGTTTAACAAAGTCTTCACGTGATGATTTAAGCTCATGTTCATAACGTCTACGCCAGTATTCATACTTAGTACTACGAGCGGTAGCCCCTAGCTTGTAAGGATCAAGGTGAATCAAAGGGTCGAGACGCCCTAGTTCATGACCAAGATGCGCACGTATTGCAAGCTCAATAGGTGTAAGGGCTGTAAATGTTGCAGTACGAAGTCGAGAATCAAATCTATATAAGTCAACTACATCTCTCAACCGCGTACCTGGAAAGAAAGTATCTGCACGGCTGCTATTTTTAAACTCTCGAAACGGGTAGCAATAACCGCTCAAACGATAATAACTAACCTGCTGAAGCAAAAATATCGCTTCGTCGCGATCTCCTATGTCCATACCACGTCTGACTAGGATATCTACTTGCTCATTGTAAGTTTTAAATTCTTTGATGTCCTCGCCCATGAGTACCCTCTGCATGATGAAGACCGGCCCTGGACCTAACTATCAAAGTAGTAGGCGGAACCGGTCGTGGTGATAAACACTCTACACAACGTTCGTCATTCTAAGCAAGCGCGATCGCGCCTTATTCTTGATAAATGTCATAAGAACTTTCGTCTTGCTAGAGTTATCCGCACTCGCTTTACAAGGGGACCCGTATCGCCTGGAGGCGATCCACCCTTAGGCGCTTATGACGAGTATCCCATCGGAAACGTCTGGCTTCCCGTACTCTTGCTTGGGCTCAGGAGGATATCCGCAACGAGCGCCTAAGGCTGTCATCCACGGCAAAGCGAAGCGGCACCGGGGATGACAGGTCGCCTTGTCAAGCGAGTGTGGAGTATCCTCCTGAGCCTTGGAGCTGATTCGATGCAGAGCACGCAAAAACCGCATCCGAAATCGTTGAATAACACGACGTATCGGATGCGGTTTCGTGTAAAGACTCTGCGAGCCCGTCAGAGAGCTTAGCGCGAGCGTTGGCGCAGTCGCGGCAAATCGAGAATCACGACTGCGCGAGCCTCTAGGCGAATCCAACCGCGGGAAACGAACTCTGCCAGTGCCTTATTAACGGTTTCGCGGGATGCACCGACAAGCTGTGCCAGCTCTTCCTGGGTGAGTTCGTGGGCAACGAGGACGCCGTCGGTTGCGGGGCGCCCAAAGCGGTCTGCAAGGTCGAGGAGAGCCTTAGCGAGGCGACCGGGGACGTCGGAGAAGACGAGATCTGCCAGCGCTTCGTTGGAGTGGCGCAGGCGGCGTGCCAGGGTCTTGATAACCTGGTCGGAGATGCTGGGGTCCTGTCGCTGTGCACGTTTGAAGGACTCGTGCTTAATAGCAGCCAGGCGTGTTTCGGAAACCGCTACGGCGTTGGTGGATCGGGGAGAGGGGTCGAAGAGCGCCATCTCACCGAAGACGTCACCGGGTCCCATAAGAGCGACCATATTTTCGCGCCCATCTGCGGCGGTGCGCCCGAGCTTGACCTTGCCGGAGAGCACAGCGAAGAGCTGGTCGCCCTGGTCACCCTCGTAGAAGAGCACGGCGTTGCGGGACAAATCAATTTCTTGGATATCGTCTGTGAGCAGCTTGAAAGCGGCGTCATCGAGGGTCGCGAAAAGCGGGGAACGACGAAGGATATCGAGATCCATAGTTACTCCTTGAGTGGGATAGCGGGCGATTCTTTCGCTCGAAAATCTGTGCGTCACACGGTCGCGTCTGCGAGACGGATACGATGTGAACCGCATCGCTGGTGTGTGACATATTCAACTAATACTGAGCCTACCTCATATTTTCTATTTCCGCATCTAAAAAACTGCCTCGAGCAGGAAAAGTTTTCTGCGCTTACGGGGAAAACTTAAGAAATTCACAGCTTCGCACTCTAGCATCAGCATGTACAGTGTGAGAGGGCGTTGAGCAGCGCACGAACTCTTCGACTTCTCTCATGCTCAGGCGTGCCTTCCGGACGCGCCGTGCGGATTCACCGCATTTTATGTATTCACCAAGGAGAACGCTCATGCCAGCAACTTTTAGCCCCCTTGACATTATTATTCCTGTCATTCTCGTGCTTTATTTCATTGCCGGTCTGCGTAGCGGTTTCTTCACCACGCTAGGTACCTTCATCGGTCTTGCTCTAGGCGTATGCGCCGCCGCGTGGCTCATCCCGCTTGCCGTTGCGGCTGTGGGCTCCAAATGGGGGCTGATTACCGCTATCGGTATCCTGATCCTCTGCCTAACGCTGGGGCAGTGGTTGGGACTCATCGGCGGCCGCAGCCTGCGCCGTGTCACGGATATAACCCCGCTTAAAGGCGTAGAACGTTTCTTTGGCGGCGTGCTCAATGTTGCCGCCTGCGCGCTTGTGCTCGTGGTCTTAACGCTCACGATGCGCACCGTACCCCTGCCGCAATTCAACGCCGCGTTGAACAACTCAAAGACCCTCTCATGGATGGTCGAGAACACTCCGGATGGTCTGCGCAACGGTATTGAAAATATTCGTAACGATGTGCTCGCATCCGGCACTATTCCCGAGGTGCGCCAGCTGATCGCCCCGGAAACCAGCGCGCCCACCCAGGGCGTAGAAACGGAGGCGCTCAATAACGCCTCTGCCTCTGTTGTGCAGATTCTTGGCGCCGCAGAACAGTGCGGATACACCTCGACCGGTTCCGGGTTCGTGGTGGATCATGGGCTTATCGCGACGAACGCACACGTGCTTTCGGGCGTGAACTCGCCTATGGTGAGGGATCAGCGCGGGCGCACCTGGCAGGGCGAGGTGGTCTATATGGATACCGCCCAGGATCTTGCCTTTATCCGCGTGCCTGGGATGAACCTGGACCCGTTGCCGATCGGCAGGAACGCAAACCCCGGCGAGACCGTAACCTTCATGGGTTACCCCCAGGGCGGACCGTTCAAGGCGCTCCCTGCGACCGTGCAGGGTGTGGGCAATACCCAGACCATTGACGTAGAGACCGGTAAGCCTAACCCGATGCGCCAGGTCTACCAGCTTGCCGCAGATGTGCAGCACGGTAACTCCGGCGGGCCTGTTCTTGACGAGAACGGTAACGTTGTGGGCGTGGTCTTCGGTAAAGCTCCCGATGGTGAAAGCAGCACGGGGCAGACCGGCTATGCGATAACCGCATCCACCCTGAAGCAGGCGCTTGAGGCTGGTGGCAGCAACACCGCTTCCGTGGCGACCGGAACCTGCAAGAACTAATTGCTGTAACACGATAAACGCATGATGTTATCGCTGGGTAACCCTGCGACGACAACCAAGATATAAGGTGCCTCACGTATCCCTGCTATTGGATGCGTGAGGCACCTTTGCGTGCCCGCCTCACCGCACGGCGCTGAGGCTCTGCGACCGATACTTCTCGGCTCTACTCCGACTCTAGATGCTGTGCCAAGAAATCTACCGCCATCACGTACCCGTAGGCGCCTGCTCCGGCGATCACCGCCGTAGCCTGCGGGGACACATACGAATGATGCCTAAACTCCTCGCGCCGGTGCACATTCGAGAGATGAACCTCAACGACGGGCAGCTCGGCGGCCTCCAGCGCATCGTGAAGCGCCACCGACGTGTGCGTGTACGCCGCCGGGTTGATAATAATCGCCGCGCCACGGGTGCGTGCACGCTGAATCTCATCCACCAGCACACCCTCATGATTGGACTGCATAAACTCAATATCGAAGCCGTGCAGGGCGGCGCGCTCACGCACCATCAGCTCAATATCGTGCAGAGTCGTGTACCCGTACACCTCGGGGCGACGCTGCCCCAGCAGATTCAGATTAGGGCCGTTCAGAACAAAAATCGTTGCAGACATACCCCTAGTGTGGCATATTTACCCGCTCAAAAGCGGCAGAAACCGTGCGGTAACGGCGAACTTCGGTACCCCTAGCTGGGAAAAGCAGACAAAAAACGGTAGGCTCGCGCTATGAGCGCATCCGCACCGAAAAGCACCACCGACACAGCCCCAGAGCTACAGCTCACCGAGGAAGAACGTGAACTGCTAAGCATCCGCACCGTGCCCGAGTTTGAGGCAGCACAGGCGGCACGCCGCCGCGCGAAGACACTCGCCAAAGCCCCCGAAAGCCACCTTGCCACCGTGCGCCGCGCCCGCAAAATCAACCGCATCCTGGGCGAAACCTACCCCTACGCCGTGGCTGAACTCGACTTCACGAACGCCTTTGAACTGCTGATCGCCACAGTGCTCTCGGCGCAAACCACCGATGTGCGCGTCAATCAGGTAACCCCGGCTCTCTTCACCCGCTACCCGGATGCGCCCGCCCTCGCCGCCGCCACCGAAGAAGAGGTCGAACCCTATATTCAATCCCTCGGATTCTACCGCGCCAAAGCGAAATCTATCGTCAAACTCGCCCGCCAGCTCACAGACGACTACGACGGAGAAGTGCCCGGAACCCTCGATAAACTGGTGAAACTGGCAGGAGTCGGGCGCAAAACCGCAAACGTGGTACTCGGCAACGCTTTCGGAGTACCCGGGCTGACCGTCGATACCCATTTCGGCAGGCTCGCGCGCCGCATGAGATTCACCACCGAAGACGACCCCGTCAAAGTCGAACACGACGTTGCCGAGCTTATCGAACCGCGCGAATGGACCGACTTCTCACACCGCATGGTATACCACGGGCGGCGCATCTGCCACGCCCGCAAACCCGCCTGCGGAGTCTGCCCCATCGCCGACCTGTGCCCATCCTGGGGCGAAGGCGAGACGGACGAAACTAAAGCGCGTAAACTCATGAAATATGAAATGGCACCCGGTCGTGAACGCCTGCACCTGCGATTCCTCACCGGTGCCACCCGCCGCCAGCTTCACGCCGAAGGATACCCGCTGAGTGCCTAACACCCTGAACACCGCCGCCGAACAAGCCCGCGATGCACTCGCGAACCTTGCCGCAGGAAAACTCGATTTCAACATAGACTCCCTCATGCGGTACGCGCCCAACAGCACACTCTCCAAAGAAGCGGCAGTGCTCGTTCTCTTCGGCGTACTCGATGATGAACCGAGCGCATCCGCTGACTTTGAGGGATGCCCAGAGTGCGTGGGCGAGAACCTGGACGTTCTGCTTTTGGTGCGGGCAGATACTCTGCGCTCACACGCCGGTCAGCCTGCATTCCCGGGCGGCAAAATCGACCCCGAAGATTACGAACTGGCGCGCCAGCAGGGAGTTTCGGTGGGGCGCATCGCCGCCCTGCGCGAGGCAGTGGAGGAGACCGGGCTTGACCCTGCGGGGGTTGAAATTCTGGGGGAGCTGCCGACCCTGCCGCTTGCCGTGAGCGATTTCAGGGTGACCCCGGTGCTGGGGTGGTGGGCTTCACCCACCCGGGTTGGCGTGGTCGATACGAACGAGTCTGCCCTGATTGCGCGGGTGCCCGTGCGAGATTTGCTCAACCCCGCCAACCGGCATACGGCATATGTGAAGCGCGGGCGCATAACCCATAAAACCCCGGCGTTTGAGGTTGCGCACTCTAGCGGCGATGCGCGGGTCGAGTTCACCGTGTGGGGGTTCACCGCGATCGTGCTCGATAAGATTTTTGATGCGCTCACCTGGACAGTACCGTGGGATGCTTCGGTACTTAAACCTGCGCCCGCATCTGGGTAAGCAGCCGTTGGCGGGTGTCTAAAGGCTCGCGGGAGGGAAGAGAAACGAGCGTAGGCGGCGTGGACCTATTTACCTTCGGCATAGTTGGTTGTGACCGTCACTGAGACCGGGAACTCCACCGGCACCGTCCCGAAAAGCAGGCGCGCCGCCTCTGCAGCAGACTCCCGCAGAATCCTCTCGACACGCTCCGCCTCAAGCTTGGGGCCGCACAGCAGCAGCTCATCGTGCAGAAAATAGACAATTTTGGTGCGCATAGGCATGCCGAAAACCGTCTCGGTCAGCAGACGCGAACGCACCCTGCCCATCCAGCACAGCGCCCATTCCGCAGCCGTTCCCTGCACCACAAAGTTGCGGGTCATACGCCCGTAAGAGCGCGAAAGTGAGACAGCACGCGACTCCGCCGCCGGGGTAGAACGGTCTGCAACCGTCCGTTTGAAACGTTCATCTGGCGCGGGTGAGGTGCGCCCCAAAAAGGTGGTGACCTGCCCGCCGACCTCGCCGATGCGCGCCGCACGCTCCGTAAACTCCATCGCACGCGGGAAAAGCTTGGCAACATGCGGCAGCAGCGCCCCAATTTCTCCGCTGCGCCCGCCGTACATAATGGCGAGAAGCCCCACCTTAGCCTGTGCGCGTTCGGTGAGCGCCACGCCCTCAAGCCGGGCGAGTTCGGCGATTCCCGCATACATATCGGTGCCGCGGCCCGCCGATGCCAGCGCCTCGTCGTGGCTGAGCGCCGCCAGGATGCGCGGCTCAATCTGCGAACCGTCAGAAACGAGAAAAACCTCGCCTTCGGGGGCTAGAATTGCCGAACGGATCTCGGCGGGAAGCTGCAGAGCCCCGCCACCGGATGCGCCCCACCGCCCGGTCGCGGCGCCTCCAACTTCAAGATGCGGGCGAAAACGACCGTTGCGCACCCAGGAATCCGCCCAAGACCACCCGTTCGCCGTAAAGATGCGGTACAGCTTCTTGTACCGCAGGATGGGCTCGATGAGCGCCCACCGCCGTTCCCGCTGCGTGGCAGTCTCCTCAGCCCAGCCCTTGAGCACATAGGAGCGGGTACTGGGCACGTTCACCCCGGCGGCGTGAAGTGCGCGTAAAAGTTCCTGCGGGGAATCCGGGTTCAGATGGGGCGCGAAAAGGTCGGCACGAATCTGCTCGGCAAGCTCCATCAGCTTGGCGGGATGCTCGCCTTCAGGTGGGCGCGAGCCCAAAATCTCAGTCAAATGGGCATCATGCGCGGCGGTGTCAAAGGGAATTCCATAGTATTCGATTTCTGCCGCGACCAGGGACCCTGCCGATTCCGCCGCCGCCAATAACCGCAGCCTTTCAGGATGCGCACCGGTGGCGATCGCCCGCAGCTGCGCGGTAAATTCGTCGAGATGCTGGTGCACCAGCTCGGTATCTGCCAATGTCAGCGTTGGGGGCGCCGCCTCATGACCGGACGCAGTATTTTCCTCAGCCGCCGTCAAAAAGTCGTCCCCGAAAAGCTCGCCCTGACCGGCAATTTGGCGTGCGACGGGCAGCTTACCCGCAGGTTTTTCGACAGTATCCTGCGCCAGGTCGAGAACGGGTTCATAACGAACATGCCCGCTCGGGTGAGTACTCGCGGTGCGCAGAATGCGCTGTACCAGGCGCATATCGTGGCACAGCTGAACCCGCACCCCTTTGCGCAGCAGAATAGGCGCAATCGTGCGGGTGTCAGCCCATATCCAGCGTGCGTGCGGTTGCTTCGACTCGGGGTTAATGCGCGGGTCAGAGCGACGTTCGACTTCGCGCACATAGGCGGGCAGATTTCCGGTACTCACGCGGTCGGCGCGCAGAATATTGAGCTTCGTGTGCATGCCGGTCAGTTGTGCCGGGGCGAGAGATTCGACGTGAAAAACTCCCCAAAAAGCGGGGGAGGATGGGGAACCATGCCCCGATGTTCCCGTGCCCGTGTGGGCGCGTGCGGGATGCGCATCCAGCGGAATGACCGAACCGCCGGCGGGCGCATCGAGGGGAACAACGATAATGTACACATTCCTATTATCGGTGAGAGAACCCCGAATATGCGAAGACGGTTATGCGTGAACCTGCATGTCAGGGCGAATTCGATGGCAGCAATCTATGTCCAAACCCCACCGCGACAGATATTCTAAGAAGATAGAGAAGCGCTTTGCCGTTGAGACAGGACAAAGAGTGACACGAAGCATAATTAAGGTTGTGATCGAACGATGAAGGCCGCACACGAACAAGAGACGACCGCGTTCATAGCCTGGTTCCGGCGAGGTCATCCTTCCGGGGATGCCCAGGTGGCCAGCGTCGGCAGCAAGGGCGCCAACCTTATAACGATGCATCGCGCTGGTCTGAACGTGCCGCCAGGATTTTGCGTGACAACAGACGCCTATAGAGCTGCCGTCGCACCGATTGCTGAAGATATTATTCACGAGGCAACCGGTACGAGCTCTCACGCTGCACGAGAGCTGATCCTGAAGCAGGAAGTCCCCCGCGCCGTGCGAGACGCCGTCGTCGAGGCTTACCGGGCGCTGGGATCGCCGGTTGTGGCGGTACGTTCATCAGCGACAACGGAAGATTTGGACAGTGCGAGTTTCGCGGGGCAGCAGGATACTTATCTCGGTGTGCAGGGAGAAGACTCAGTTGTCGATGCCCTAAGGCGGTGTTGGGCTTCACTCTGGACGGATCGGGCGATAGCATACCGCACAGAAGCCGGGTTCTCCCACGAATCGGCGGAACTTGCCGTGGTGGTGCAGGAAATGGTTGCTGCAGACGTGGCGGGCGTCTTATTTACGGCAGATCCTATCTCTGGCATGACGGATCGGATGCTCGTCAGTGCCTCCTACGGTCTTGGCGAGTCCGTCGTCGCCGCCCATGTCAACCCGGATACATTTACGCTGGACTCGCAGGGGCACGCCGTCGAGACGATCATCGGGGATAAAGAGACACGCATCGACCTCGACCACACCGGCGGGACTAAGAGAAGCCCGGTTCCACCGAATGATCGTGCGGCTTCGTGCCTGTCAGACTCCGATCTTCGACGACTTCACGCTCTCGGGCGGCAGGTATCCGCCTATTACAACGCACCCCAAGATATCGAGTGGGGTATATGCGGCGATGAGCTCCACCTCTTGCAGACTCGACCGATTACATCTTTATCGAATTTGTCGAACACCGACTCGGGACACGGACCTGCACAGTCAAAGATTCTGCAGATGATGCGTGATGACCTGATCGAGCATTATCCCGCACCGTATCCCCTGGACATCATGCCCGTGCGCAAGGTACAGCAGGAAGTTCAACAAGTTCTCGGTTCCTTCGGCGTGGATACGCCACCCGTTGATCGTGTTATCCGCATCAGCGATGACGGGATTGCGAGCATTCATGCAACGTGGCCGCGTGTTTCGCCGCGCATCGTAACGCACTTGCCTCGCACGATCCGACAGGCTTTTTCGGCTGCTAACCCCGACTGGAATACAGACTCGCTGGATTGGAAACATGAACTTGAAGCATTCCAGGCGGATAATCGGGCATTTGAGAGTATCACCGACCGCGACCTGATCGCGCGCAGTCACCGTGCGGTCGATGCGGCAGCTGAGCTTACGCGCGCTCGCTTCTCGCACTACCTCATGCCGCTAATGTTCAAACGTGCCGAGGCGGATATGATGATGAAAATTGCGCGGCTTGGTCCGAGCGTCACCACCGAGGATTTATTCGCGAACCTCGATTTTGTGACGGCGCATATCGACCGCGAAATTTCGCGTCTCTGCGAGCGCGCCCGCGAACTCGGTCTCGACGACGTTCTCGTGGACACGGATAACGCGGTTGAATCTCTCTCGAAGCGCCCCAATGGGCCGGCGTTTCTCGAAGAGGTTCAGCAGACGCTGTCGCGGATTGGGGCGCGCACACCGCGCATGTACCTGCCCTATTCAAGCAGGTCTTGGAGTGAGAACCCCGAATCATTTTTCACCCTGATTGCCGCCGGTATTCGTGGCAGGCACACCATGGATGCAGATCGGGCCGATAAACGTCAGCTTGTGCGCAGCCGACTGCCACGGTTCCTGCATAAACGTTGGGATAAGACGGTCACCGCGTTGCGGGCTCTGCATGTCGCACGTGAAGGCTCTCTGTATCTCATCGAAGAATGGTTTGTTGAGGCTCGTAGGGTCATGGACGAGATCGCACATCGACTCGTTGAACGCGGCATCTTGGCGAATCCCTCAGACGTAACCTATGCGCTGTTTGACGAGGTGGAATCTGCGCTGCTTGCAGAAGAACCATCCTCCGATCTGCAGCAGAAGATTTCGCGCCGAAAGCAGAAGCGCACAACCGCTGAGACCTTGTGGTGGGACCGGGGGAAGCACCGGTCCGAGACGGACGGCATCAAAGGGGTTGGCGCGAGCCCAGGGGTGACGATGGGCACGGCACGGGTTATCCACGGGCCGGAAGAGTTCGGGCTGTTGGAACCGGGCGAAGTGCTCGTGTGTCGGTATACCGATCCCACCTGGACCCCGCTGTTCAATGTGGCTGCCGCCGTGGTGGCTGATACCGGAGGTCCGCTTTCTCACGCGGCCATCGTCGCGCGCGAGGTCGGGATTCCTGCCGTTCTTGGCACTCAGTCCGGTACGCAGAATATTACGTCGGGTCAGACGATTCGGGTTGATGGGAACACAGGACTGGTTACACCGGTCGAAAGTGAGTGAGGGCAGATGAGTCGTCGTCACTGGTGTCTGGCAGCCGTGCTCATTGGGTCTGCTTCGGCTACGCTGATGCAGAACTTTATCACGGTCAGTTTGCCGACGATTGCCTCCGAGCTCGCCGGTCACAGCACCGTGGGGTGGGTTGTGGGTGCCTATATGTTAGCGTCCACCGCTATGCTTCTGAACAGTGGTCGCTGGGCCGACCGCCAAGGACCGCAGAAGGTTTATGTTGTGGGCACCCTGCTGTATGCAGCGGCTACAGTGTTGACTTCGCAATCTCAGTCGATGGTGCAGCTCATTATGTTCAGGGTGATTCAGGGTCTTGGTGCTGGCATTATCGTGCCCGCGAGTATGGCTGCTGTGACCCGGTACTGGCGTGATAAACGTCTTGGCAGGATTATTGGTCTGCTGGGTTCAATGCAGGTTGTTGCGACCCTGATTGGGGCACCCCTTGGGGGCTGGCTGACCTCAGTTCTTGGCTGGCGTGTGGCGTTTGCAAGCCCCGCTCTTCTCTCTATCGTGGCTCTTACCCTCTCGTTGAGCCTCCCCGGAATCCGGTTGCCGAGTGAACCCGCTGAAGCGCGAAGCTTCCGGTCTGTGCTGGCTGAGCCGGTACTCGTGCGAGGACTGATCAGCACGGCGGGTTTGTCGAGCCTTGCCTTCGGTGCCGCCGTCTATCTGCCCATGTCAATGGCCCATACGCTGAAGATGGATACCGCAACTTTAGGATGGCTGGTACTGCCTTTGGTGGCGGGAAGCGGCATTGGCTCCGCAATCGGCGGACTGCGCGCGCATCATGCACGCACAGAGGTAATCGGGTGGCTGACCGCGACTATCGGCGTCCTGACGTGCCTGGTGCCTCATATCTGGTCGCTGACTGTGGGAGGCGCACTCGTGGGAATTGGTGTCGGTATCGGTATGCCCGCGATCTTCGTGAGGCTCCAGGAGGCGATCGGCGGCGGAAATGAGGCCGTGACAAGCGGGTTTGTTCAATTCGCCAGGAACGCCGGTGGTGCTTTGGGAGTTCCCCTCTACGGAATCGGGTTGATGCTGCCTGTGGCTCTCTCCGTCTCGCTGCTGCTGACCTTCTCGTTCATGTCTGCCGCCGCGATCGGCGGACTTATCCTGTGCTGGGTGGGAATCATTGGTGTTTCTTCTTATAACCCGGTGCATAAACTGTCTCGCGAAGACAAGGCAGTAGGGTGAGGCGATAAGAACCCTTCCTAGTGGTTCGGGCGCAAAGCGGCACGGTTAGCGCGGTGCGTTATAGCGCGACATAAAAGCGTGGTTTGTGCAGTCGGTGAGCAGACAATCGGTGTGGGATCGTCCTCTTGTCCTGTGGATACCCCGTAAAAGTGTCCCATAGGGCGAAGTTATCCACAGTCTGCTGCTCGGCTGCCGTGCGCATGCGCGAAAACCTGTGAAATAGGGGTATGGCAGCTTTACCTCCTTCACCTCAGGCAGTATTTCGCACCCAAACGGCAGAACACGGCGTTTTCCGGGCGTTCTCTCGCGGCGCCGGTAGCGCTTATAGATCGAGTAGCGCCGAGACAGCAGGCACCGACGGGTTTGCCCCCGAGCAAACAGACTTCGTCACCTGTGGAAACTATGCCCCGCCCGAAACCCTCTCGATTGTTGGCACCTGCATGCCGCCTCAAGAGCTGATGGCACCCGATTTTTCAGCCGAGACAAGAGAACACCTGGGGCTCACCCCTATTCCGGTGTTTGAGGATCACCGCGCGCGGCGCATCGCCCGGCATGCCCTCACCTATCTGCTGGCGCGCCCACTCAGCCCACACGCCGAGACCGAGCATGTTTCACCTGTTGCTTCGGCAGAAGGCGAAAATCCCCGATTGTGGTCGAGTAAAGACCTAACGTTGGCGGTGCAGCAGGCCTGCGAAGAAGACATGTATGGGGACGAAAACCACGAGTTTCCCGTCGGGCACGAGCCCGACCTTGTATCGCGTGCGCTGTCCTGCCTGCACGCCGAACTTTACGGTCTGGGTGCGCTTGAAACCCTCACACATATTCCCGGAATCACCGATATTTACGTGAATTCTCCGCAGGATGTGTGGGTTCAGGCGCACGGACAAACCCAACCGGTAACCCTCACCTTCGAGACTGAGGCGCAGGTACGCCAACTCGCCAACCGTCTTATTAGGGCGCACGGCGGCAGGCTCGATGCGGCGCATCCGGCGGACGACGTGCACGACGACTCCGGTCGGCGTATCCACGCGGTCATTCCGCCGCTGGTCGAGAATACGCACCTGTCTATTCGTCTGCCCGCCCAAAGCTGTTTGACACTTGCCGCGCTCCGCGAAAGCGGCATGTTTGATGCGGCGACCGAGCAAGCCCTGCGCACCATGGTTGCGCGGCGGCAGAACTTTGTCGTCAGCGGGGGAACCGGTACTGGAAAAACCACGCTTCTGAACGCGCTTTTGGGTGAATGTGAAGCCTGGGAACGCCTCATGATCCTGGAAGATACCCCGGAACTGAACCCGCAGCATCCGCATACGGTGAGCCTCAAAACCCGTGCCGCGAACGCCGAAGGCGCCGGAGAGATCACGCTGGGAGACCTGCTGGTGCAAGCCCTGCGCATGGCACCCGATCGGCTCATGGTGGGGGAGTGCCGCGGCTCCGAAATCCTGCACCTGCTTAACGCCATGAACACCGGGCACCAGGGCGCAGGCACAACGCTGCACGCGAATTCCGCGTTCGCCGTGCCGCATCGTCTTGCCGCGCTGGGTGCGCTTGCCGGTTTGGATGAACGCACTGTAGCCCTGCACGCTTCCACCGCATTTGACCGCATTATTCACCTGGAACAGGTGCAGGGCATGCGGCGGATCGCTGGAATTTACCGGCTTGACCTGCGCCAGGATGCGCTGGTGGTAACGCCGTGCGGGTCTGAGCCTGCGGGTGAACTCTTGCCGGGCGAAGGCCCAACGGCAGACAATTCGGCGGGCGGCACCCTACCTGAGGGTAACGGGGAAAACTTACCGCTGAACCCTCCCACGGACGCTATTTCACCGGATAGGCACGCTGCCCATGCACGCTCGGCAACCGCGCATCCCGGACACGAACACCGCGGCGCAACCCCCGAAACGCAGACTACACCGACCGCATGTACCTATGGATACGATCCGGGGGTTCGCACCGATTCTGCCGCGCCCTATACAGCTGTACCACGGGAACAAACCGACCGTAGTAGCCAGGAAGGAGAGGAACTATGAGCCTGATGGTGCATCATAAGACGCGCGCCGCCGGTTCGTCTCAGAGAAAGGCGCGTAAAAACGCAGGCGACAGCATGGCATTTGGCGAGTATCTGCCCGCCACAACACAGCCTCGGCTAAAGACACGGTTTCAAAGGCTTATCCCGTCGACTCCACCAACCTCAACCGAGATGCGTCTATGGCCGCAAGCGTTGCGCGGTATATCTGCAACCCTGGATGCGGGTCTGAGCCTGCGCGAAGCAACGGCTGAAAACCGTACCCGGCATCCGCCTGGCGCTGACGGCTTTACGGTTCGCGGTTCCGCAGCACAAAGTCGGGAAATGGGGAACGCTGATGGGAACGAATCCGAAAAGTCCTCGCTCCTTCGCCGGGCGCTGCACCGACTGACGGGCAGCAGACGCGAGCGGGCATACCGGCAAACCCAAGACGATATTGACGAACTATTAGACACTTTGGCCCGTGAAGAACAGCTTGGTTTCGCGGCGGGAACAACCCTGGGCGCCCTTAGCGCGCAGCGAGCACACAGCCGGGAGCGCATCCGCGAACTCGGCCTGTGCTTACGCATGAACGAAACCACCGGCGCACCTCTGGCGCAGACCCTACGGGCTGCAGCCGAACACGCCGAAGAACACCTGGATGCTCTTCTTGGGCGAGAAAGTGCGCTGACGGGGCCGAAAACGACCGGCAAGATACTGTCGTGGCTGCCGTTTATCGGGTTGGTGATGGGCTGGCTGATGGGAACGGATCCCGTCGGCGCGCTGACTGGTTCGCTGGCTGGTCTGCTGACTGGTTTTTTGGGCATTACGCTGGCGCTTCTTGGGAGGCGCTGGACGGCTCGGCTTGTGCACCGGGCCGAACGCAGCTCCGTGCTGGCCGAGGAACCCGCGCAGAAGAATGCCCGCGCTCAAGGAACTAGGCGGCGCCGAAGAGAAAAGAAACCGCAGAAAGAACTGGCAGGGTTTAGCGGTTCTGCAGAGACTGAGCCGCTGGATCCGGCACTGATGCTTGAGCTTCTTGCCGCACAATTGCGTGCGGGGCTCGGCCTGACCGGCGCCTTACAGGCTCTTGGCCGGGCACTCGCGCATGAAGAACGGGCAATAAGTGATGCGCTTGAGCACATCACCTTGACCCTGACGGTAAGCGCCGATTGGCAGGCCGCCTGGGACGGTTACGACCATCCACTCTTGCGGGAATTAGCTCGGATCCTGGCACCGGCGTATTCGGCGGGAACACCCAGCTCGGCACTGCTGCGGCACTGCGCGGCAACATATCGGCTTGAAGAGCGCCGGGCGGCAGAGCGCGCATCCGCAAAACTTGCCGTGGCGCTGGTTCTTCCGCTGGGACTGTGCTCGCTTCCGGCCTTTATCTGCTGCGGAATCATACCGATTGTGATCTCGCTTCTTCCGGGGCTGCTGGCCTGAACCCGGTGAGCTTCGCCCCGAGGCACGTTGCAGCAAATCTACCCACAAAAATTATCAAACAAAACTATATGAAAGGAAACAACGATGACTGTTGTACACTCTGCTCCCGCTCTGCACACCACGCACCGGAGCACTCGGGAATGCCTTGAGACCTATGCCCGCACGGAAGAGAACCCCGTACTTTTAGGGCAGGCACTCGACGAATACACGAACATATACCTGCAGCAGCTTGAACCGCATTTTGCTCAACAACTGGCGCAGGCGCTCGCCGCCGGCTGCACCCTCGATAAATGCGCCGCAGAATGCCGTTCCCTGAGCGAGCACGAGGAACTCTTCGCGGGAATTCGCACGGATGAAGCCGCCGAACTGCACGAGATGGCCTCGCCCACCGACGAGGTTGAATATGCAGACGAAAACGACCCGGAGGAGGGCGCCAGCACCGCAGAATACGGCATCGTAATGCTCGCCGCCGTAGGTTTTGCCGGTCTGCTGGTCGCCATTCTCAAGTCCGACGAGATTCGCGGCATGCTCGTAGATATGGTCAAGAACGCCCTTGCAACGGGCGGTTCTGGGCTGACCTTTGGGCTTTTCTAAACCCGGTACTACCCGTGAAAACCGCGAGAGTTGCCCAAACCCGACGAAAGGAACGTCTATGAGGCTTATACACCGCATGATGCGCGCCTGGCGGTTACGCGCGCGTGATGAAGGCGCCGTGACTGCCGAATTCGCGGTCGCTCTGCCCGCCGTGATCGCAGTGCTCGCGCTCTGTCTCTCAGCGGCAGCGGTAGGCATAGCCCAGTCGCGACTCGAAGAATCCTCGCGAGTCGCGGCACGCGCCTTCGCCCGGGGAGACAACCTCGCCGCCGTACAGCATGAAGTTTCGCGGATAGACCCCAACATTAACCTGCAGGTACAGACCGTGGAAGAAACTTCGGGGGCGCGGCAGGTGCGGGTTCAGGTGGAGCGTGCGGCACCGGGGGTTATCGGCTCGGTAACCGGCTGGAGGCTGCAGGCCACCGCGACCGCACGGGTTGAGGGCAGCTCGGATAACGCCACGACGGCTGGCGGCGAATAAACATGGTCACACCTGGTTTCATCTGGAATGCATGCGTGCCGCCGTTCGCCAAACCGCGGCGCGAGGCGGCTGATCGGTCGCTGCCGACCGAAAACCCTGAGGAGGGGAGCGGCACCGTACTTGCGGTAGGCATTATCGCCGCCTTGCTGATCCTGGCAACCGTCATCATCGGTTTTGCCGGGGTAAGCACGGCGAATCGGCGGGCGGCGCAGGCGGCAGACCTGGCGGCGCTCGCCGCGGCGGATGCGCTGCGCGGCATCACCCCTGGAGACCCTTGCGATATTGCCGCCCAGGTAGCCCGCGATAATAACGCCAACTTGGTGGGGTGCGCCCTCGCGGACCGCCCCGAAACCGTGGATATTCGGGTGAACTCTGCCGTGCACGGACCGTTTGCTTTCCTCGGCGATGCGCAAGGTACATCGCGCGCCGGGGCACCGCATCCGGACTCTGGGGAGGGCGCACCCGATGAGGGATTATCCGGCGACGAGATCCCCGAGAACGTCCCCTCCGACCGAACCTCTGAAGAACCGGGGAACCCATAAAATCCGACTGATGAGCCCGATAGGAGGTGTTAGCCAGACCTTGTGGAATGCTCTAGCCTTACAGCATGTCCCGTTCTGCGTCATCGAGTGAGTGCAGCATTGCCCGCAGCAGGTTTTGTGCGCCCGCCTTGGAGAGCGGTTCGTTGCGGTTGCCGCATTTGGGGGACTGCACGCAGGAGGGGCAGCCGCTCTCGCATCCGCAGGAATCAATAGCGTCCAGGGTTGCGCCCAGCCAGGTGCGAACCGCCTCAAACCCGCGCTGGGTAAAGCCTGCTCCGCCGGGTGCTGCATCGTATACGAAGATGGTGGGGCGTTCCGTATCGGCGTGGTATAGGGTGGAGAGTCCGCCTAAATCCCAGCGGTCGCAGGTCGCAATCAGCGGTAATAAGCCGATGGCGGCGTGTTCTGCGGCGTGCAGGGTGCCGGGTGCATCCGGCTCAGCCACGCCGGCGGCAAACAGGTAGCTCGGGTCAAAGGTAAACCAGATAGCCTCGGTCATCAGGATACTCGGCGGCATCTCCATCGGCTCATCGCCCAGGTACTCACTGCCGTACACCGAAAACCGTTGAAAGCCCATAACCTGATCGGTCACCTGAACTCGCCCGCGGTGCATCGTCAGACCAGCAGTACCGGGCTGGGCGCCGTCGAACTCGTACCGCACACCCGCCTTTTCCTGCAGAATCTTAACCTCGGTCGCCTCGATCGCCCGCGTGTAATAGTCGGGGTACACTCGCGAGAGCAGAATAACGCGCGCCGCTTCATCCAGGGACTCCACCAAATACTGGGCGTTCTGGTGAATATAGATAGCACCAGGGTGTCCCTGAGTCATTGCCTGCGCCGAATCCATCGTGCCAATCAGCGAACCGTCCTCAGCATCAATCAGTTGATAGGGACCACCGCCGGTGGCACGCAGATCCACCAGATTCGTCGCCGACTCCGCGTGCGTCCAATACCAGCCATCCGCCCGGCGGCGCAGATAATTCTGCTGCACCAACCGGTTAAGCAGAGCCTCAGTATGCTCGCCGAACAGCGAAAGCTCCTCGGCACGCAGCGGCGACTCCGCCGCGGCAGCGCACAAATGTGGCGAAAGCACATACGGGTTCGTCGGGTCGAATACGGTAGCTTCCACGCTCTGCCCGAAAATCGCCTGCGGATGATGTACCAGGTACGTATCCAACGGATCGTCCCCGGCGATAAGCACAGCGAGCGCATCCTGACCCCCGCGACCGGCACGCCCAATCCGCTGAATAAAGGATGCGCGGGTTCCGGGCCAGCCCGTCACGAGCACCGCATCCAGCCCGGAAATATCGATACCCAGCTCAAGCGCAGAGGTACTTGCCAGCCCGAGCAGTTCGCCGGTGCGCAGCCGATGCTCAAGCTCACGGCGTTCCTCGGGCATATACCCCGAACGGTACGCCGCCACCCGATACGCCAGCCCCGCCTCCGTCTCATCAAGGTAGCGCTGCGCTCGCTGAGAGATCAGCTCAGCACCGCGCCGCGACCGGGTGAAGGCAAGCGTGCGGGTGCGCGAAAGTACCAGGTCGGTGAGCATCTGAGCACCCTGTTCAATAGCGGAGATACGCTGCGGCGCCTGCTTTTCCGCCTCGGAACGGGTGTCGAAGGCGCTAGCACCGGCGGCGAGTTTATCGGTCACCTGCGTATCGGGCAGAAACTCCGGTTCCCATAGGATGACGGTGGATTCTCCACGCGGTGCGGTCGATGCGGTAATCGCGTCAACGTTCCCCTCAGGTACGCCAATGAGCTTGGCGAAAGACTCGGCAGGGTTCGCACTCGTGGCAGATGCCCCATAGAATACCGGGCTCACCCGGTAGAGCGCGCAGACTCGGCGCAGGCGGCGCAGCAGATTGGCGATATGCGCGCCGAACACGCCGCGGTAGCTGTGTACTTCGTCAAGCACCACATAGCGCAGCCCGCGCAGGAAGTTCGCCCATTGCCGGTGGTTGCCCAGAATTCCGTAGTTGAGCATATCCGGGGTGGTGAGCACAAAATTAGCGTGTTCGCGCACCCACCGCCGCTCCTGTGCCGGGGTGTCGCCGTCATAGGTGGCGGCGTTGAGCCCGGGAAGGTGGTAGGCGGTGATGGCGTTGAGCTGGTCGGCTGAGAGCGCCCGCGCCGGTGAAATATATAGAACGTTCGCTCTCTGATGAAATCCTGTGGAACCTGCATCTGCTGCCGTGGTGCTGAGCGGTTCACGGCGCGCCCCGCGGTAGAGGGCGTCGAAGGCGGGCATGAGGTAGCTCAGGGATTTTCCGGATGCGGTCCCGGTCGCCACGATCACGTGCCGCGCCGTTGTGTCCGACTCATCGTGCCCCTGCCCGGATGCTCGCCCGAAGGAGAGCCGGTGCGCGTCTTCGGCGAGTGCAGCATCGAAGGCGCAATGCGCTGCCTGTGCCGCCTGCACCTGGTGGGTGTACGGTTCGTGCACGCCCAGCGACTCGAAGGCCTCAATCACGCGCGGGTGCAGCCAGTGCGGCCACGGCGAATACTGCCCTTCACGTGCGGGAATGCGGTGCACATGAGTGATTTGCGGGGGCAGCGAGCCGTCACCGGGAAGTTTGGGCATAAGCCTGCTCAGCTGCTCCCGAAGGTTCTCATCAGGGCGCAGCGAAGGGGAGAATCCGGGGTGCTCATCAGCCGGGGAGCCGGGGGAGGGATCGGGGCGCATCACACCATTGTAAAACCTCGGGTACGGTAAACCGGCGTGGGCAATCGCAGGGCGCCCGGTATGTTCCGCTCGTCCCAGCAGGAAGGTATTCGCTACCAGAAAACGACGAAATCAGTCGGTGCGATGGGGCAGAAAAACGACGAGATGTACCTCATGGTAAAGAAACCACATGCACCCATCATCGCGGGCGCATCCCGCGGGAGAACAAGGATTATCGGCCACGTTACGGGACGAGTTCCGCCGCCACGGCACACACGATGTACCTAGAAAGCGTAAAATAGGAGGGTGGCTCAGAATCGAATTATCTTGTATTACCAGTTTGCCCCCATAACCGACCCCGTGGCGGTCATGCTCTGGCAGCGTGCCCTGTGCGAGAAGCTCGGTTTGCGCGGGCGCATCCTCATTTCCAAACACGGCATTAACGGCACGCTCGGCGGCGAAATCAGCGCGGTCAAGGCGTACACCAAAGAGACCCGCCAGTACCCCGGCTTCAAGAACATGGAATTCAAATGGTCTGAGGGCGGTGCCGAAGATTTTCCCCGTCTGTCGGTCAAAGCACGCGATGAAATCGTGGCGTTCGGCGCTCCCGACGAGCTCAAAGTAGACGAAAACGGCGTGGTCGGCGGCGGCGTGCACCTCAAACCCGAAGAGGTGAACAAACTTGTAGAAGAACGCGGCGATGAAGTCGTCTTCTTCGACGGACGTAACGCATTCGAGGCTAAAATCGGTAAGTTCAAGAACGCTGTGGTGCCCGATGTTCGCACCACCCACGACTTTATTCGCGAGATCGAATCCGGTAAGTATGACGATCTGAAAGATAAGCCCGTCGTCACTTACTGCACCGGCGGCATTCGATGCGAAATCCTCTCCGCCCTCATGAAGAACCGCGGATTTAAAGAGATCTACCAGATCGACGGCGGTATTGTGCGCTACGGCGAAAAATACGGCGATAAGTCCCTGTGGGAGGGCTCGCTCTACGTGTTCGATAAGCGCATGCACATGGAGTTCACCCCGGATACTGTCACAATTGGCCAGTGTGAGCGTTGCTCGGCACCGTCTAATAAATTTGAGAACTGCTCGAATGAGAGCTGCCGCGAACTTGTGCTCCTATGCCCCGAATGCGCCACCGACGATGCGAAACGCCGCTGCGTGCCCGAATGTGCGGTGGACCGCCAGAGCGCCCACGCGAGTATCTCATGAGCGATTCCGTACAGGCGCCCGTGACGGTTTCGCCCGCGCGCATTGAGAAACACGGCTCTTTGCTGGTGGCGGGAGTCTCCCAGGTGTATAAACTGGGGGACGATTTCACGCCGCTGTGGGATGAGCTGAATCAGAAGGCATCCCCGGCGATGCTCGATATTCTGGCGGTCACCCAGTACATTGGCGTGTGCACCCAACCCAGTACCGACGGATTCGTGCGCTACACGGCCGGCATTTTGGTTGATGACCGTGCCTCAGCGCATAAACTTGGGCTGGGTCTGCTGGACCTTCCCGAGAGCACCTACGCGGTGGTTGAGATTACCGGGCCGATTTCGCGGTCTATTCCGGCAGGTTTTGAGAGCTTTGAGCGTGAGTTCTTCCCGTCGCATCCGCAGTACCGCCCGTTAGGCGGCCTGGAGGTGTACGGTCGCGGCGATATGCAGGCGGCAGACTACACGATGGAACTGTGGGTTCCGCTGCTAGAGGTTCCTGCCTCGGCATAAAGCGCTCCGACTAGAACTCCTTAGTCTTCTCCCAAGCCTCTATTTCGCCGGGGACTACCTCGAATACGGGGTGCACCGCGGGCTTACCGGCCTGGGTGAATTTCGCGAGACGCTCGGTAAGAATAGGCACCCAATCGACATCTCGCCCGGCAACTTTGTGTGCCAGAAAGCTCAATTCGTAGGCAAGCTGGCTCTCGGTCACGGCAATAGGCTCCAGGTTCTTACCCCGCTCAGCGGCGATCAGCGAACGGTTGAAGGAGTATCCGCGCAGCTGCGCCTCATCGGCGAGCCCGTGCAGATAAGCCCCAATTGCCTCTACCGGCTGTGAATGCGCACGAAACCGAACGAGCTGCGGATGATTCGTGTACCCGCGGGTGAGCCCGCGCAGCACTTTCTGCGCAAGCAAGCTCTCACGCCAGCACGCGATCAGGGCGCGACGGTCAAGAAGGGACGGGTGGGCAGACCAAATACGCATCCACCCACTATACAGCCGCAGACCTGCGCTCTTAGGTAAAACAGCAGCGGCCCGCCCAAAAATTATTGAGGCAGAATGCACCTATGGGGCGCTCGCATCTGAACAGGATGCGAGCGCCCCACAGTGGTGCAGGTGCCTTGAGGCTACGAGTTCCGCGCTAGCTATGCCCAGTATTCTGGGCTTTCGGGGGAAGGTGGGTCGGGCTGCTTATTCGGATCTGATGGGCAGAAAGAATACGTAATTGTGCCGTCCCTGATTTCTCCCCGCCATTCTGCCCCGCCTTCAGCATTAACATAGGGGTTGAGTACATCGGGAGACACAAAGTTTCCGCCGCCGCCTCCTCCTCCCGAGGCAACGCCCACGAATGCGGCATCATCATACATATACACGGGATTTTCGGATGCGGCAGCCACCGCCGAACCGGATCCGCCTCCACCGTAGCCCGCGCCACCGCCTCCGGAAACAATGTATCCGATACCATTGCGGTCATCGCTTGTGTTGCCTGCAGTATTGAGCGCATACCCGTAGGCAACAACGCCGTCAGCCCCGTTGCCGTTGGGCCCAGAGCCCCCGGATTTGCCTGCGGTATTTCCGGTATGAATCTCTGTTCGTGAGGTTGAGGAAAAGGTCAGCTCTTTATCTCCCGTAATAGTGGCGAGGGCGCCGCCGGAGCCGCCAGCCGTGTTGCTGCCATTCGACCCGGATGGAATCAGAATCTCGGCGTCGTAGTGCTGATAGTAACGTTCCTGCCCCGAGCGCCCCAACCCTTCGGACACAAAGTCAGTGCCTCCGTAGCCTCCCTGACCAATATATAGATCAGAGGTTTTATAGGACTTTGGGTCGTCTGTTATCCAGGTTCCCCCGTAAGAAAGGACGTGTGTGAGCCCGCGTGCGCCCGCGCCACCGCCTCCGGCAACGGCGAGTACGGTTTCTTGGGAAGTTTTCGCATCGACCATAACGATTGCCGAAGAACCACCGCCGGAGCCCGAATAGACTGTAACCTTATTGCTGTGGCTGTTCAGCTTGCCCTGTACATCTGACCCCAGCGCGGTGGGTAGTGCCGCAGACGAACCGCCGTTACCGTACCCTTCGCCGCCTTTGGCGGGGCGGTCATAATATCCGACGCCGCTGGCACCCACATAGAATTTGATGCGCTGCCCGGGTGTTACCTTGACGGTTCCTTGAATATAAGCACCACCGCCTGCGGTTCCGCCGGTTCTGTTATATCCTGTGGCTTCCGAGTACCGTGTCGCCAGGCTACCGCCCGACCCGCCGCGCAGGTAGAAGCGCATATACGAGGCATAATCGGGAACCACAATTTCTTCATAGCCTTTTTCACCGGCTGCACGGCTTTGCGCGGCGGTGCGCACATCCTTGGCAAAAATATCGTAGCTTTTATCGGGGTCTAGGCAGGGGCCGTCGTCGGCAGATGATGATGCGTATGCCGGAATAACGGCGGTGCTCAGCACAAGCGGCGCAGCCCATGCGGTTCCGGTCACCAGGTTTCGGCGAGAGAGGCCTCGTCTCATGAAAATATCCTTGCGTTTGAAGTTGTCGTGAGTGTTTGCCGTGCGCAATAGTCCCAAAAAACCGCGCTGCACCGCCAACTCAAGGCTGGTGGGGCTTCGTAACGCGTGCGTGACGTCATGGTCAGCGAGATCCACTGTGACAGAGCGTTGCCATTATGTCATGACCTGTCTTATATCGAGTATTTCCTAAAATTCAGGTGCATCTTGAAGAGCCGAGCCAGAAAAACAATGTCTGTAGTACCTGCACCTAGAAAATAATGAATCATATGGTTTTTCTGCCGGGGTCTTATACATAAAAGATTTGAACGAGGTATGGATATGCTAAGGGTAGAAGAAATGCACATTCGTTACCTTGAGGTAAGTATTGCGCGTAAAAAAATATAAATGAATCATTACCTAATATGTCGCATGTATTTTATATAGAATAGCTTTCTGACTAGTAATTATATAGGTGGTTTTACTCATATTATTTAAAACTTGTTCTGTAAAGTAAATAATTGTATGCTGAATGCTCATACACGAGGAAATACCCCCTGTAGGGCAATACGAAAGGCATAACAATGAACGCATCAGACACTCAGAAAACCGAACTAGCGGTACAAAATCTTGAACCACAGCCGGGCACAGAGAAAAAACTTGGTTTTCTTTCTTTTGGGCACTGGGCCGAAATTCCCGGTTCGCGCGTGAACAGCGCATCCGAATCTTTGCACCAGGCTATCGATTTGGCGGTAGGCGCCGAAGACATCGGCCTAGACGGTGCTTTCTTCCGCGTGCACCATTTCGATCAGCAGCAGGCAACCCCGTACCCGCTTCTGTCGGCGATCGCCGCGAAGACCAGCCGCATTGAGCTTGGTACCGGCGTGATCGACATGCGCTAGCGCATGTCTGAGTTATGGCGTTGGACGGAACACCTATTGCTTGCGGGCACGCGCAGCCCGCAGTCCGTTGGCGATGACGACGACTTCGGCGACCTCGTGCACGAGGACGACCGCTGCCAGGCCGAGCACGCCGGTGATCGCCAGCGGCAGCAGCACAGTGATGATCGCCAAGGACAGCACGATGTTCTGGTTGATGATCCTGCCGCCGCGGCGGGCGTGGCGCAGAGCCTGCGGGATGAGGCCGAGGTCGTGGCCGGTGAAGGCGACGTCGGCGGACTCGATCGCGGCGTCGGAGCCGGTCGCGCCCATCGCGATGCCCACGGTCGCCCCGGCCAGGGCGGGCGCGTCGTTGATGCCGTCGCCGATCATCGCGGTCGGCGACGTCTCCGAGAACCCGGCGACGATGCGAGCCTTGTCCTCGGGACGCAGCTCGGCGTGCACGTCGCCGATCCCGGCCAGCTTCGCCAGCGCAGCAGCGGTGCGGGAGTTGTCGCCGGTGAGCATGCTCACCTCGACGCCCTGGTCGCGCAGGGTCCGCACGACCTCGGGGACCTCGGGGCGCAGCTCGTCGCGGACGCCGATCGCCCCGGCCAGGAAGCCGTCGACGGTGACGAGCACGCAGGTCTGCCCCTCGGCCTCCAGGTCCTCGACCCGGGCCTTGAGCGGACCGGCGTCGATCCAGCGCGGACTGCCCACCGCCACCCTGCGGCCGTCGACCAGGCCACCGATGCCGTGCCCGGCCTCCTCGGCCACGTCCTGCGCGGCGGGGGTTCCCCGGCCCGCGGCGGCGATGGCGGCGGCGAGTGGGTGCGTCGAGTGCTGCTCCACGGCGGCAGCCCAAGCAAGCACCTGCGCATCGTCGAACCCATGGGCGGCGACGATGGCGGTTACCTCGGGCCGGTTGCGGGTCAGAGTGCCGGTCTTGTCCACGGCCAGGTGCCGGATGCCGCCGAGGCGCTCGAAGGCGGCCCCGCTCTTGATGACGACGCCGAACTTGGTCGCCGCGCCGATCGCGGAGACCACGGTGACGGGCACCGCGATCGCCAGCGCGCAGGGGCTGGCCGCGACGAGGACGACCAGGGCGCGGGTGATCCAGGTCTCCGGGTCGCCGAGCAGGGACCCGAGCACGCCGACGAGGACGGCGAGGACCATCACGCCGGGCACCAGCGGGCGGGCGATCCGGTCAGCGATCCGGGCTCGGTCGCCCTTCTCGGCCTGGGCCTGCTCTACCAGCTCCACGATCGTGGTCAGCGAGTTGTCGGTGCCCGCGGCGGTCGCCTCGACCTCCAGCACGCCGGCGCTGTTGATCGCGCCCGCCGACACCGCTTCTCCGGGCGCGACCTCGACCGGGATCGATTCACCGGTGATCGCCGAAGTGTCCAGGCTCGACCGGCCCGAGCGGACCAGCCCATCGGTCGCGACCCGCTCGCCAGGGCGGACCAGCAGCACGTCGCCGACGGCGATCTCCCTGGCCGGGACCGAGGTGGAGGTCCCGTCGCGCAGCACGGTCGCGGTCTCCGGCACGAGCTTCAGCAGCGCGCGCAGCCCGCCGCGGGCGCGGTCCATCGCCTTGTCCTCCAGGGCCTCGGCGATCGAGTAGAGGAACGCCAGCGCGGCCGCCTCCTCGACGTAGCCGAGGATCACCGCGCCCACGGCGCTGATCGTCATCAGCAGCGCGATCCCGAGCTTGCGCTTCACAACGAGATTCCGGATCGCACCGGGCACGAACGTGTACGCGCCCAGCAGCAGGCCCGCCCAGAACGCGACCAGCGCCGCGATGTGCAGCCCCGACCACTCCAGCGCCAGGCCGGTGCCGAACGCGACGCCGGAGAGGATCGGCACGACCAGGCCGGGATCACGCCACCACGGGCGCTCTGCCTCCTCTGCCTCGTCCGCGGGGCTGGTCGTCGGCTCGTCGCAGCCGCAGGCGGCGCTCACGAGGCGTCCCCCGAACTGCTCGCGGCGCAGCAGCCCGGCACCGAGCAGGCCGGGTCGATGCACGGCGCGCTCTCGTCCACGGCGAGGGTCACATCGACCAGTGCCGTCAGCGCCGCGGCCAGGTGCGGGTCGGCGATCTCGTAGCGAGTCTGGCGGCCCTCGGGCTCGGCGACCACGATCCCGCAGTCGCGCAGGCAGGTCAGGTGGTTGGACACGTTCGAGCGGGTCAGCCCCAGCTCGCGCGAGAGCACCGCGGGGTGGCTCGGGCTGTCGAGCAGGGACATCAGGATGCGGGAGCGCGTCGGGTCGGCCATGGCCCGGCCGAGCCGGTTCATGACGTCAAGACGCGAAGCAATGGTCAGCATGCACTGAACTATACAGCAGCCGCTGACCTAATGTCCAGTTGTCGCGGCTGCCGCACGCGCTGCGCGCGCTTGCCCTCGTGAGGCGTGATCACCTCTTGCGCCAGCGGGGCCACTTCGGCATCCCGCGGCCCTTCCAGGTCTCCACGAGACCCGCAACCCAGCGGACGGACGCGAAGAGCCCGTAGCCGGCCCCGGCGAGGCCAGCGCCGACCACGAGCCACCGGCCGATGCCGAGCCACACGCTCCCGTCCACGTCCAGCGCCCACTGAACACCCGTGATGAGCCCGGCGATGCCCATCCAGAGACCGGCGACGACCACGGCCACCGGCAGGAGAACAAGGCACATCGCGGCGGCGGCGGACCAGAGCTGTCGCGCCTCCAGCTTCGCCGTCGCGGCGATGATCCGCTCCGCCCGCGCGTTCGAGGCGTCGAGGCTCGCGGTCATCGTGGCCGAAGCCTCCCCGGCGACCTGCTCGACAGCCTTCTCGACCCGTTCCTCGGTGCGCTTCTCGATCCGCTGGACCGCGCCGCCGACCTGGCTCACGAGCTTCTGGTTCGCTGTGACCTGCGCCTTCAGACCCTCAATCGCCGAGGCCGTAGCCGCGCGATTCTTCTGCGCCTCCGCGACCAAGCTCCGCGACGCGGCGTTCAAGCTCTCGCCGTTGAGACTCTGCGCGAACTCGCCGAGCGTGCTCGCGATCTCGTTCTGCCTGCTCTCGATACTCGCGATCCTCGCGGACACGTCGCTGGAGGGCGAGGAGGTCGACGCCGGGGCCGTGATCCGCTCCAGCCGCCTCGTCGTCTCCTCGTCCATGACCTTCACGAACCCCGCGAGCTTCTTCTGCTGTTCGGTCAGCGTGGCGATCCTCGTGTTCTGCGCCTCGACGGCGGCGAGGATCGAGGTCAACAGCTCCATCGTCTCCGGACTGCCGAGCTGCTGCTGCGACTGCTCGGGCTCGTTCTGCTGCTTCAGCCTGTCGAGCGCTGCGCTCATGTTCCTTCTCCTTCTGCTGCTGGTGGTAGTCGAAGAACGCCTGCGCGCCCTCCGGGGTGAAGTCCGCCGAGAGGGCGCTCGCGCGCTTGCGGCGCTCGGCGCGGCCGGACTCGCCGCGGCGATCCTCGATGTAGAGCGTCCAGGTCTCTTGCCCGGCGCGCTTGCCCTTCTTGCTGACGGGGCTGTGCAACCGCATCCGCGGCACCCGCTCCCCGTCATCGCCGAGCCGCTGGTTCTGCTCCTCGATCACCGAGACCAGACCGGCCTTGTCCACCGCCCGGGGATCGGCCAGCGCCGCGCTCATCCGGTCGCCCATCTCGCGGTCGAGCGATCCCTCGGCGAAGTCCTCGCGGCGCAGCTCCCAGTCCTTCGGTGCGTGCTCCAGCCGCTTCACGACCGAGAGCCCGTGTTCTCGCATCAGCTGGTCGTTCGCCGACTGGACGCCCCGCTGATTCCCGGCCTTGCGGTCGTGGAACGTGCGATAGTCCGAGAGCGCCTTCCCCGTCCGGTTGTTGTGGTTGATGACCAAGATGTGGTTGTGCGGCTTCTTGCCCCGCCCATCCACATGACTGACTACGAGGCAGTCGGAATCCGGGTGCATCTTCTTCGCGAGCTGATAACCGAGATCGTTCACCCGCTGCACGTCCTCCGGACTCTTCGGGTCGAACTCCTCGTCGCTGAACGACTGGCGGTAATGCACCGCCTCGACCTCGCGCGTCGTGTTCTGCGTGAGCGACCGAGCGCGCGCCGAGAACGCGCCGGGGCCTCCCGGCACATCGCACGTGATCGCGATGCCCCGCTCGTCCTCCTTGCCACGGATATAGCGCTCCGTGTCGGCGGCGCTGGCGCTCGGGCTGTAGTGCGTGGTGCTCATGAGGCCGCCCGATCCCCGAGCAGGGCGCGGACCTCGCGCAGCAACTCGATCAGCTCGGGCACCTCCGCCGACAGCGCCACTGACTCACCAGCCCGCGCCCGGCGGTCGAGGTCGTTGACGTTGATCGCCAGCGGGCGAATCTGCGCGGCCAGCTCGCGAGCATCCGCCGACGCCTGCACCCGCGCCTCGACCCCGAGCAGGTGCGCGGCCACGGCGGCGTCCAACTCCTCGCTCCGAGAGGCGTGGAGGGCATCCCGGACGACGGTCCGCACCCACGTGCTCGGAGCCAGCCCGAGCCGCTTCGCACGAGTGCGAAGCGCCGCGAGCGTCTCCTCTCCGAAGTCGGTATCGAGCTTCGCGCGGTCCCCACGACGACGCTTCGCGCCGCCGTGACTCTGACGCACAGCCTCCGCATCAGCCCGACCGGTGTTCACCTGGGAGTCGGTCTGCTGCTCCACCTGTACGCCAGAGTGGCAAGCAGTAGCCGTGTCGGACATTTCGCTGGCGCTCATGTCCTCCCCGGCTGCTTGCGAGGGGCCTCCGGCCCCCTCGACCCCCTGGAAGAGCGCATCGCGTTCGGTGCTCATGCGGCACCTCCGATCAGCACCAGCGGCACGTCAGGGCTCCGCACCGCGAGCCCGCCCAGCAGCTCAGCAACCGCGCCCTCAGCGTCATGTTCCGCCGAGGTCTCCGGACCGTAGGTCAGTTCCCGCGACCCGACGTTCTGGTGATACGCGTTGCCGTACATGCCGGGCGTGTGTGCGGCGGTCGGGATGCTGCACTGGTGCCACTCGTAGGGCTCGATCTTCCCAATGTGCTGCACGAGGTAACGATTGATGTCGTCGGCACGATAGACCTTCACGACCGAGGCCAAGCGGCGGATGAACTGGTCCAACGCCTCGTCCACGTTGCCCTTCTGGCGGGCGTAGTAGAAGAACTCGACAGGCTCGATCGTCGCCGTGATGACGATAAGGCGCGGGGCCACCTCGCCCTTGTTCTTGTACCGAGCCTTCGCAGGCGAGGCGTTGTACGGATCAAGCAGCAGCAGCCAGTCGTTCGCATCCATCGCCGAGGCCCGCAGATCGTCCAGCAGCAGCACCTCCTCGCCTCGCCAGTCATCAAGCGGGTTCCCCGTCGCGGCCCGGTAGACCTGCCACCGCTCGCCGTGCGCGTTCGCCGCGTTGATCGCCTCGGTGATGAAGTCCGTGGCGAACCGGGTCTTGCCGATCCCGGCATCCCCATGGACGAACACCACGTGCGTCGAGAACTCACCGGCGCGGAGCTTCGCCGCCGCCCGGTATGCGCGGCGCTGGCCGTAGGCCGACAGCGCGTCGTCGATCTCCCGCTGATGCCGCGAGTAGATGTCGAACAGCTCGTCCGTGAGCATGATCTGATCCCGCGTGAACTCGCCCTGGAGCACGCGCTCGCGCATGTCCTCGAAGTTCTCGGCGACGACCTTCTTCTTCACGTGCGCGCGCCCCTTGAGCCAGGTCTCCCGACGCTGGGCGTCGATCCCGAGGTAGTCAGGCCCACGCACCGTAGCGACCTCCGAAGGCGCGTATTGGTGCTTGTCCGCGTACTTCACGTGCGTCAGATACGACAGCATGTTGTCGTAGGCGTACCGCCCGCGGCCCGGCTTCTCGACGTACTGGGGCTCGACGCCGATGCCGAACGCGAGCCGATCCAGCGGTGCGCTCTTCGCACGGCTGGCGAACTTGATGACCGCGTGCAGGTGATCGGGCTTCGGCTCGATCACCAGAGCCTTCTCCGTGTCGCTCCAGACCTCGCGCTCGTCCTTGTCATGCACGATGCCGTAGGCCTCGACGACCTCGCAGCCGGTGGCCTCGAGCCGCTGCACCACGTAGGCGAGGATCGCCTCGGCTCCCTGCTGGAGCAGCGCGGCCCCGTTCGGGTCCTCGGCAGCCCAGGTCCAGTACGACGGATCGAGGTACTGCGTGAGCCCGATGCTCGTCGGGTTGTTCTCCTGCTTAGCCACAGCGACCACCCCCGCCGCGGACAGCGCGGAGGGCCTCAGAGAGAGTGCGGCGCCTAAATGACCCCCTATTGACCCCCAAATGAGACCCAAAATGATCCCACGAGGCCACGCGACGGAGCGCGGGCGGAACCGACCGCTGACCAGACACGTTGTTGCAGGACGCGGCAATCGACAAGCCCTTGCCGCGCCCGTAGGAACGAATGAGGCTCCCGAAACTCTTAGAGTGCGAAGCACGGCTGCGGACCGTCATCACGACGACGGGCAGCCCGCCTTCGGCGGGTGCCAGGCCAGGCCCTCCGGGCGGGGTCAGGTCGGCGGGAGCGGTGCTGAGGTTGCGTGCGTCGGCGCGCATCAGCGACCACCGCCCCGGCCGTAGCGCTTGATGACAGCCTGGTGCGTGACGCCGAGGGCGTCGCCGATCTTCGCCCAGGTCACCCCATCGGCGCGGGCGTCGGCGACGGCGATCTCGACGGACTCCTCCAGCACGGAGCGGAGCACGCCGAGGTCGTAGAGACGTGCCTCGGACTCGGCGAGGGAGGGGTCGCCCTGTCGCCAGCGGAAGCCGTTCACGTGGTCGAAGGCGGCGGAGTTGGCGCTCATCAGTGACCACCGCCCATCACGGCGGCGACCGCGGCGCGCTGTCGCGGGGTCAGGGGCGTGCGAGCCAGGCGTTCACCGGCCAGACGACCAGCAGCACGAGCGGCGGCGATGACGGGATCGAGGCCGTCTGCCTGCGGAGAAGGAGTGGAGCCCTGATCGAGGCCAGGGCGGTCGAGCGCGGATGCGCGGGGAACGTCGATAACGACAGACATCGGAAGTCCTCAGACATGAGTATCTTCCGGTTCCCCGCCACGGTAATTGGGCTGTTTGACCGGCTACTCATCCGGGAGCAGAACCCCGCGCTTCTAAGTCGCGGCCCCGGTGGGATCTTCTTGTCTGCAACCATTCTCCCACGAGTCGACTCACCATTGCAATGACGAGTCGACTCATGAGTCAGTCGCGACGCGGCTCTATCCGAATCAGGTCGGGGTCGAATTTCACGTGACCGGGCGTGATGGGCTCGATGGTCACCGTCACCAGCTCGTCCACGAGCATCCGGCGGCGGTCCACGTCCAACACCTTCCACTTCGCCTCGACCACCTCGCGGCGCTCCGCGGTGCCGACCGGCTCCTCGACGTCCACGAGCAGCTTCGCCGCCGCCGACACCGAACGGTCGAGCAGCTCCGCGTCGATCTCGTCGATGCGGGCCTTCACGTCGTTGATCGCTGCCGTTATCTCCAGGACCGGCTGATGGATGTCGCGCAGCAGCGGGCTCAGCTCCTTCACCCGATCGACCAGGGCGTTCCGCTCCGTCAGCAGCTCCTCGCGATCCGGCCCATCGTCCTCCTGTGGCATCACGAGGTCGTGCACGTCCACCGAGGACAGACGCGTGAGCACCGCCTCGGTGACCATCGCATCGACGGGCTCGCGCTGGCGGGTGAGATGGAACTGCTCGCCGCAGCGGTACGTCGGCTGCTTGCGGCTGTTCGTCCCCGAGACGAGCGTCGCGCCGCACTTCCCGCACAGCCCGATCGTGGACAGGAGATACTTCGGCTGGTTCCCCTGCCTCGCCGACCTCCGCACGTTGTCCTCCAGCTTCGCCACCGCGGCCCGCCACGTCTGCTCGCCGACGATGGGCGGGAACGCCTCGCCCTGAACCGGGTACAGCTCGCCCGACGCGTAGTGCTTGATGTAGCCACAGTAAAGCGGGTTCGCGAGCAGGTAGCGCACAGCATCGACGGAGAACTCCGACCCACGCGCGGTGAAGTGACCGGCGCTGTTCAGGTCCTCGCGGATTCGCCGGATCGACAGGGACGGCTCGCCGAGGAACGCATCGAAGGCCCGCCGTACGGCGGCGGCCTCCTCCTCGATCAACTCGCCGTCCCTCGTCCAGCCGAACGCCTTCCAGGCGGACGTGGGGATGCCCTCGGCGCGTCGGCGCTCGTTCGACCTGATTTGTCGCTCGGCCTTGCGTCGTGCCTCGAACCGGGCGAGAGCGGCGAGCATCGTCGCCCGGAACTCCCCGTCCGCCGTCGAGAGGTCGATCTCGCCGTCAACGGTGACGACACGCAGGCCGAGATCGATCAGTGTGTTCAGGTCCTTCGTGCTACGCAGGAGCCGGTCCATGTCCACGGCGACCACCATCGAGAACTTGCCCGCACGGGCGTCCTCCAGCATCTCGGCCCACCGAGTGCCAGCACGGCGCTTCTTCGTCGCGGACACCGCGTTGTCGTCGTAGACCTCGACGACCTTCCAGTCCTTGGCCTCGGCCAGCGCCCTGATCTTTCTCAGCTGGGTCTCGACGGTCCATCGGTCGCCCTTGCGGTCCATCGAGGCGCGGACGTACGCCGCAACCTCGTTCGTCTTCCTCAGCGATACCAGTTCGACCATGCAACCAAGCTTACGTGAACGGGTGTTGCAACCGCTACATGCGCTACGAGAACCCGCTGTATATGGCCGAACTCGCCGCGATGGCCGACCTGATTTCTGCCGGGCGCCTGCAGCTGGGTGTCTCACGCGGCTCGCCCGAATCCGTTATCCGCGGTTTCGAGAGCTTCGGTTATTTCCCCGCCGAGGGTGAAGATGAGAGTGCGATGGCACGTCGTCACCTCGACATCTTCATGAAGGCAATCCAAGGCGAAGGCATGGCACCCTCCGCGCGGGTGCAGGGCAAGTACGCCCCCGTGCAGCCGCAGTCGCCCGGCCTGAGCGAGCGCATCTGGTGGGGCGCGGGAACTGACAGCACCGCCGTATGGACCGCACAGCAGGGGCTAAATCTCATGTCTTCAACGCTGATGCTCGAAGATAAAGGTGTGCCTTTCGATCAGCAGCAGGCGGAGCAGATTCGCCTCTACCGCGAGGAATGGGCCAAGGCAGGGTATACCCGCGTGCCGCGTGTTTCGGTCTCGCGTTCGGTTATCCCCATTATTGATGCCGATTCGGCGCGTTATTTTGGCCGCCGCGCGCAGGAAGATTCGCAGGATTACACCGGTATTATCGACAACACCTTCTCGCGGTTTGGGCGCAGCTATATTGGCGAACCCGATCTGATTGCCGAAGAACTCGCCCGTGATGCTGCCGTTCAGGCGGCAGATACCGTGCTGCTGACCGTGCCGAACCAGTTGGGTGTGGACTTTAACTTGCGCATGCTCGAATCCATTGTGAAGGACATCAAACCCGCGCTGACGGTAAAGGCATAGCGGAGTTCCGTTCCCGCAAAATCGGGTGGGAACACCTGCTCGCGGCGTTAAGAAACGGGGCGCTTAGAATGGGGAGTATGGCTGATGAACTGTACTCCCGCATCCCCGACACCCCCATAAGCGACGATACCGCCCGGCTTGAGCGAATCCGGGGTGCCCTTGAGAGGCTTAACTACAGCTACGACGGGGTGCGTGACCTGCTGGGGGAGCGCGCTTTTGAGGCAATGGCGCGCGACCAGGTTGTGCCCGGCACCTGGCGGGTACAGAACATCCTTGATGATGCACACACCACCGACCCCGACCGCCGCCTGGCGCGCATGATCGGGTTTTTCCTGTTCGCACGCACCCTAACCCGCGCGGAACTTGCCGATGCGCTCGGCGGCGAACCCGCGCTGAATGACCTTATTGCGGCAAACCTCGTGGAACCGGCGGAGTCAGAAAATACCCACACCCCAGAGAACCCCGGCGAAGAACCGCAGTACCACGCCGTGTTTGACCTGCGACCGCATTCGGCTGATGACGGCACCGAGCTGTGGGTGGCCTCTGATTTGGGGGCGCATCAGCGACCCGGGGTGCTGCGCAAAGATCACGTGCTGGGTATTGGGCAGGCATCCCTAACTCTGGCGCAGATTACCGAGCGCACCCCTGTGGCGCGTGCCCTTGACGTGGGGACCGGCTGCGGTATTCAGACCTTCCACCTGCTCGCCCACGCAGACCACGTAACGGCCACCGATATTTCGTCGCGCGCCCTCGCCTTCGCCCGTTTTAACCTGCTGTTGAACGCCGGTGCCCTGAAACTCGATCCGCAGAACCTTGAAGCCCGCGTCAGCCTTCGACAAGGCTCTTTGCTGGAACCCGTGGCGGGGGAGCAGTTCGACCTTGTGGTCTCAAACCCGCCGTTCGTCATTACCCCGCGCCGCGCAGACGAAAGCAGTAACGACCAGTTTACGTACCGTGACGGCGGGCTGCCCGGTGATGATATTGTCAGCACGCTTATTCGGCGCATCCCCGAGGTTCTGGTGCCCGGCGGACGTGCCCAGATGCTCGGCAACTGGGAAATTCACCGCGACAACACCGGCGAGGCGCAGCCCTGGGATGCTCGCCTGCGCACCTGGTTCGCCGAATCAGCCACCGGCACCCCGAGCGAGGCGTGGGTAATTCAGCGCGAAGTGCTCACCCCCGAATCCTATGCGGAAACCTGGCTCAAAGACGCGAGCGAAAACCGCGACCGCGATCACTACGAGAACACCTACCGAGCCTATCTCGACGACTTTAAAAACCGGAACGTTCATTCTATTGGGTTCGGGATGCTCTGGCTCCGCCGCCCGGCGCACACCACCGAAACCGCACCCCTAAACCGGTTCGAAGACATCACCTACCCCATAGCCCAGCCCATCGCGCAAAGCATCACCGAAACCGTGGCACGCTTCGACCGCCTTACCGCCCTGACCGATCAGGCGCTCGCCGAAGCCCACCTCGTTCTCGCCGAAGACGTGACCGAAGAACGTCACGGCCGCCCCGGCGCCGAGCATCCGAACGTAATTCTGCTGCGCGCCGGATCCGGGCTGTGCCGCACAATTATGCTCTCAACCGAAACCGCCGGATTCGTCTCCGCATGCGACGGTGAGCTGAGCATCGGGCAGATTTTAGGTGCGCTCGCCGTGCTTCTCGGCTGGGAAGACTACACGCCGGATGCTCGCGCCGCCTTCGGCACCGAGAATGAGCATCCGCGTGACACCCTGCTGGTCGCTATTCGAGAACTCATCGAAAAAAGTTTTCTGCACTTTGCAGACGAAAACAGCTAACCCCCGGCACCCCAGCCCGACTCCGCAAAACACGCCTTTGCCGCGCCGAACATCACAAATTTCGGCACGAAGAAACCCCTACACTAAAAGAATGACTATGCAAGACACCCCAGACACCACCAAGAAAATGAGCGCCGAAGACTGCTGGGCGCGCCTGCAGGCCAACAATCTAGGGCGACTCGTGCTCACCGACGGCAACTTCGTAGACGTGCTGCCGGTCCTCTACGGGGTAGCCGACCACGAAATCTACCTGCGCACCACCCGCGGCGACCGTTTCTCCGCCGTGGTCATGAGCCGCCGCGTCTCCTTTGAAATCGACGAGGAATTAGAGAACGGCATCCGCTCCGTGATCGTGCAGGGCGTGGCGCACTGGCTGCCGCCCGAAATGACCCCGCCGCTCGTGCACACTTTCGGCCTGCGCCACTACGAAAGCGGGCACCTCATGCAGTGGGTGCGCATTGTGCCGCGCAAAGTGTACGGCCGGGAATACCCGCTTCTTCCTGCCCAGGGCGAAGGGTATTTTCCGTACAACTAATTTCGCCCGCCAGCTCGCCTAAGGCCCATATCTACGGTTGCCAACTCGATACAGACGTGCATAATAACTGGTATCGTTGCATCCACACCCTTAATCCAAACACAAGCTGTAAAACGTGATAAGACACATGCGTGATAAGCGCACCTAATAGGCGTAACTGCCAGAATGTGCGCTATTGTTGTATCGCATCTACACCATACAAATATGAGGAGAGCCGTGCCCACCAAGGCAAAGAACGGAAAAGCGCTGCTGATCGTTGAGTCACCATCGAAGGTGAAGACTATCAGCGGTTATTTAGGAAACGAATTTCTGGTGGATTCGTCCATGGGACATATTCGTGACCTGCCGCAGCCTTCCGAACTGCCCGAAAACCTGAAAAAGGGCCCGGTCGGCAAGTTCGCGGTCAATATCGACGACGATTTTGACCCCTACTATGTGGTTAACCCCGACAAAAAGAAAAAAGTCGCCGAACTCAAACGCAAACTCAAAGATGTTGATGCCCTCTACCTCGCAACCGATGGTGACCGCGAAGGTGAAGCGATCGCTTGGCACCTCAAAGAGGTTCTGAAACCCAAGGTTCCCGTCTACCGCATGACCTTCCCCGAAATCACCCGCGAAGCCATTGAACGCGCCTTCGGGGAACTGCGCGATATTGACCTGCACCTGGTTGATGCTCAAGAAACCCGCCGTATTCTTGACCGTATCTACGGTTACGAAATCTCACCCGTGCTCTGGCGCAAGGTTGGTCGCGGGCTATCCGCGGGTCGCGTGCAGTCCGTGGCAACACGCCTCGTTGTTGAGCGTGAACGCGAACGCATGGCCTTCGTCGCCGCCAACTACTGGGATCTAACCGGGCATTTCATCACCACCAGCAGCGAAGGATTTGATGCCAAACTCGTGGCGGTCGACGGCACCCGAGTTGCCACCGGCAAAGACTTCGCCGACGACGGCACTCTCACCTCTACCAAGGTCACCCACCTCTCAGAGGCGGATGCGCGTACCCTAGCCGAAGCCCTCACCGCCGCTCCCTTCTCGGTGCGCTCGGTCGAAACCAAGCCCTATAAACGCCGCCCCGCAGCGCCGTTCACCACCTCAACCCTGCAGCAGGAGGCGGCGCGCAAGCTGCGTTTCTCATCGCGCGTGACCATGCAGGTTGCCCAGCGCCTCTACGAGAGCGGCTACATCACCTATATGCGTACCGACTCGGTGGCACTCTCAGACCAGGCCGTGAAGGCGGCACGCCGCCAAGCCTCCGAACTCTACGGCACCGAATACGTGCCCTCCGCGCCGCGCACCTACGCCTCCAAGAGCAAAAACGCGCAGGAAGCGCACGAAGCAATCCGCCCCGCGGGCGACACGTTCCGCACCCCCGACGCCGTGCGCGGCACGCTCTCCAACGACGAATACCGGCTGTACGAGCTGATCTGGAAGCGTACCATCGCCTCGCAGATGGCAGACGCCACCGGTTCGACCGCATCCGTGCGGCTAGGGGCAACCGCATCCAACGGGCGCGATGCCGAGTTTGCAGCATCCGGCACTGTCATCACCTTCCGCGGCTTCCTCGCCGCCTATGAGGAAGGCGTAGACGCAACCCGCCTGGCAGAACGCGACGCCAAGAACGCTGAGAAACGCCTGCCCGCGCTCGCGCAGGGCGACTCGCTCACCGCCGAAAAACTTGAAGCCGCCGGGCATGAGACCCTGCCCCCGCCACGCTACACTGAGGCTTCGCTCGTGAAAACTCTTGACGAGCTGGGCATTGGGCGCCCTTCCACCTACGCCGCCGTGATTTCAACGATTATGGATCGCGGCTATGTGCAGGTGCGTTCCGGTTCGCTCGTGCCTTCGTGGACTGCATTCTCGGTGGTGCGCCTGCTCGAAACCAGCTTCGGCCCCTACGTGAACTACGAGTTCACCGCGCAGATGGAAGAAGACCTTGACCGCATTGCCCGCGGCGAAGAATCGCGCGTGGAGTGGCTGGGCGACTTCTACTTCGGCGGCGGGGTGCAGAAGAAACGCGGGCTCAAGCCGATCGTGGATAATCTGGGCGATATTGATGCCCGCGATATTAACTCGATCCGCATTGCTGACGGCATTGTGCTGCGCGTGGGCAAATTCGGCCCCTACCTTGAGGCTGAAGGCACCGTCAATACCGAAACCGGCGAAGTCTCTGACCCCGTGCGCGCCAACGTTCCCACCGATTTGGCGCCCGACGAGCTGACCGCTGAGAAGGCGAAAGAGCTGCTTGAGCAGGGCAAATCCGATGGGCGCGTGCTCGGCACTGATCCCGCCTCTGGGAACCAGATTATCGCCCGCGACGGGCGCTACGGCCCCTATGTCACCGAAGTTATCGAAGAGATGACGGAGGAGCAGATTCAGGCGTACCTGGATGCGCAGCCCACCGAATACTACAAGAACGGCAAACCCAAGCCGAAGAAGAAGCCCAAGCCCGCTAAGCCGCGCACCGCATCGCTCTTCAAATCTATGGATTTGGCGACCGTAACCCTAGAGGATGCGCTCAAGCTCTTGAGCCTGCCGCGCGTGCTCGGTACCGATGCTGAAGGCAACGAAATCACCGTGCAGAACGGGCGGTTCGGCCCGTACCTGAAGAAGGGCACCGACTCGCGATCGATTGGGTCTGAGGAAGAAATCTTCACGATCACCCTTGAACAGGCGCTCGACATCTATGCGCAGCCTAAACAGCGCGGACGCGCCGCCGCTAAGCCCCCGCTCGCTGAGCTTGGTGTAGACCCGAACAGCGAAAAGAATATCGTGGTCAAAGACGGGCGGTTCGGACCGTACATTACCGACGGCGTTACCAACATTACGGTGCCGCGTTCGGAAACCATCGAATCGCTCACCCATGAGCGCGCCGTCGAACTGCTCGCCGAAAAGCGCGCCAAGGGGCCTGCGAAGCGTAAGACTGCGGCGAAGAAGACGACCGCTAAGAAGAGCACCGCGAAGAAAACAACCGCTAAAAAGTCCACTACTGCAAAGAAGACTGCGGCTAAGAAGGACTAGTCCTTTCTTCTTCCCAACAATACGGATGCGTTGCTCACGAAAGCGTGGGCTACGTATCCGTATTGTTGCGCTTGGCATGATTTACATGGATGCGCGACTTGCGCTCGCTTTACAAGGCGACCAGTCACGACGGCTCCGCTTCGCTTTGCCGTGCGCGACAGCCTTAGGCGCTCGCTGCTAGTCGCGCATCCTGAAGCCGTTCGCCAGAGCCTCCGCATCCCTTGGTTACACGGTTTCGTCCCGTTTTCTCTAAAAACCCGACGTAAAATCTCGCGGGCATGAGCCCGTGAGATTTTTTCGTGTGCTCGCGCTCCCTAGCCTGTGCGTCCATGTGTGACGGGCGAACTCGTGCATACCCGGCGGTGGATTGCGCGCATCATGCGGCGACTTATGCCACACTTAATGAAGTTGTACGTTATCCTGGCGGTGGCTGGGGGATAGGAGCGCGCCGTGCGCCTCGGTGTTCTTGATGTTGGCTCAAATACTGTTCACCTGCTGTTGCTTGACGGACACCCGGGCGCTCGCCCTGAGCCGTACGCTTCGCATAAGATTCCGCTGCAGTTGGTGCAGTATTTGACACCGTCGGGTGATATCTCTGATGAAGGCCGCGCCGCGCTGACCGAGTTCGTGAAGTCTGCGCGCGATTTCGCCATTGAGAATAATGCCGAAGATCTGCTCGCCTTTGCGACTTCTGCTATTCGCGAGGCCGGTAATGGTGCCGAGGTTTTGCAGCATGTGCGGTTGAAGACTGGCGTGAGTTTGAGCGAGATTTCGGGCGATCAAGAGGCCGCTATCACCTATTTCGCGGTGCGTCGTTGGCAGGGGTGGGGTGCGGGGCGCATCCTGAATTTTGATATTGGGGGTGGGTCTTTCGAGTTCTCTACGGGCACGGATGCCCTGCCGGATGCGGCAATGTCGGTGCCGCTGGGTGCCGGTCGCCTGACCCGCGAGTTCTTTGATGAACAGCCGCCTTCGCCGAAGCAGACGAAACGGCTGCGCAGGTATGTGCGCGAGCAGATTGAGCCGGTGGCGCAGCGGTTGCTGGCATTTGGCGAGCCGAATATGGTGGTGGGCACCTCGAAGACGTTCCGATCGCTGGCGCGTATTTGCGGGGCGGCACCGTATTCTGCGGGGCCGCATGTGAAGCGTGAGATGCATGTGACGGATTTGCGCCTGTGGACTCGCCGCATGGAGGCTATGGCTCCCGCCGAGCGCGCTGACCTGCCCGGTGTTTCCCGGATGCGCGCCGATCAGGTTCTCGCCGGTGCAATGGCGGCTGAGGCCGCGATGGAAACCTTCGGTATCGAAACAATGCGTGTTTCTCCCTGGGCTCTGCGCGAAGGTTTGATCTTGAGGCGCCTGGAACATCTGGCGGAAGGTACGAGCACCCCGCTGGATCCGAAGACCCTGGTGGGGGAGTAGAGACGCACTTAGCGGGTCAGGGAAGCAGAGGCTAATGTGCAACCGGGCTAATGAGCCGTTCCACAAGGGCTACCATCAGGTCCTTTTCTTTCGGGCTGCTCATGGCGACCATTAGGGTCATCGCCGCTAGGGCGTTGTTTGAGACGAGCGGTGTGCCATCCGCCGAAAACAGCAGGTTATTCTGGGCCAGAAACTCAATGAACAGGGCCGCGGCGCTGCGTTTATTCCCATCAACCAGCGGGTGGTCTTTGACCATGAGGTACAGTAAGTTCGCTGCTTTCTGCTCGGTGGTTGGGTAGAGGTCTTCGCCCGCGAAGCTCTGGTAGATGGTTGCGACAACCGATTTGAGTTTATCCCCGTTTTCGATCCCGAAAAGCCTATCTTGCGGGAATTCGCTGCGGGCGCGGGCAATAATTGCCTGCGCATCGGCATGAGTGAGCTGCCATACCGGCGCATTCCCGGTGGATTCACTGGCAGAGAGCGTGCCTTCGTCGTAGTCGCGCAGGGTTTGCAGGCTCGGTAGATAGGCTGCGAGTACTTCCCCAGTACCGGCCACGAGATGATTATCTGCCCGCGCCATGACCTCTACAATCTGCCCAAGCTGCTCAAGCCGCTGCTGGTTAATGCTGTACCCCTGCATCAGGTATTCGCGCAGGCGCTTGGTGGCCCAGATACGGAACTGCGTGGCCGTGGCTGATTTGACGCGGTAGCCCACAGAGATAATGGCATCAAGGTTGTAGTGCTCAACACTTCGCGTTACATTGCGCGTACCTTCGTGTCGAACTATCCGGAATTTCCGGATAGTTGCCTCTTTCACCAGCTCACCGCTAGAAAATACGTTGGACAGGTGCTCGCTGATGGTACGCACATCTACATCGAATAGCTCGGCCATCTGCCGTTGGCTCAACCACACCGTCTCGCCTTCTAGACGAACATCAACGGCGGGTTGATCGGCATGTGGTTGGTAGATAATGATGGAGTTATTAATTTCGTTCATGTGACAAGAGTTACGGTGGATATGTGTTTCTATTATGGCATGAATTCAGCCGGAATTAATGGGCGTAGCCCACCCGCAAGTTTTAGGACCGCTGGGAGAGAAACAGCGTGCAGTAACTTGTACAAAGGCTCGCGCTAACCCTGTGAAACCGAAGAACCTATTTTGAGGAGTTTTTGTGCCTATCTATACACCTGAAGAATACCCTGCTGTGATCGAGCGTATTAAGGCTAAAGTCGCTCAGAAGAATATCAGCATGGGGCCTACCGTTTCGGAGGCAGACATTATTGCTTTTGAGCGTGCCTGCAATACCCGCTTGCCGCAGGCGTACCGGCTGTTTCTGCTGGAGGTTGGTGACGGCTGGAACGACCCGGAGACGGAGAGCATCAGCGCCAGTCCCATTCACCGGCTTGCAGAGATTGAGCACAAAGACCTTTCCCTCCCCATGACGCTCACGGACGGCTGGGTTTGGGAGGATGAGGAGGACGAAGAGCAGCTTAGCGACGAGTCCTTTGAGCGTAAGCTGGGGAACCAGGGTGTTGAGCTCATGGATGAGGGGTGCGGCATGACCTATGAGCTGATTACCGCTGGGCCGTGCGCCGGTGAGGTGTGGAGCTTCTCGGATGTTGGCGTTAGCCCCTGCTGTGAGCGCCAGGACTTCCTGGGCTGGTTTGAGCTCTGGCTGGATAGCGACGGCGACCCCGACTATTTCAAGGATTATGTCTACGAAGAAGACGAATAGTATATGCCGCAGGGGTTTATCGGGTTTGTGGGAGGGTCTGGTTTTGATGCGGCTGGAAGGTACGAGTACCTTGCTGAGCCGAAAAATCCTGGTAGGGGAGTAAGGACGAGCGGCTACATAAACCGCCGGTACTTTCGTGTACTAGGGGAGAGCCGTAGAGTTTTGGGGGACAGCTATCAAAGAATAGCTGTCCCCAAAACTCTACAGATTGATTAGCTCTCCGTATCTTCTGCTGCTACGTCTTCCACTTTTACTGTGGTGGCTTTCTTGCGCCATTCATGGAGCTCTTCGTAAAGAGACCGCAGCCTGTCTGAAATTCTAGCTTTCTCTTTGTTGTCTTTTGCCTCAAGAAATTTATTATTTATTTTTTCTATTTCTTGGAAAATATCTGCAAGGTATTCCTTCTGCTCTGTGGTGAGAAAATTACAACCAAGAGGTAAGCCTTCGGAATTTAGGTCAATAGGATAACCTTCGCTGGTATCCACCGTGAAATCATTATTAGATGAGCCAAAAAGCGTGTTTGTGTGGTTTGTCTCGTCATAAAACTGAGGGGCGCGATCTAGGAAGCGAGAAGATCTGTTATTATTTCCATCTTTACCAAAATAAGCTTCCTGGTAAAAAATAGACCTGCTAAAGGCAGCCCGATTTTTGTAGGTAGGGTTACGGAGGTAGGTGGAGCTGCTGAAGTCGGCCTCGCCTTGGTAGGTGGAGTGGCTGAAGTCAGCATCGCCTTGGTAGGTGGAGTGGCTGAAGTCAGCC